>JBKHEM010000039.1:0-18569 GCA_046540815.1 Salinivenus sp.
AACCCCGAGACGGTGTCTACGGACTTCGACGTGGCGGACAAGCCCTACTTCGAGCCGGTCTTCTGGGAGCGGGTGCAGGACGTGATCGACCTGGAGCAGCCGGAGGGGGTGATCCTGCAGCTCGGGGGACAGACGGCCATTAAGCTGGGGGAGCGCTTTGAGGGGGACGGCTTTCCGATCTTCGGGACGTCGTACACGAAGATGGACCTGGTCGAAGACCGCGGCAAGTTCACCGAGATCCTGAAGCAACTGGAGATTCCGTTCCCGCCCTACGGCGTAGCGCACTCGGTGGAGGAGGCGGTGGCGACGGCCGACGACCTCGGCTACCCGACGCTCATCCGCCCGAGCTACGTGCTGGGCGGGGAGGGGATGCGCATCGCCATCAACCGCGACGAGGTGGCCGAATACGTCGAGAACATCCTGTCGATCTACCCGGACAACGAGATTTTGCTCGACCGCTTCCTGGAAGACGCCACCGAGGTCGACGTGGACGCGGTGTGCGACGGGGAGGAGGTGTGGATTACCGGCATTATGGAGCACATCGAGCCGGCGGGCGTCCACTCGGGCGACTCGACGGCCGTGCTGCCGCCGTTCAGCCTCTCGGAAGACATCCAGGAGACGATCCGCCAGTACACGCGCGACCTGGCGTTCGAGCTGGACGTGACGGGCCTGCTCAACGTGCAGATGATCGTGAAAGACGGCGTGGTGTACGTGATTGAGGCCAATCCGCGGGCCTCCCGCACCGTGCCGTTTGTCGCCAAGGCCTCGGGCATTCCCATCCCGGCCATCGCCACGAAGGTGATGCTGGGAGAGAAACTGAGCACCTTTCGCGAACAGGGGCTCCTGGAGTCCGACCTCGAGGGCTACGCCATCAAGGAGCCGGTCTTCTCGTGGGACAAGTTCCCCGAGGTGCCGAAGGAGCTGGGTCCGGAGATGAAATCAACCGGCGAATCGATCGCGTTTGTCGATTCTCTGACCGACGAGCACTTTGAGCAGCCGTATGAAATGAAAGATCTGTACCTTTCACGGTAGGGGCCCTTGCATTGGCCGAGCAACTCTCCCTGCGGGGCCTGTTCGGCATCTGCGGGATGTGTGAGAGGAGGCGTACGAATGGAGATAGAAACGGCGCACTAATGCAAAAGAGCGCCAACCCACTGGCCGAGTCCAGGGTGAACTTCTGGGGCCCAAAAAGGTACAGCCTGCGGGCTTCGTCACAAGGCCCGTTCCCCATCGTCTTTTTTCTCCCAGGTTTTCCCCGTTAGATGAACCGAAGCACCGTTGACGCCCCCGCCGAGAAGATTGCGGATGCCGCCCACGACATTGACGAGGTCTTCCGCACTCGTTGGAGTCCACGCGCCTTTGCCGACCGGCCCGTGGAGCCGGAGAAGATTCGCCGCATGCTGGAGGCGGCCCGCTGGACCATGTCGTCCTACAACGAGCAGCCCTGGCGCTACGTCGTGGCCACAAAAGAGGATGAAGAGGCGTACGAGGCGCTCCTCAACTGCCTTATCGAAGGGAATCAGGCGTGGGCCCACCTGGCGCCGGTCCTCATGATGTCGTTCGTCAAGACGACCTTCGACCGCAACGATGAGGACAACCGCTGTGCCGAGCACGACGTAGGCGCCGCCTCGGCCGCCCTCACGTTCCAGGCCACGAAAATGGGTCTGTATGTTCACCAGATGGCGGGGATTCGACAGGACCGGGCCCGCACGACCTTCAACGTGCCGGACGATGTGGAGCCGATGGCGGGACTGGCGGTCGGCTACCTGGGTGACCCGGAGCAGTTGCCGGAAGGGCGTCGGGCAGCCGAACGACGCCCGCGGTCCCGGAAGTCCCTGTCTGAGTTCGTCTTTGGGACCGGAGGCTGGGGAGAGGCCTCAGACCTGATTGCTTGATAGGTTGCCAATCGGATCGGGCGCCTGCCTCCTGCGTCGCCTCCACGACCTACTGAATCCCGCCCGTGATTGCACGAGAAGGCTACACCATCATTGCCATCGTTGTGGCGCTCGCCCTGGTCCTGGGCGCGGTTGCCCTCTGGGTCGACGCCTGGTGGATGAAGGCGGTGCTGGGACTGGGGGCCGTCGGCGGAGTGGCCTTTACGCTCTACTTCTTTCGCGACCCGGAACGGACCCCGCCACCCGAAGCTCGCGACACGGGCCTGCTGGCTCCGGCCGACGGCCGCGTCGTGGAGGTTGTGGAGGAGCACGAACCGCTGTACCTGGAGGGGCCGGCCCAGCGCGTGTCGATCTTCCTCTCACCCCTCGACGTGCACGTCAACCGCGTGCCGGCCCGCGGCACGATCGAGTACGTGCGCTACCGTCCGGGCGACTACCTGGTGGCGTGGCACCCGAAGGCCAGCGAGAAAAACGAGCGGTCGGAACTGGGGCTTCGCCACCCGAGTGGGACGAAGGTGCTGTTCAAGCAAATTGCGGGGGCCGTGGCCCGGCGCATCGAGTACCATCTGGCGGAGGGCGACACCGTGGCGGCGGGCGACCGCTTCGGCATCGTCAAGTTCGGGTCTCGCATGGACGTGCTTGTGCCTCCGCACGTCACACTCACCGTGGAAGAGGGGCAGGTCATGCGCGCCGGCGAGACGGTGATTGGGCAGTTGACACCCGTTCCCACAGCGCCTTCGGACACAGCCGCCCCTGCACCAGCGGAAGAGTAGTGACTGTTTAGGCATCTCACACACCCTGTCCCGCCATGATTCGGTCCTTCGCGAACCGCTCCAACAGCGCGGCCCCGCCCGACGAGTCGTCCGGCTCCGGACGGATCCGGCGGCGGCTGAGTGCCTACCGGGCGGCCCGACGTCGGCAGCGTAGCCAGCGTCCCCCACCGCAAGTGGCCGTGCCGTCGTTCTTTACGCTGCTGAATCTGTTCTGCGGATTTCTCGCCATTACGCAGGTGCTGGAGGGGGCGTTTGTGATGGCCTGCTGGCTCATCGTGGCGGCGGGCTTTTTTGATTTGCTCGATGGCCTGATGGCCCGCCTGACGAATGCGGAGGGGCCCTTTGGCGTGCAGCTCGACTCGCTCAGCGACATTGTGTCGTTCGGCGTGGCCCCGTCGGTGCTGGTGTACGCCTACGTGCTGGACGGATACGAGCCACTCGGCATGATTGTCGCCGCCCTGCCGGCCCTCTGTGGAAGTGTGCGCCTGGCCCGGTACAACATGAACGCCGAGTCCGACACGGACCGCGAGGGATTCGAGGGGCTTCCCATTCCCGGGCAGGCGATCGCCATTGTGGCGCTCATCCTGGCCGGGGAGACCTCCACCTGGGGAGGCTACTTCGCGCTCGACACCTTTCAGGTCATGATGCCCGTCGTGGTGGTCCTGTCGGTGCTGATGGTGTCGAGCATCCGGTTTGATGCCATCCCCACGCCTACGATTCAATACATGCGGGGCCACCCCAAGAAGACGGCCGCGTACGTCCTGGCCGGGCTCGTGATTGTGGCGGGTCAGGCCCTCGGGCTTGTGCTGGTCCTGGCGGTGTATCTGTGTGCCGGAATGGGACAGGCGGCGTACCAGCTCGGTGAGGCCCTCACCACGCCCGCCCCGGACGAATATCGCGACTGAGCCCGCTCGCTCCTTCTGTTTCAGCATCCTGTGCCCATGTACAAAGCCACCATTTCCATCACGCTACGCCCGTCCATATTGGATCCCGAGGGAAAGACCGTCCACAATGCCCTGACCAACCTTGGGTACGATTTGGTTGAGCAGGTGCGGATGGGCAAACGCGCCGAGCTCTGGATAGAGGCCGACGATGAGGAGACCGCCCGGGGCGTCGCCCGAGAGGCGTGCGAGGAGCTCCTTGCAAACCCCGTGACGGAAAACTTTGAGATTGAACTGGAGGAGGCCACGCCCGAGACGGTCGACGCGACGGGCTGAGCGGAACGGTGGGCCCGCCCCTTCATTCGCACATGCCTCGCACCACCCGGACAGTTCCCGTTTTCACATCATGAGACCCACGGACACGGTGTACGGCGGTCCCGCAGAGCCGGACGTCGAACCGGCCCCGCCGGAGGTCGAAGAGCTTGAAGAGGAGGGTGACAGCTCCGGAACCGATGAGCCCTGGACGGTCATCCTCTTTAACGACGAAGTTCACACTTTCGAAGAGGTCATCGGGCAAATCATGAAGGCAACGGGCTGCCCCCGTGGCAAGGCCGAAGACCTCACGTGGACGGTTCATAACGAGGGGAAAGCCACCGTATACGAGGGCACCTTCGAGGAGTGCTTTGAGGTGCAGAGCGTCCTGAAGGAAATACAGCTCGTGACGGAAATCCGCGGATAGGCACGTGGCGAAATCGGTGACCTAGGACCAGAACACAATCGGGCCCGGAGGACATCTCCCCCGAGCCCGTAGGGCCAGCCGGAGGGCACCCGTCCGGTTACGAGATTGCGATGTGCTTCGGCTTGCTGACCTCTGCCTTGGGGACATTAATGCCCAGCACCCCGTTGCTGAACGTGGCCTTGATCTTGTCTTCCTGGATGGATTTCGGAAGCCGGATTGAGCGGTAGAACGACCCGAACATCCGCTCCGTCCGGAGCATGTTTTCGGCTTCGCGCTGGGTCTGCTCGTCGCGCTCGCCCCGGATCGTCAGTCGGCCGTCTTCCACCTGGATGGTGACGTCTGTCTTCTTGAGGCCGGGGAGGTCGACGTGGAGGCGATAGGCATCGTCGGATTCTGTAAGGTCCATCCGCGGCATCCACATCGACGCGCGGGGTTCGCCGGTGTCCTCGTTCCATGAGGTGGGGAAAAGCGTTTCAAATACACGGTTCACTTCGTCCTGAAGGCCGCGTGGAGAGCGGGTGGATCGTCGGGTGAGAGTGTTCATGTCTTCGTTGCTAAAAGAAGGGAGGGACCGCTCGTTGGATCGAAGCGGGCCCTCAGGGTACACCGGTGGTGGCAGGGCGCCCGATGAGATTTGGTGCCGGATGTGGTGCGCCGTTCGAGAATTAGAGCGTCCACCATGCAGGTGGTACGACCCATGTGGCGGTCCGAGGGCGCAGTTCCCGACGACGGACTGGGCCTGATCCCGCACGCCCTGATGACACCGTCTGCTCCCGGACGAGGCATCACGCGCGGCCGAGGGGGAGCGGACGGGGATTACGCCTGTCGCGGTTGGAGGCCGGCATCCGGATCCGGCAGCCAGGCCCAGTCGGGCAGCTTCGAGCGGAGGCTGCGGGCCGTCAGCTCCAGGCTCACGTACGCGGTTGGGATGAGGACGAGCGTGATGAGCGTCGAGGCCAGGAGGCCGCCGATGACGACCCGTGCGAGGGCAGCCTGAATCTCGGCCCCGGCCCCAATCCCGAGTGCAAGGGGAACCAGTCCGAGCACCGTTGTGAGCGTTGTCATCAGAATGGGACGCAAGCGCAGGCGCCCGGCCTCGGCCACGGCCGGCATGAGGTCCATGCCGTGCTTTCGACGCATCAGGTTGATGTAGTCGACGAGTACGATGGCGTTGTTCACGACAATCCCAATGAGCATGACCAAGCCCATGACGCTCTGGATGTTCACGGTTGTATCCGTGAGGACCAGCGTCGGTAACACCCCAATCAGGACGAGGGGCACGCTGAACATCACCACGAATGGATCGAGGAAGCGCTCGAACTGACCCGCCATCACCATGTAGATAAGGATGAGGGCCATAATGATGGCAATCAGGAAGTCCGTCTGCGCCCGTTGCTGTTCACGGTACTCCCCACCGAAGGTGACGGAAAAGCCCTCCGGCAGGTTGAGCTCCGCCAGGTCGTCCCGGGCACGGTCGACCACTTCGCCCAGCACAGCGTCATTGTCCAGCGTGGCGGAGATGTAGGTCACGCGCTGACCGTTGATGCGCTCGATCTCTGTCGGGCCCCGGCCTCGGTTCACTTCGACAAGGGTAGAGAGGGGCACCGACTCGCCTTCGGGGGTTCGGATCGAGACGTTGTCAAGGTCTTTTACCGAAAGCCGGTCTTCCGGCCGGAGGCGAACCGTGATGGGAAATTGCTCGCCGCCCGACCGATACGAGGCCGCCTGGCTGCCGCCTACATTCGTTTGCACCGCCGCGGCCACGTCTTGAATGGAGAGGCCCAGAGACGAGATCTTACTCCGGCGAAAGCGAATATTCTGCTCGGGACGGCCTTCACGCCGGCCTGTCCGAGCGGATGCGACCCCCTCCACGCTTTCGAGCCGGGACTCGATCTGCTCTGAGAGCGATCGAGCCTGATCCAGGTCGTAGCCCCGGAGTTCGACCTCTAGGTCCTCGTTGCCTCCGCCCGTACTAAAGACGCGCCGCAAAATCCACAGGCCGGACTGCGCATTGACCCGAACGTCGGCCCCGGGAACCGAGCCGAGGACCTCGGAGCGAATGTCGTCGGCCAGCTCAAACGTATTGGCCGAGCGCTCGCCGGCCGACTTGAGGCGAATCTCGACCTCCGCACCCCACGGCTGTACCTGCTTGGCGAAGTTCTCCATGTCCTCCTCGGGGAGGAGGGGCTTCACATTTCGCTCCAGCTCGTCGAGGTACTCCATCACGACGGCAATGTTGGTCCCCTGCGCCATGTCCAGGTCGATGTCGATCTGGTTCGCGTCGGTCTGGGGCGCCAGCTCGATCGAGATGAGGGGCCAGAGGGCGATCGATCCGACCAAGAGCGCCGCCGTGGCGCCGAACACCAGCCAGCGGCGCTTTAGCACACGCTTGATTAGTTCCGAATAGCGGTTTTCGAGGCGGGTAAAGGCGCGCTGGAACCACGACTTCGAGTCCTTCTCGTCCCTCGATTCGTCACCCGCGTCAATTGTCAGGAAGCGACTCGCCATCATCGGGACCAGGGTGAGGGCCACGAGCAGCGAACACACCAGCGCAAACACGACGACCAGGGCCAGCGACTGGAAGAGGGCGGCCGTGGTGGTGCGAGCAAAGACGAGGGGAAGGAAGATGACCGACGTGGTGAGGGTAGAGGCCACGATGGCCCCCGCCACCTCTCGTGTCCCGACCGAGGCCGCCTCTTTTAGGGATAAGCCATTCTCCTCCCGTTGTCGGATAATGTTTTCTAAGACCACGATCGCATTGTCGACGATCAGGCCCACCCCCAAGGCCAAGCCCCCGAACGTCATCTGGTTCAGCGTGAGGTCATTAAAAAACAGCAGGCCGAACGTGGCGATGATCGAGATCGGAATCGACAGCGCAATGATAAACGTCGTCGACCCGTTGCGCAGGAAGAGGTACAGCACCAGAACGGCCAGGAGCGAGCCCCAGATGGCCGAGTTCTGGACGTTGTTAATCGACTTTCGGATGAAGTCGCTCTGGTCGCTCACCACCGTGAGCTGGAGATCCGAGCGGGTCTCGTTGATTTGCTCGACCTCGGATCGAATGTTGTCCGCGACGGTGACCGTATTGGCGCCGCTTTGCTTCTGAATTTCGAGACGGAGGACGGGCACGCCGTTTAGCTCTGCGATGCGGTCCAGGTCCTCGTACCCATCCACCACCTCCGCCACGTCCTCTACGCGAATTGGCGTATCATCGACCGTCGTCACCACGGTCTCTCGAATTTCGTCGAGCGATTCGTACTCGCCCTGGGTGCGGATGTAGAGGTCGCTCAGGCCTTCCTTTACGTTGCCGCCGGGCAGGGTCGTGTTCGACTGGCCAATCGCCTCCTGCACCTGGGCCGCCGACAGGTCGTAGGATTTCAGTCGGTCTCGTTTAATGTCCACCCGGATCTGTCGGTAGATCCCCCCTTGAACGTTTAGGGTCCCCACCCCGGGAATCTGTTCGAATCGCTTGCCCAGGTCCCGTTCCAGCAGTCGGGTCAGGGACTCCATGTCGCGGCTCGATTCCACTGCGACGGTAACGATCTCCTGGCTGTTCGGGTCAAACTTCCAGATGCCAGGGGGCTCCGCCTCGACGGGGAGGTCGTCGCGGATGCGGTCGAGGGCCGCACGCACGTCGTTGGCCGCGGCATCCAGGTTGGTACCCTGAGCAAACTCCAAGTTCACGCGGCTTCCGCCCTCGTCGGAGCTGGAGGTCATGCGCTCCACGTTGGGGACGCTAGAGACGGCGTTCGCGACCGGGTCGGTAATGATGGATTCCATCTCCTCCGGCCCCACGTTCGGATAGTTGGTGTAGACCGTCACGCGCGGGTATTCGATCTCCGGCAGCAGGTCGACCGGCAGGTAGTAAAAGCTCACGCTGCCGACCACAATGACGGCCAGAAAGGTCATCGCCGTCGCAACCGGCCGTCGGATGGAGAAGTCGGAGAGCGACATGGGCGAAGGCAGTCAGGCAGTGAGAGAGATGGGCGGACGGGAACTACGGCTGGGCGGTGGCCATCGGGGGCGCACTGCTGTCTGCAGGGAGAGGCGCCTGAGCCGAAGAGGTCGTGTCTTCGGGCCCCGAGTCGTTGCCAAAGCGCTCCTCGGCCAGGCGCTGCTGGCGTTCGAGGACGCGGTTCAGGAGATCCGTTTCCTGCAAGCGCTGGAGCGAGAGGAGGCGCGACCAGGGAAGTGGGCGGACCCTCGCGTCGACGCGCTCGTCCGATTCGTTGTCGAGCAGGTTCTGGCCGGTCGTGATGATCCAGTCGCCGGGCTCAATGCCGCGAACTCCGGCGGTTTCTTGTCCCTCAGCCAGCACCTCAACCTCCCGGAAGGTGGTGGGGGTCGGAGGGGTAAGGGACGGCGGATCCTCTTCGTCGAAGGACTCCGGTGTTTCGACCGGGATTTCGGTGCCGAGGGTGGGGGCGACGAACACGCCCCGGGTGTTCGAGGCGGGGTCTTCGTACAGCGCGCTAAGCGGGACGATGGTCGCCCGCTCGCTCTCGCCGTACGCTACATCGACTTCGACAAACATCCCCGGGTTCAGCACACGGTCCTCGTTGGGCACCTCAATTTCGGCCTCGGCGCTGTACGACTCGCTGCTGAGGAAGGGGGACATTCGAGTCACGGACGCCTCCAGAACGGTGTCCTTCTGGGGAACGTGAACGCGAGCCGTCTGGCCCGGCTGGATTTGCCCGAACATTCGGTCGGTAACTTGGACATTAACCTTCACGGCGTCCAGATCGCCCAGCGTATAGAGTCGAGTGTCCGGGCCCACGCGTTGTCCCACCTCCACGTTGCGCTGGCCCACGTAGCCGCTGGTGGGGGCCCGAACGACAGTGCGGTCCAGCATGCTCTCCTGTTCGTCAAGAGTCGCTTCGGCCTGTTCGACCTGCGCCTGCGCCTGTTCGTAGGCGGCCTCGGCCTCGTCTACCTCCGCGCGTAGCGATTCAAGCTGCTGCTGGCTCTCAAAGTCCTGCTCGGCCAGCCGCTCGGTGCGCTTCAGTTGCGACTGAAGCTCTTTGAGACTGGCCTCGGCGCTTCGGGCTTCGGCCCGGGCACTTCGAAGTGATGCCTTCGATTGACGCACCTGCTGCTCGTAGGTCTCCTGGCGAAGACGGACAAGCGGGGCGCCTGCCTCCACGTAGTCGCCCGTTTGGGCCTCTACCGAGACCACCGGTTCACTCAGCTCCGGGTAGATGGCGACCTGGTTGCGCGCCCGGACGGTGCCCGTCATTCGCTCCTCCAACGGAAGCGTCCCGTCCCGCGCCTGCACCGCTTCCACGGAGGGGGTCGTACGCTCCCGCTCCTCGCCCCCTCTAGAGGAATCCCTATCGTTCTCCGACGACCCGCACCCACTGAGAAGAAGGACAACACCAGCAAGAAGGGGAAGCAGACGAAGGGACAAGGCGTCGAGGCGAGTTGTTAGAAAGTGAGGATGGAAACGACACGGACGGGGGAATGTGTCAACGCTCGCCGGGATTGACGACATCGTTGCGGTCACGGTTGCCGGCGCAGAGCATGATCCTTTGCTTACAGACATCCTGCACACCGTTTCGCGGTCGGGAGTTTCACCCCTGACGATCAATGACACGCGGAGAGAAACGGGTTACATCTCGGTGTCGTGAGAAAAGGGGGTGGGGCCACGTTGTCCAGAGACGGGACCCGCGGCGGCCAGACCGGCCCGACTGTGCTTCTGCGTAGCACCCGCTCTTCAATCATGTCCGATTCTTACTACACCCTCCAGTCGCCGGGCCGGGCCGAGCGAAAGGTCGAGGGCTCCCGGTTTGTGGCCGACGCGATCCCGGTGCCCGACCGGGCGGCGGCGGAAGCGTCCGTTGCGGACGTTCGGTCGCGTGAGCACAAGGCCACGCACCACTGTTCGGCCTTTCGCGTGGGGGTCGACGGCGAGGTTTTTCACTACGACGACGATGGAGAGCCGACCGGCACGGGCGGACGACCCATTCTCCGGCAGATAGACGCGCGGGATCTGACCAACACGCTGGTCGTGGTGACCCGACACTTTGGAGGCACGGAGCTTGGGACCGGAGGTCTGGCCCGTGCCTACGGCGAGGCGGCCGAAGCAGCCCTTGAGGACGCCACCATCATGGAGGCCGTCGTGCGCGTGCCCGTCCGCCTCCGGTACGAATACGAGGACACGGCCCCGGCGGAGCAGGTGCTCCGGCAGTTTGACGTTGAGGAACTGGAGAGTCGCTATACGGAAGTCACCCGAAAAACCGTCGGTGTACCCCGATCGGAAGTCGAGGCCTTTGTTCGGGCCTTTACGGATGCTCTGGGGGGACGAGGGACGGTCGGGAGGGTCGGAGAGAACGGGGACGATGGAGCATAATGTGTAGCATTGAGTGTCCTGCGCCACTGTTGTGTTGGACACAGCAGAAGCGGAATTACTTGTAGTGCTCCATGGCGGCGACAGCCAACTCATCGGCCATGTTGTTGAACTCATTGTCGGCGTGCCCTTTCACCCACACCCATTCGACGTCGTGGCGCTCCGCCTCGGCCAGCAGGGCCTTCCAGAGCGATTTGTTTTTCACGTCGTCGTTCGAGGACGTTTGCCAGTCGTTTTCCTGCCAGCTGTCGAGCCACCCCTGGTTAAAGGCATTGGAGAGATAGGCGCTGTCGGTGTGCAGGGTGACGGACGCGGGCTCGTCGAGGGCGCGGAGGGCCTCGAGGGCAGCCGTGAGCTCCATTCGGTTGTTGGTGGTGTAGGACTCGCCCCCCGTCAGGTGCTCGGCGTCTTCGCCCATGATGAGAATGGCGGCCCAGCCGCCGGGCCCGGGGTTTCCGCTGCAGGCACCGTCGGTGTAAATGGTCACGTCAGACATAAACAAAAGGCGTGCGGGACGATCAATGAGCGTCCCCAACGTAGGGGCCACCCAGGGGCCCGTCCACGGGTTCGTCGCCAAGCGATCGTGAAAACCTTGCTCCACGGGACGTGTACCACACGATGAGAGCGTTCCCGTTCTGCTTGATCATCGGTGCACATCCATGAAGTTTGTCGACGAGGTGGACATTACGGTCCGGAGCGGGGACGGGGGGAGCGGCCTGGTGGCCTGGCGAAAGGAGAAGTTTGTGCCGAAGGGCGGCCCTGCCGGCGGCGACGGCGGGGACGGTGGGGACGTGTACGTGGTGGCGGACGAAAACCTGTACACGCTCATGGACCTGCACCACACCAAGCATGTCTACGCGGAGGACGGGGAGGACGGCGGCAAGCAAGAACGGACGGGGGCGACGGGGGACGACGCCGTGATGCGTGTGCCGCCGGGCACGGTGGTCAAAGATCGACACACCGAAGCGGTCCTGGGCGAGGTGCTGGAGCCGGGCGATCGCATTCGAGTGGCACGGGGCGGGGACGGCGGACGTGGGAACGCCTTCTTCAAGTCGAGCACCAACCAGGCGCCCCGTCACGCCCAGCCGGGCACAGAGGGCGAAACCCGCGAGCTGACCCTGGAACTGAAGCTGATGGCGGATGTGGGGCTCGTCGGCTTTCCGAATGCCGGAAAAAGCACCCTCGTCTCCGCGGTGTCGGCCGCCGAGCCGAAGGTGGCCGACTACCCCTTCACGACCCTCACGCCCCAGCTGGGCATGATCTACGTCAGCGAGTTTGAGACGTTTGTCATGGCGGACATTCCCGGCATCATCGAGGGGGCGCACGAGGGCCGCGGGCTCGGCCTCCGGTTCCTCCGCCACATCGAGCGGACCTCCGTTCTTTTGTTTGTTATTCCCATTACGTCGCAGGACCTGGCGGGGGAGTACCAGCAACTGGTGCACGAACTGGAGTCGTACGAGGCCGACCTGATGGAGAAGCCCCGGGTGGTGGCGCTCTCGAAAGTCGACATCCTCGCGCCCGACGAGCGTGCTCTGCTGCCCGACGTGGTTGCGGAGGGCTTCCCGGACGACGTGCCGCTCGTGCCCATCAGTGCCGTGGCCGACATTGGCCTGGATCGTCTCAAGTACACTCTCTTCGAACGGGTGAAGGCCGCTCGGCAAGAATCCTCCTCGGCCCCTACGAACGCGCAGCCACGCTGAGAGATGCGGCTTCCGTTGGAGTCCGACGACCCATCCCCCGACCTTGACCCTGCCCTGGAACGGCGGGCCCTCATCGGCCTCTCGTTGGTGCCAGGAGTGGGGGCGTCTCGCCTCCGGGGACTGCTTGCCCATTTCGACCTCCCGAGTGCCGTCTTTCGGGCGTCCCGGTCGACGCTCACGCAGGTCGACGGCATCGGCCCGCAGACCGCCGAGGCCATTCTCACGTTCGATGATCGTGCGGCCGTCGAAGCGGAGCTGGCCCGGGCGGACGAGCTGGGGGCCGAGCTCATTTCCCCGTGGGACGAGCGGTTTCCGGACCGGCTCCAGGAAATCTACGACCCGCCCGCGTACCTGTGGATGCGGGGGACCCTGCCCGAGGCCTCGGTGCCTATGATGACGGTGGTCGGGACGCGCCGGTGCACCGACTACGGACGGTCGCAGGCCCACCACCTGTCGGCCGAACTGGCCCGCCGGGGCTTTACGATCGTGAGCGGCCTCGCCTATGGAATTGACGCCGCCGCGCACAAGGGGGCCCTCGACGCCGGGGGGCGCACCCTTGCCGTCCTCGGCTCGGGCGTGGGGCACATCTATCCGCAAAAGCACACCGGCCTCGCCGAGCGTATTGCCGACCGCGGGGCCGTCCTCTCCGAGTATCGTCTTGATGCGAAGCCGGACGCCCCAAACTTTCCGGAGCGAAACCGCATCCTCAGCGGTCTTTCGCTGGGAACGCTGGTCGTGGAGTCGTACGACGAGGGAGGGTCGCTCATCACCGCGCGGCTCGCCGTGGAACAAAATCGTGAGGTGTTTGCCGTGCCGGGGGCCGTCACCAAAGGGTCCAGCACGGGGGCCAACCGTCTCATTCAGCGGGGCCACGCCAAGCTGGTCATGACGGTGGAGGACGTGCTGGAGGAGCTGCCGGCGGTCACCGTCGCGGACCCGGACTCCGTTGACGCGGAGACAGTTGCGGGCACGGCCCCCGACCCCACCGATGAGCTCACCGACGAGGAGGCCGCCCTGTACGAAGCCCTCAGCGACACCCCCACCCACATCGACGCGCTCTGTGAGGACACGGGACTTGATCCGTCCACGGCCCTTCGCATGCTTTTGCAGCTGGAGTTCAAGGGGGTGGTGCGCCAGTTGGCGGGCAAGCAGTTCCGGCGCGCATGAGGGAGGCCGTACAGGAGACGAAAGGCCGCTGCATGAAAAGTTTTTTTCCCACTCGCCCAACCCGTTCCACGTGCATGACAGAATCGACGCTCCAGGGCCACACGGTCCGCACGCACTTTCCGCACACTGCGCACCAGACCTATCTGAACCACGCCGCGGTGAGTCCGGTGAGCCGTCCAGTGCGCGAGGCCGTGGATGCCTACCTGGACGACCGACACGGGGCGGCCCCCGAGGCCCCCATCGAAAACTTTGACGCTGTGCTGCCCATGATGGAGGAGGCCAAGGCGCGGGCGGCGGCAGTCCTCGGCACCGAGGCTGAACGGATTGAGTTCATCCCCAATACCTCGATGGGACTTAATATCCTGGCGCAGGGGCTCGACTGGGCGCCCGGCGATCGCATCGCCCTTCCGGACGGAGCGTTTCCGACCAACGTGTACCCGTTCCTCAACCTGGAGCGGGAGGGCGTGGCGGTCGACTTCATCCCGACCGAAGAGGGCGCCTACACGGTTGAAGATATCGAGCGCACCCTGCGGCCCGAGACGCGCCTCCTCTCGGTCTCGTGGGTTCATTTCCTATCGGGCTTCCGGGTGGACCTCGAGGCGGTCGGCGAGCTGTGTGCGGCGCACGATGTGATCTTCTGCGTGGACGCCATTCAGGGCCTCGGTGCGCTGACGCTTGACGTGGACGCCGCAGGCATCGATTTCCTAGCAGCCGGGGGGCACAAGTGGCTCATGGGGCTGCAGGGCGCCGGGCTGCTCTATTGCGACGACGCACTGCAGGACCACATTCACCCGCCCACGGGCTGGCTCCACGGGCCCGTCGACTGGGAGCACCTGGACCGCTATGATCTGGACTTCCACGACGATGCCCGTCGCTTTCGCACCGGCACGCTCAACGTCGTGGGCGTCGTGGCCCTGCACGCCGCCCTCGGGCTGTACCTGACGGCCGGCCCCGAGTGGTGTGAGACGCGGGTCCTCGATCTATCAACCACGCTTGCCGACGAGTTGGCGGCCCGCGGCCTGCCCCGCTACGGCACCGACGACCCGGCCCATGCGAGCGGCATTGTGACGGTTGTGCCCGACGAGCCGGAGGCGCTCTACGAGCATCTGAAAGACTGCGGAATTACTGCGGCCCTGCGCAACCGCAAGGTCCGCTTTGCCCCCACATACTACAATGATGAAACCGACCTCCGACAGCTGCTCGACGCCGTCGACGCATTCAACTCCTGATTCCATGTCCGACCCTTCCGAGCCCTTCGACCCGGCCGCCTACGACGCCGACGTGACCCGAGAGGAGAACGTCGTGCAGGTGGTGGTGCCCGAGACCGTGGCGGCGGGGCGGCGGCTCGACAAGTACCTCACGCGCTTTTACCCGGAGGCGTCTCGGACCAAAATTCAGCGCTCGATCAAGAAGGGACACGTGAAGGTGAATGGGGCGGACGCAAAGAAATCCTACACGGTCGAACCGGGGGACGAGATTGTGTTTCGTCTGGTGCGCAAGCCCCCGATGCAGGCGGAGCCGGAGCCCATCCCACTCGACATCGTGTACGAGGACGAGGATCTGCTGGTGGTGAACAAGCCGGCGGGCATGGTGGTGCACCCGGCGCCGGGCCACCGCAGTGGCACGCTCGTCCACGCCCTGCTGCACCACGTCGACGGGCCGTCGGTGGCCGCGGACGATGATCCGGAGGCGGCCGGCGACGAAGACGTGGGGCTCTCGATGGTGAACGCCCTGCCCGAGGCGCCGGACCACCCGGTCGTACGCCCCGGCATCGTGCATCGGCTGGACAAGGGCACCTCGGGCCTGCTGGTGGTGGCGAAGCGCGACCGCGCCCACCAGCCCCTCGCCGAGCAATTTAAGGCGCACACCGTGGACCGCCGGTACCGCGCCATCGTGTGGGGGCACCTTGATCCTCCGACCGGCACCATCGAAGGGGCGATTGGGCGCGACCCGAATCACCGACAGCGCATGGCGGTGGTGCCTGAAGCCGAGGGGAAACGAGCCGTCACGCACTACGAGACGGTGGAGTCCCACGCCCACACCTCGGTTGTAGAGTTTCGGCTGGAGACGGGACGAACCCATCAGATCCGTGTGCACGCGAGCGACCGCCACCATCCCCTCCTCGGCGACCCGAAGTACGGCGGCGATGCAGTCCGATACGGCCCGCAGGACGGCGAGCGCCGCGCCTTTTTTGAGCGGCTGTTTCAGGCGCTCCCGCACCCCGCCCTCCACGCGTACCGGCTCGGGTTTGCGCACCCCATTAGCGGAGACACCCTTCACTTCGAGGCCGATCCGCCAACCGACTGGCAGCATGTGCTGAACCGGCTCCGCCAGCGGGACTCCTGACGGGTGCGATGCGACCCTGGAGAGAAGAACTCCGCACGTGCGTCGAAGCTTAGGGGAGGGAAGGGAGGAGCGGATGACCGTTTCGTGGAGACGGGACCGTATGTACTGCTGCTGTTGTCCTGCGAAGCTTTCTCGAACGGTTCGGTCTGGTTGGGCTGCATGGGACGCGGTGTGTTGTGTGATGCCCCTTCTGCACCCCACGCGGGGGAGGAACGGAGATGTGCGGGTCATCCAGAGACGACGATTCGAGACACCAAACAATGAGCGGGACGGGAAATTGAGACGTTATCTTTCGACCATATTTTCCGCGGCCCCTGCAGTCCTGGACTTCTCAACAAGAATAGAATCCAGAACCACGTGGGTCGCCCCAAAACGCGCAGCCTTTCTCGCGTTCTAATTGGGACTCATCTTCACATCTCCGCTCCCGTTTCAACCCCTTCGCCTTTATGAAAGCGGTCATTCTTGCCGGGGGCTTTGGCACCCGACTATCGGAAGAGACAGCTGTTCGCCCCAAACCCATGGTCGATGTCGGCGAGAAGCCGATTCTCTGGCACATCCTGAAGATCTACGCCACCCACGGCATCAACGATTTCATCGTATGCTGTGGCTACAAAGGCGAGGTGATTAAGCGATACTTTGCCGAATATCGACGCCTCCGCTCCGACATCACATTTGACTTCAAAGCCGACACGGAAACGGTTCACCAGAATCACTGCGAGCCGTGGAGTGTGACGTTAGTAGACACCGGCTTGCACACCATGACCGGGGGGCGTCTCAAGCGCATCAAGGAGTACATCGGCGACGAAACCTTCTGTCTCACCTACGGCGACGGGGTCAGCGACGTCGACATTGGGGCCACGATTGAGTTCCACAAGTCGCAAGGCACCCTCGCTACGCTTACCGCCATTCAGCCCGGAGGACGGTTCGGGGTGTTCAACCTCACGAACGGCGACGGTCGGATCACGCATTTCCGCGAGAAGCCGCAGGGAGACAGTGCGTGGATTAACGGCGGCTTTTTTGTGCTGGAGCCCGGGGTCTTTGACTATATCGAAGGGGACGACACAGTGTGGGAAAAAGAACCCCTTGAGACCCTTGCCCACGAAGGAGAACTGAGTGCGTACCGACACAGGGGATTCTGGCAGCCGATGGACACGCTCCGCGACAAAAATCTACTCGAAGACCTCTGGACCTCCGAAAATCCGCCATGGAAAATTTGGAACTAAGCACGTCCTCTCCGGCTCGTGACGCCCAGTTCTGGGACGGAATGCGTGTTCTTATCACGGGCCACACGGGATTCAAGGGAAGCTGGCTGTCGCTCTGGTTGCAATCGCTCGGGGCCGACGTGATCGGCCTTTCGCTCGATCCGCCCAGCACACCGAGTCTTTTTGAGCAGGGACGGGTTGCCGAGGGCATCACCTCGGTGCACGGCGACATTCGCGACGCGGCCACGGTGCTGGACGTAATGGAGGCGCACCGTCCGGACATTGTGTTTCACCTCGCGGCCCAATCGCTCGTCCGCCCGTCGTACCGCAATCCGGTGGAGACCTACGCCACAAACGTGATGGGAACGGTGCACGTCCTGGAGGCGATGCGACAGGTCGGAACGGCACGGGTCGGGATTGTGGTGACCAGTGACAAGTGCTACGAGAATCGGGAGTCCAAGCTCTGGGGCTATCGCGAGTCGGATCCGATGGGAGGACACGATCCATATTCGAACTCGAAAGGCTGTGCTGAGCTCGTGACATCGGCCTACCGGCGCTCCTTTTTTGGGGCCGACGGCGATGTCCCTCTCGCGCTTGCCTCAGTGCGGGCCGGTAATGTCATTGGAGGGGGCGACTGGGCCACCGATCGTCTCATTCCCGACATCGTGCGGGCTTTTATCGAGGAGCGTCCTGTGAACATTCGGCGTCCCGAGGCCATCCGTCCCTGGCAGCACGTCCTGGAACCGTTGGGGGGCTACATGTTGCTCGCCCAGCGCCTGTGGGCAGAGGGCGATGCGTTGGCGGACGGGTGGAATTTTGGTCCGGAGGAGCGGGACGCCCGCTCCGTGCGGCACGTCGTCGAACAGATGATGAGGCGGTGGGGAACCGGGGCCTCGGCAACGCTCGACAAGAGCCCGCATCCCCACGAAGCAACGTACCTTCGCCTCGACTGCTCGAAGGCACATGCCCTCCTGGGGTGGCACCCGCGTCTCTCTCTCGATGATGCCCTGAGCTGGACGGTCGAGTGGTACCGGGAGGTCGAGCAAGGAGCGGATCCACGAGCCCTTACGCTGGATCAAATTCACCGATACATCCATCTGCGCTCCGACACCCCCGTCCATGATCTTAACTGAAGGGTCTCTTCCGGGCACTTACATCGTTGAACCGGAGCGCGTCTCTGACTCGCGCGGCTTCTTTGCCCGGGCGTTCTGCGAGCGGAAGTTTGAGGAGCATGGCCTGGCCCATATGGTCCAGGGTAACACGAGCTTTAACCATCGCCGCGGCACCATTCGGGGCCTGCACTACCAGGCCGCCCCGCACCAAGAGGCCAAGTTTGTCCGATGCACTCGGGGAGCGATCTTCGACGTGGCCGTGGATGTGCGCCCCGACTCCTCCACGTACGGGCACTGGATGGGCGTAACGTTGACGCCGGAGAACGGCCGAGCATTCTACGTCCCTGAAGGGTGTGCCCACGGGTATCTGTCCCTCGAAGACGATTCCGAATCGCTGTATTTCACGTC
>JBKHEM010000040.1:0-18475 GCA_046540815.1 Salinivenus sp.
CTTCGTCGAACGGCAGCGCGGCGTACGTCTCGCGCTCGGCATCGGTGAGCGGGCGGACGTTTTCGTAGAAGCCGGTGATGGTGACGCGGTGCTCGTCGTCGTGCAGGTCGGCGATGAGGGCGGCCAGGGCGTTGGCGGGGTTCTCGACCGCGCCGCCGTAGACGCCGGAGTGGAGGTCGCGGTCCGGGCCCTGCAGCGTCACCTCGGCGTAGGCGAGCCCGCGCAGGCCGTACGTAATGGAGGGCACGTCCGCGGAGAACATCGATGTATCGCTGATGAGGACGACATCGGCGTCGAGGCGGTCCCGGTGCGCCTCCAGAAAGGGCGCGAGGTGTTCGGAGCCAATTTCTTCTTCGCCTTCGATGACGAATTTGAGGTTGACGGGCAGCTCCGCGTCGGACGCTTCGTAAGCCTCCAGGGCCTTGAGGTGCATGAACATCTGCCCCTTGTCGTCGCAGGCGCCGCGGGCGTAGAGGGTGCCGTTGCGCCGGGTCGGTTCAAAGGGCGGGGTGTCCCACTCGTCGAGCGGATCGGGGGGCTGGACGTCGTAGTGCCCGTAAACGAGCACGGTGGGCTTGTCGTCGCCGGTGATGTGCTCGGCGTAGACGACCGGGTGCCCGTCGGTCTCGGCGACCTCGGCGTGCTGCACGCCCCGCTCCCGGAGATGCTCGGCCACCCACGTGGCGGCGCGGCGCACGTCGTCGGCGTATTCGGAGTCGGTGCTGACGGAGGGGATGGCGAGGAGGTCTTCAAGCTGGTCGACGAACGTGTCGAAGTGCTCGTCGGCGTAGGAAAGGGCGGCGTTCATGTCAGTCGCAAATTACGGGTGGCAAATGTCGAATGGGCGTCAGGTGGATGGGCGACGGGCGTGGAGGAGGAGGCGGGGGCTCTCGTCCGTATGGGGAGCACCGTCGTAGTCGCCGTAGGTGGCAACGAGGGTGAGCCCCACAGCCTCGTACATCGCCCGGAAGTCGTCGAGCGTGAACAGACGGACGCTCTCGCGAAAGGTCTCCGTCGTGTCGTGCTGTTCGATCGTGATCTTCTTGTTGATGCGTCCGTCGTCAACCCAGCGCCGCTGGTGAATGGTTATCCCGTTTTCGGAGTGGACACTCTCGGGTTGGAGGGTGTCCACGACCTGCGGGGCGTTCAGGAAGTCCTGCAAAAACCAGCCGCCGGGGCGGAGGGCGGTGGCCATGGCGCGGAGGGCGCGCTGGTTTTCGATGTCGTCGTCGAAGTAGCCGAAGGTCGTGAAAAGGTTGACGACGCCATCCATGCAGCCGTCGCAGTAGGGGTCCCGCATGTCGCCCTGCGCGAAGGTCACGTCGAGGCCCTCTTCTGCGGTCCGCGAGCGAGCATCGGCAATTGACTCTTCGGACAGGTCAAGGCCCGTGACGCGGTAGCCGCGGCGGGCGAAGGCGCGGGCGTGGCGGCCCCGTCCGCACCCTACATCCAGGATGGACGCGTCCGGCGCCGGAGTAATTTCCCGTTCCACGAAGTCCACCAGTCGCTCGGCCTCGTCCTCGTCGCGGTGGTCGTAGACGAGGGTGTAGGCGTCGCTGCCGAACCAGCCGTCGTACCAGGGCATCCGTCGAGCGAGAGGGCGGGGGAGAGAGGGAGAAGAGCGTGGGGGAGCGGGCGTGAAGAGGTGCTTCTCACGCTTCTTCTGCGTCAACCATCTCTTGGAACGGGGCGACGGCCTCCTCGACGGAGCGGGCGTCGGGGAACCAGCTCACAATGTCGCGGATGACCTCGTCGAGGAGAGCGTCGGGGCAGGAGGCGCCGGAGGTCAGGAGCACGTCGACCGGCGGCTGATCGGCCGGGAACCAGTGTTCGGTGGTTTCTTCCGCTTTCGTGTGGATGTTGAAGTGCCGAATCTCGGCCGGTCCCTCAAACTGCTCGGCGTCCCGGATGAAGTAGGTGGGCATGTACTCCTCACACAGCTCCACCAGGTGGCTCGTGTTGGAGGAGTTGTAGCCGCCGACAATGATGCCCAGGTCGGCCCCGTCCTCAATCAGCGCTTTGGTCGCGCTCTGGTTTTCGTTGGTGGCGTAGCAGAGCGTGTCGGAGGTGTCGGCGAAGTGCTCTTTGACGTCGGCCTCGCCGTAGCGGTCAATCATGGCCTCGCGCATGAGTTCAGCGATCGCGGCGGTCTCCTCGGCCAGCATGGTCGTCTGGTTCACCACGCCCAGCTTGCGCAGGTCCGTCGCCGGGTCGAAGCCCTCGGAGTACTTGTCGTCGAAATAGTCGTAGAAGAAGTCGGCATCCTTCTCGCCCCGGATCACCTTCGCAAGTTCTTGGGCCTCCTCCATGTCGCGCACGACGACGACGGGCCCTTCCTTCTTTGCGTGCGAAAAGGTCGCCCGTGTCTCCTCGTGGTAGCGCTTGCCGTGCACCACAATCGAGTAGTCGTCGTCTCCGATCTGAGAGCTCTTGCGCCACACCTTTTCGACAAAGGGGCAGGTGGTGTCGTACGTCTCCGTGTCCACGCCGATCTCCTTGAGGGTTTGCTCCACCTCCATCGTGGTGCCAAAGGCGGGGATGATGACCACGTCGTCGGGCGTCAGTTCGTCGAAGGGAATGAGCTGCTCGCCCTTGGTCGTGCGGAGGAACTGGATGCCGCGCTCCCGCAGATCGTCGTTCACGTGCGGGTTGTGGATCATCTCCGAGAGGAGGAAGATCCGTTTGTCCGGGTTTTCGTCCAGCGCCTCGTAGGCAATCTCGATGGCCTGCTCCACGCCGAAGCAGAAGCCGAAGTGGCGCGCGATTTTGAAACGCACCGGCCCAAAGTCGATGACCGACGGCGACAGGTCCTTCTTGCGCGGGTCGGTGGCCTGGCGCGCGTCCTTGACCGCCGAGATGATGGGGCTCTGGTAGAACGTCGGGACGTCGAACTGGCGCATGGAGCGGAGGGGCTTGGAGAAAAACCAGCTACCTCGCTCCTACGCGAGGGGGGAGCGGAGGTTCAGGATTGTCGGGTTGAGAATATGGGGGTTTGGGAGTGTGGGGGATGGCTGGGTGGGCGTGTGGATGGGAAGATGTGTGGGGTGAACCCGTAGGGCGCGGGTTGGTAGGCGTGAGTCGGACTGCCTTGTAACCTGATACCCCGTTCTCATGCTGGATGCCTTTCGTGCCGACGCGGACGATCTGTTTGCGTCCATTGTGGAGATGCGCCGGACGCTGCACCGCCACCCGGAATTGTCAGGAGAGGAGCACGAGACGGCCCGGCGGGTGGCCGAGCGGCTGCGGGCGCTGGAGCTCGACGAGGTGACGACGGGCGTAAACGGCACGGGCGTGGTGGCGACGCTCGAGGGCGGCTCGCCCGGCCCGACGGTCCTCCTCCGTGCCGACATGGACGCGCTGCCGATTCAGGAGGAGACTGGGCTCGACTTTGCGTCGGAAACGGAGGGCGTGATGCACGCCTGTGGCCACGATGTGCACACGGCCTCGCTTCTGGGCACCGCGGCGATCCTGGCCCGCCACCGCGACGCGATCCACGGCGCGGTGCGCTTTTGTTTTCAGCCGCACGAGGAGCGCCTGCCGGGTGGGGCGAAGGGAATGATCGACGCTGGCGTACTGGAGGGCGTCGACGCGGTCTTTGGTCAGCACGTGAAGCCCGACCTGCCGGCGGGCACCATTGGCGTGCGGGCGGGGTGGGCCATGGCGTCGAGCGACGAGGTGTACGTGACGGTGGAGGGGGAGGGCGGCCACGCCGCGGAGCCGCACGAGCTCGCGACGGACGCGACCTACGTGGGCAGTCGCATCGTCGACGCTTTCCAGTCGGTGATCAGCCGGCACTGCCCGCCCGACGTGCCGTCGATCCTCACCATCGGGCGCCTCATCGCCGACGGGGCGACGAACGTTATTCCCGAGACGGCGCGGCTGGAGGGAACCTTCCGGGCGATGGACGAGGACTGGCGGTTTCGGGCGCACGACATCATTCGGCGCGTGGCGTCTCACACGGCCAAGGCGCACGGGGCCACCGCCGACGTGGAGATTCGCACCGGCTACCCGGCCCTCCGCAACCACGCAGCCGAGGCGCAACTGGTGGCCGATGCCGCCCGCGCGTACGTGGGGCCGGATCGGACGAAGGAGGTCGACCGGTGGTTCGCGGGGGAGGACTTTGCGTACTTCCTGCAGGAACGGCCCGGGGTATTCTACCAGCTGGGGGCCGGGAGCGCGCACGGACTCCACACCGCGGGCCTCAATGTGGACGAGGAGGCTCTCCGCGTAGGCGCCGGATTTATGGCCTATCTGGCCTGGCGCTACGGGGAGAAAGAGGCCGCACACTCCTAACGGAACGGCGTCGGGCACACGGGGAGGCGAGGCCGTCGGGCGAACAACGGGGGTCAGTACTCGACCCGGTTGTCATAGGTCAGCCACGCATCAAACGGTCGGGTTTCGTCCACATCATCGATCCGCTTCATCGGAATCCGACGGGCGGCCGGCGACTTCTCCAGTTCCTCGTAGATGTGATCGTCGTCGAAGCCGGCCCTGGCGGCCTGGGCACTCGTGGCGGCGTACACCACGCGGTCGAGCCGCGTCCAGTAGATGGCCCCCAGGCACATGGGACACGGTTCGCAGGAGCTAAAGAGCGTGCAGCCGGTGAGCTCGAAGTCGCCTCGCGCCTCGCACGCCGCCCGAATGGCCATAATCTCGGCGTGGGCCGTCGGGTCGTTGTCCGTCGTCACCCGGTTGGTGCCCGTAGCGATGACCTCTCCGTCGTCCACCACCAGGGCGGCAAACGGGCCCCCGCGGCCGGATTGCACGTTCTCGACGGCCAGGTCGACGGCGTACTGGAGGTAGTCGGCACGAGGGGAGGAGGACATGGCAGCCCGCAAGGAGATCGGAAGGAGTGGACCTTCGTCTGAAAGTGCCAGGTGCGCCGTCGTTCCACGGAGCGAAGCGGGGTTGCACGCGGCTCCCGGAAGCGTTTTCTTGCGTGCGCGTCATCCTCAGCAGGAAGCCACCGTCAGTTATGAGTTCGGACGCTCCCGTTTCCTTCGCAACACGCGCACAGCCCCTGGAGCAGAGCAACATCCGCGCCGTCACGCAGCAGGTGGCGGATGTCGGGGGCATCAACCTGGGCCAGGGCGTCTGCGATCTGCCGACGCCCGAGCCGCTCAAGGCGGGTGCGCAACGGGCGATAGCCGACGACGAGTCGATCTATTCGCACTACGCGGGCATCGAACCCCTCCGCCGCGCCATCCTGAACAAGGAGCAAACCTACAACGAGGTGCCCGCCACCTCTCCCGAGGAAATCGTCGTGGGCATTGGCTCTACGGGCGTCTTCGTGACCGCCGCGATGTCGCTCCTGGAGGCGGGCGACGAGGTCGTGCTCTTCGAGCCGTTCTACGGCTACCATCGCAACATTCTGGAGCTGACCGGCGCCACGATCCGGTACGTGCCGTTGGGTGGGCCCGAGTCGACCTTTGATCCCGCGGCCGTCGAGTCGGTCATTACCGACGACGCGAAGGCCATCGTCGTGAATACGCCCGCCAACCCAAGCGGCAAGGTATGGACCCGCGACGAGCTGTCCGACCTGCTTGATTTGATGGAGCGCCACGACCTCGTGGCGATTACGGATGAGATTTACGAATACATGCTGTACGACGGCGCCGAACACGTGTCGCTGGCGAGCCTGCCGGGCGCCTACGAGCGCACGATCACGCTCTCGGGCCTCTCCAAAACCTACAACGTGACGGGCTGGCGACTGGGCTACGGCGTGGCCCCGGCGCCCGTCGCCGAGAAGATGGGACTGATGAACGACCTGTTCTACATCTGTGCGCCGCGCCCGCTTCAGCACGCGGCCGTGGCGGCGTTCGACGACTTAGACGAGGCCTATTTCGAGACCCTCCGGGCCGACTACGCAGAGCGCCGACGCCTCCTGTGCGAGACGCTCGAAACGATTGGGTTCGAGGTGCCGTGGCCGGACGGGGCCTACTATGCCCTGGCCGACTTCAGCCCCCTTTCGGACGAGCGGGGCGGCTTTGGGGACGACAGAGCTGCCTGCGAGACACTGATTGAGGAGGCGAAGATCGGAAGCGTCACGGGTCGGTCCTTTTACGACGATCCGGCGGACGGACGCTCACAGCTCCGGTTCTGCTTTGCCAAAGAACTCCCGGTGCTGCGGCAGGCCTGCGAGCAGCTGCGTGCGGCGTTTGAGTGAGGGGGGAAACGTGAAGCGTGAGGCGTGAGGGATGAAACGGCTCGATCCAGCGACCGCATGTGTCACTCGTCACGCATCACCCGTCACGCGACGGCAGGGACTCCCGAACCGACTCAGCATCGATCAGGTAGCGGGGGGCGTCCTCCAGGAGGGTGCGCGCCCGTTCCAGGTCCTCGGGCGTGTTGCAGTGGAGGCGAAGGCCCTCCTGCCGGGGCAGGCGGAGGGCGTCGATGCGCTCGCGGCGCCGGACGGTGTCCAGGTAGGCACTGAGGGCGTCGGGATTTCCGCCGGTGCGGAGGTAGGGCTCTACGGCGGCCAGGGCGCTGGGGGTGAGCAGGTACCACGAGGGCCCGATCCATTCCGAGGAGGTGTCCGTGGGGTCGTTGACGAGGCCCGTGAGACGGGGGCCGTCCAGCTCCAAAACAGTGCTCTTCCGCCGTCGGTCGGGGTTCGGCTCGTAAAGAGCGAGGATGCGGCTCCGCGTGCCCTCGAAGTCTTGAAGGAGGGGGCCGAGGGGGAAGCGGTACAGGCTGTCGCCCCCGCTCACGAGCGCACCGTCGGGGGGCGGCCCTGCCTCTTCAAGAAGAAACCGGAGATCGCCGACGGCGCCCAGCTGCTCGTCGGGGGAGCGGACGCCGTCGTCGTGGATCGACAGCGAACAGTCGTGGTCGGCCAGGGAGGCACGCCACGTCTCGGCCCACTCCCGAAAGGCGGGGGCATCGGAATGGTTTACGGCGACGTGCACGGCGTCGAGGGCGCTCCAGTCCTGCAACTCGTCCAGCAGGTGGTCGAGGATCGGGCGGCCGGCGACGGGGAGGAGCGACTTGGGCGTGTCCTCCGTCAGGGGCCGCATGCGGGTGCCGAAGCCGGCACAGAGAAGGTAGGCGACCATTGGTGCGAGGCGCTTGAACCGAAGTGGTTGTCGAGGAGAGGAGGCGAGGAGCGCCCCCTTTTTCGACTACTCGGCGGCTGCCTCCAGGGCGGCAATCACGTCATTGTGGAGCGGGCCGTTGGTGGCAACGACCCCCGTGTTTTCCTTAAGAAGGGGACCGTGGGTAAAGTCGAGTGGCTCGCCGTACATGTCGGTGACGGTGCCCCCGGCGGCCTCGACGACGAGCGCCCCGGCGGCGTGGTCCCAAATTCGCTCGGTGTAGTCGGTGCCGGGGCGGGGCAGGCGCAGATAAATCTCCGCGTCGCCGCGGGCCACCACGGCGTACTTGCACTGGCTGTCGATGCGGAGGGGCTCTTCAGTGATGCCGAGGCGCTCCCCGGCTTCTGCCGCGAGGCCGCGCGAACTGTGCGAGGAGACGAACGACTCGGTGAAGCGGCTCTGCGCCGGATCCGTCGTATCGCTGGTGTGGACGGCACGCGGCTCGGTGGCGTCGGCGGGGTCCACGGGCAACTGCGTTGTGCCCTCGCCCCGCTCGGCAAGGAAGACCTGCCCGCGCGACGCCGGGTCGTCGAAGTTCAGGTTGGGCGGGAGGTAGGGGCACCCGAGCGCGGCCACCTGCGGGGTGCCGTCCACGATGAGGGCCAGCGCGATGGCGTACTGATCGCCCCGCACAAATCCCTTTGTTCCATCGATGGGGTCGACCGTCCAGTAGCGATCCGTGTACTCACGGGCGGTGCCGTGATCGATCCAGTCGTAGATGTCGTCCGGTGTTGCGTCGGGATGATGGGACCGAACCTGGTCCACCACCTTGGTGCGGACATCGCTGTTGTCGTCGGCGCGCAAGGCGGACGAATCTTCTTCCGCAATCACGGGGTCGTTCGGAAAGGCGTCCTGGAGGGCGTGGCAGATCAGGGCCTGGCTCCCGAAGTCCGCTACAGTGACCGGCGAGCGGTCCTTCTTTTCCAGCACGTCCCCGTCCATCGTGTCGCGGACGGCCTGGCACAGGGTGGCGGCGGCTCGGACCGCATCGAGGGCCACGGAGCGTTCTCGATCGTAGGAGATAGGCATTGTGGGCAGCAGTTGTAAACGAGAGATGGAGAGCTAACGTAGGGCAGAGCGGGGAGGATGTGCAGTCGCCATGGCGTGTTCGTCGACGTTTTGCAAGGGGTCAGGTCGTGTCCTGGAGCATGTCGGCGTAGCGGGGGAGGTCGTCGAGGAACGAGTAGCTTTGGCCCTCGAAATCAATGCGACAGGCGTAGTGTACCTGTCCGTTCGTAACGACGAGGAAGGGAGCGCCCAGCACAAGGTTGTAGCCGGCCCCTTGGTCGAAGGCATCCTGCCCAATCGAGACGCGGGGGGCCTTGCATTCCACGAGCAAGAGCGGCTCGCCCTGTCGGTCGTGCGCGAGGATGTCAGCCCGGCGCGGCAGGTCCTGGTACCGAAAGCTCGCCTCGATCGCCACCAGGCCGGCGGGGACGCCCTGCTCCTGAATGAGGTACTGCACGAAGTGCTGCCGCACCCACTCCTCGGGCGTCAGCCGCACGTAGGTGTTCCGGATCGGGTCGTAGATCACCCGCCCCTCGGCGCGCTCCTCGATCCGAAAATCGTACGTCGACAGGGCAAGGGACTCCACAAGAGAGTAGAAGGACGAATGGAGAATGCCGCGTGCAGGGGCTTGTTCGGCTCCACGGTCCGAAATCCAGAATCCGAACTCAAGAGGCCGGGGAGGCGGCGCTGTCGCCGTAGCCGGTGAGCTCCACGTAGCCGCGGCCGGTGTCGGAGCCGCGGACGCGCACGGCGCCTTCCCAGTACCGCACCGACACGTCCATCTCTTGGTTCTCCATCAGGGACGAGATTCGCACGTCCACGTCGGCGGAGGGGATCTCCAGTCGCCATTCGACGGGGTAGGTGCGGGTGCCGTCGGGTGTGGTCCAGGTGTCGAGCACCTTCAAGGTGACATCGTCGCGCCCAATCGTGGTGGTTGATCCGTCCGGGCCCACAATGGTGCCCTCGCTAAACGAACTCGGCGAGCCGTCGGTGTTTCGGAGTTGGTAGTACATGAGGTCGCGGCCGTCGTCGAGCTGGAGGGCAAACCAGTCCCAGCCCTCCTGGTCGGGGCCGAGGGCCGAGGTGCTCCACTCCCGGTCCATCCAGCTCTGGCCGGTGACCTCTGTGGTGTCGGTCCCGCTCACAATGGTGCCCTCCGTGGCGAGGCGCGTGTAGGCGTAGTAGTAGGAGGCGTTGCCGCTGCCGGGGCCCTTCTGGCTGAGTCCGCGGTCGCCCTGTAGCACGCGCGGCTTCTCGGGGCGAACGGTGAGGTCGATCGCCGCGCCCTCCTGTTGGGCGCGGAGCCGCATGGGGAACGGGTCCTCGCCCGAGCTTTCCCCCGTGCTTTCCATTGCCCAGTCTTCGAGCCAGACACGGAACGGATCGGCCTGCGCCCCCGCCAGTCCGGCGCCCCCGCGCCCGAAGCGCTCGTCGGCGTAGAAGGCCTGGCCGGTGCTGTCGGTGACGGCAAAGTGGCCCATGTAGAATTGGTCGGTCCGCCAGTCGGATGCGGATCGAGGGGCGGTCGTATCGGACGGCGGCGCGAGGGCGAAGCGAAAGATTGTCAGCTCGTAGCCAAAGGGGCGGCCGTCCGGGCCGCTCAGGTTGCCCGTAAGGTACCACCACTCATTTTTGTAGTCCGGGTGCGGGCCGTGGTCGGCGGGAAACGAGAAGTCGGGGACCGTCGTGGCGCGGCGGTAGCCAACCGTGTCGCTTTCCATTGCGTCGGCGACGGACACGGAGGTCTGCAGATCGGCCGACCCAGAATCCGACGTGAGCCAGTACGCGCCGAGACCCAGAGCGGCGAGGAGTGTGGCGAGGCCGATAGCGAGTGATTGAGGGCGTACCATCAGATCCGGAGGAAGGTAGAAGCGACGGGTAGGTACAGAACAGGAAAATCGTAGGCAGGTGCCGGCCCCTCCTACTCCTCCCGCAGCGCCGTGGCCGGGTGTTCGCGGGCCATTTTCCAGGCCGGATAGAGCCCCGCCAGGAGAGCCGCTCCAATCGCTAACACCATGGCCTGCAAGAGGATGTCCAGCGACACATTGAGCTGGAGCGTCCAACCGAACGATCGCTTGTTGATGACGAACACGAGGACGTAGGCCAGCACGTAGCCGAGGGGCAGCGACAGGACCCCCGCAATGGCGCCCATCAGGCCGGTTTGCAATGTCACGTAGCTGCCCACCTGCGGGGGCGTCATGCCGGTGGCGCGCAGAACGCCCATCTCGCGTTTTCGCTCCAGGGTCAGCGCCATCAGGGCACTCAGCACCCCGATGAACGCGACCACTAGCGCCAGGAGGCGCAGTACGGTCGTGATCGTAAAGGTGCGATCAAACACCTGGAGCGAGGTTTCCCGGAGGGACCGGTTGGAGCGGATCAACACGTCCTGCAGCCCGCTCGTAGTTGCCCGCATGTCGGAAATGAGGGCGTCCACGTCTCGCCCCTCTTCGGCGTAGAATGCGAGTCCCGAGACCCCCCGATCGTCGTAGAAGCGCGTGTAGCCGGTGCGGCTCATCATCACGACGCCCAGGTCCGAGCCGTAGTCGTAGTA
This sequence comes from Salinivenus sp., assembly GCA_046540815.1. Taxonomy (GTDB): domain Bacteria; phylum Bacteroidota; class Rhodothermia; order Rhodothermales; family Salinibacteraceae; genus Salinibacter. The sequence continues at coordinate 10,657 of JBKHEM010000040.1, forward strand.
CACGGCCGCGATGGGAAACGTCCGCTCTCCACGGTCGGTCTGCAGGCGCAGGGTATCGCCCACGGCCAGGTCGTGACGGTAGGCGTACGGCTCCGACACGAAGACGGCGGACCCGTCCTGAAGCTGCGACCAGGCGCTGGCCGGGTCACCGCTCTTGAGGCGGTACACGTCCTCGGTTTCTGGGCCGGGCTCGATGGCCACGAGGTCGGAGCGGCCCACGTCCGCCTCCACGGAGGCGCGCCGGACGGAGTAGGCACTGGCCACGCCGTCGACGGCCTGCAGGCGGGCGGCAACGGTCGAGTCGAGCGTGGCGGTGGAGCGCCGGAAGACTTCACTCGGGGGCTGCACGTACACGTCGGCCTGGAGCGATTGGGTGAGCCAGTCCTCGACCGTCCCCCGGAAGCTGTCGATCATGAGGCCGACGCCCACGGTCGCGGCCACGGCCACCATGAGGGCGGCGATGGCGACGCCGGTGCGGCTCAGGCTGGTGACCACGCCCCGCGCCGCCATGCGCCCCACGACGCCGAAGAGGCGGCCGAGGAGGGGGCGCACCATCTGGGCGAGGCCGATTACGGCCCAGGGGGTTGCCAGGGCCGCCCCCACCAGCAGAAACAGGAGCGCCGCGTAGCTCACAACGATGCTCTGCTCGGTGAGCACGAGGAGGGCCACGCCGAGTGCCCCGAGCAGCCCGCCGGCGCCGGCCCACCAGGGCGCCCGGTCCTGCACGGTCGCCTCCTGGGCCGAGCGTTGCAGCACCGTGCTGACGGGTGCGTTGGTGGCCTCCCGGGCCGGAGGAAGGGCCGCTGCGAGGGTCGTTCCGAGGCCCAGCAACACGCCCTTTGCCACGATCCAGGGGGTAATGGTGAGGTCGCTCACCTCCACCACGAAGTAAAGATCGTTGATCGTCTGCGCAAGCAGTTGAACGAGGCCCGACGCCAGCACGATGCCAAGCAGCACCCCAAGGCCCGTCCCCACGGCTCCCAGGAGCGCCGCCTCGCCCAGCACGAGGGCAAAGATCTGCCGCCGTGTGACGCCGAGGGCGCGCAGCCGCCCCAGAAGGCCGCGTCGCTGCACGACCGAAAACGTCATCGTGTTGTAGATGAGAAAGGCACCCACCACCAGCGCCAGCAGACTGAGGGCCGTCAGATTGAGGTCGAAGGCGCGCGTCATCTGCTCGACCGCCGCCGACCGGGCCTCCGTCCGTTGTACACGGATTCCCTCCGGCACCGCCGCCTGAATCTGATCCAGCACGGCGGTGCGGGCCTCGTCGTCCGAAGGGAGGATAAGGTCGATCCGACTCAACTGACCCTGCAGGTCAAACAGCGCCTGAGCCGTGGACACGTCCACCACCAGCAGGTTGGCCAGGGCGCGCCGCGTCCGTTCGTCCTGCGGCTCGATGAGGCCGCCCACAACGACCGAATGGGGGGTGCCTTCCACCTCTGTCCGAAGCGTATCGCCCGGCGCCACGCCCAGTTCGTCCGCGGTGGGGGCCGAGAGCAGGGCCGCATCTTGCGTCATGAAGGTGCCCAGGTCGAAGTCGCCGCCGGGGCCCGTCCCCAGGTAGGGGCGGAAGGGCGCGTCGGCAAACGGGTCGATGCCCACGACCTGGAAGGTGCGGTCGCTGCGCTCAATGGAGGCGTAGCCTTCCACCACCGGGGCGGAGGGCCGCACGCCGGCCTCCACGCGGAGCGTGCGGTACACCGAGTCGGCCAGCGCCCCTGTTGCGCCCGTGACCTGATGGGTCGCCTTCCCCGTCACCGTTTCCGCCGACAATTCGAAGGCGCGCCCCGCGCTGGAGTTGGCGAGGTCGATCGACACCACGACAGCTACCCCCAGCGCCACGCCCAGCACCGACAGGCCCATGAGCCACGGGTGACGGGTGAGGTAGCGGAGGCTGGAGCGGGTGAGCACGGTAGAAAGAGGGGAGAGCTTGGGAGTGTGGGAGCAGAGGAGAAGAGGGGACGGAGCCGAACCTCATGCGCCCAGACGAATTACGCGTCGGGAGGGGCGCCTTCGGAGGTCGGCTGGCGACCGTCGTCCGACAAGAACTCCGGCAGGCGGTCGTGAAGGGTGCCGTCGTGGAGGGTGAGGGTGCGGTCGGCCCGGTCGAGCACCGTGCGGTCGTGGGTGGCGACGAGGAGGGTGGTGTCGGTCTCGCGCACCAGGTCGCCCAGGAGGGTAAGCACCTTCTGGCCCGTCTCGTAGTCAAGATTTCCGGTTGGCTCGTCGGCCAGCACAAAGAGCGGACGATGCGCCAGGGCGCGGGCCACGGCCACCCGCTGCTGCTCGCCCCCCGACAGGCGGTCCGGAAAGGCGTCGCCCCGGTCCCCGAGCCCCACGCGCTCCAGCACCGCCTGCGCGCGTTCCTGGGCGTCGGCCGGAGCCGTGCCCGAGAGTTCCAGCGGCAGCAGCACGTTTTCCGCCACCGTGAGCGTCGAAATTAGATTGAACGACTGGAAGACGAAGCCGATGTGCCGTCGCCGAAACAGCGTTCGCTTCGTCTCCGACAGGGCGGTGAGGTCCGTATCGTCCACCACCACCCGCCCGCTCGTCGGCACGTCGATGCCGCTGATGAGATTGAGGAGGGTGCTCTTGCCCGCTCCGCTCCGGCCCATCAGCACCACAAACGCCCCGCGGTCGATCGTGAGCGACACGCCCCGCAGCACGGAGCGGTCCGTTTCGCCCTCGCGGTAGGTTTTGGTGACGTCGTCGAGCCGGAGAAGAGGAGCCGCCACGGGAAGGCAGGAAAAGAGGGAAAGGAAGAGAGCAAATCGTTGGACCTGCGCCGCGGTCGGAGGTTCGGGCGAAAGGGCGAGGAGTATCGGATTCGTCGAGGTCTTGTTTTCTGTAACACTCACGGTACAGCGGCCGTCGTGCGTCAAACGCGTCTCATGATCGGCGACTCATCGCGCCGTTGCCCCCACTCATCGAATGTCGCTCAACCCGCTCGGTGTCCGTCAATAGTACGCGACTGCGACTTCTCGTCTTCAACTCTTTCCTGCGCACAACCTTTTCCCATGACGCTCACCATCGAGAACGTCTCGAAGACCTACCCAAATGGCACCCGCGCCCTCCGCGACGTGTCGCTGGAGATTCCGGCGGGCATGTTCGGGCTGCTTGGCCCCAACGGGGCCGGCAAATCCACCCTCATGCGCACGATTGCCACGCTGCAAGAGCCGGACACCGGGACCATCCGCCTCGGCGACATCGACGTGTTGGCGGACAAGCACGCGCTCCGCAAACGGCTCGGCTATCTGCCGCAGGAGGTGGGCGTCTACGACGACGTGACGGCCGAACGGCTGCTCGACCACTTCGCGACCCTCAAGGGCGTTGGGGATGCGTCGGAGCGGCGCCGGGTGGTGGACGCTCTGCTGGAACGAGTCAACCTGGAGGGTGCGCGCGACCAGCAGCTGGGCGGCTACTCGGGCGGCATGAAGCGGCGCTTCGGCATTGCAGTGGCGCTCATCGGGAATCCGGACCTCATCATCGTCGACGAGCCGACCGCTGGGCTCGATCCCGCCGAGCGAGTCCGCTTCCTCAATCTGCTCAGCGAGATTGGGGAGGACAGCGTCGTGATTCTGTCGACCCACATTGTGGCCGACGTGCGCGAGCTGTGCACGCAGATGGCGATCATTCGGGAGGGCGAGATCATCTTCGAGGGCGAGCCGCAGCGCGCAGTGGCGGGCCTGGACGGAGAAATCTGGCGCAAGACGGTGACGAAGGAGACGCTGCCTGAGCACGAGGAGCGGTACGACGTGATCTCGACGAAGCTCGTGGCGGGACGCCCGGTGATTCGCGTGCACGCCGAACGGGAGCCCGCCCCCTCCTTCGCGCCCGCCGAACCGGACCTGGAGGACGTGTACTTCACCCGCATGAAAAACGGTCGGAGCCCGGAGCCGGCGGCCGTGGCCTGATGGTTCTGTCCCTGGTCCGCGCCCGCTCTGCTCTCCCTTGATCGCAGCTCCATTATGTTCTTCACGCTCGTCGCGCAGGAGGTCGCGCATCGCCTCCGCCAGTTCTCCACGCACGTCTACTTCCTCATCTTCTTCGCCGTCAGCTTCCTGCTGATGAACGCGCTGGGGGGCGCGTTCAGCGATGCCAACGTGATCGTCGGCGGCATGGGGCCCAACACGCATGCCAATAGCCCCTTCGCCCTCGCGGTCATGACCCTGTTTCTGTCCCTGCTCGGGCTCATCCTGACGGCGCCCTTCATGGGACAGGCCGTGTACCGGGACTATCAGAACGGCATGGACCCGCTCATTTTCACGACCCCCATCTCGAAGGCGCAGTACCTGGGCAGCCGCTTCCTGGGGGGATTCCTGGTGCACCTCTACCTGTACGCCGGCCTTACGGGCGGCCTCTTCCTGGGCACCGTGATGCCGTGGGTGGACCCGAGCCAGTTCGGGGCGTTCTCCCTGGCGGCCTACCTGTGGCCGTACGTGGTCTACGTGCTGCCGAATCTGCTCTGGGTCGGCGGCCTGTTTGTGGCGCTGCCGGCCCTCACGCGCCGCATGCTGCCAAACTATATCGGCGGGGTGCTCCTGTTTATGGGCTACAACATCGCCGCCGTGCTCGTGGGCGGCGATGCGCTTCAAAACAGCACGATCGCATCGATCGTCGATCCCTTCGGACTCATCTCGACGCAGCAGCTCACCCGCTACTGGACCACGGCCGAGCAAAACGCACAGCTCGTGCCCCTGGAGGGGATGATCCTCGTCAACCGCCTGCTGTGGCTGGGCGTGGGGCTGGCGCTCATCGCGGGCCTGTACGCCCGGTTCCGGTTCACGCACCGGTCGAGCAGCGACACGCATTCGGGCGACGAGGCCGACGACGAGCCAGCGCCCCTGGCCGAGGTCGCGCCCACCTCGCTCATCCACGCCATCGACCTTCCCACGGCGCGCCGTTCCGAAAATTGGGCGACACGGATCTCCCAGTTCGGCTCGATCGTCCGCCGCTCCTTCCTCTACGTGGTGCGCGATGTCTACTTCTACGCCATCGTGGCGGCGAGCATCCTCTTCCTGGTTGTGGCGGCCGCGCAGTCCGGCCAGATGTTCGGGACGCCGGTGCAGCCCGTGACCTACCAGGTGCTCGACCAACTGAGCAGCCAGTTCACCCTCTTCATGGTCATCCTGATCACCTTCTACGCGGGGCAGCTGGTGTGGCGCGAGCGCGACGTGCGGATGCAGCAGGTGCACGATGCCTTGCCACTCCCGAGCAGCCTGACGCTGGCGGCCAAGGGGGTGGGCCTCGGGCTGGTCTGCGCGATGCTGATGCTTGTGGTGCTCGTCACCGGTGTCGGCACGCAGCTCAGCTACGGCTTTACCGACATCCACCTCGGCCTGTACGTCACGGAGCTCTACGGCGTGCAGCTTGTCGACTACCTGCTCTACGCCGTGCTGGCGCTCACCATACAGGCCGTCGTCAACCACAAGTACCTCGGCCACTTCCTAGTCGTCGGCTTCTTCGTAGCGCTGCTCTTCAGCGGGCAGTTGGGGCTGGAGCACAACCTGTGGCAGTACGGGTCCGATCCCGGCATGCCGTACTCCGACATGAACGGCTACGGCCACTTCCCGGTCGGCTTTCTGTGGCACAAGCTGCTGTGGGGGGCGGTGGCGGTGCTGATGGCCGTCGGGGCTCGGCTGGCCTGGGTGCGCGGCGAGGATACAACCCTCGCGCTGCGCGTGGCCAAGGCGCGCCAGCGGCTGTCGCCCGCGCTCCTCGGCACCACGGGGGGCGCGCTCCTGGTGGCCCTCGGGGCCGGGACGGTCATCTACGTGAACACGACCGTCTGGAACACCTTCCGCACAAGCGACGAGCAGACGGCCCTGCAGGCCGAGTACGAAAAGACCTACGAGCGATACGACGCGATGCCGCAGCCCCGGATCGACGCGGTCGACCTGGACGTGGACCTGTATCCCGATCGTCGCGACGCCCGGCTGGCTGGCACCTACACGCTGGTGAACGACTGGGACACCCCCGTCGATACGGTCTTTGTGGACACGCCTGCAGATCTGGAGGTCAACAACCTCGACTTCGGACGGGACGCCGAGACGATCCGCCACGACGAGAGGCACGGCGTTCGGCTGGTTCAACTCGACAGCCCCCTCACGCCCGGCGACACGGCAACCCTCACGTTCGACACCTGGCAGCGCAACGGGGGCTTTTCAAATGACGATGAGCACACCTCCATCGTTTTCAACGGCACCTTCCTCAACAGCAGTGTGCTTCCTCGTTTCGGATACGACGAAGGGGCTGAGATCACCGACCGGTCGCAGCGGGAGGCCCACGGGCTGGAGGATGAGCCTCGCATGCGGCCCCGAAGCGACACGACGGCTCGCATGCGGCCCTACGTGGCTCGCGACGCGACGTGGCTCGACTACACCGCCACGGTGAGCACCCCCGCCGAGCAGACGCCCCTCGCCCCCGGCACCCGCGACTCGACCTGGACCGCCGACGGCCGACGCCACGTCCGGTTCCGCACCACCGCGCCCACGCTCGGGTTCTTCTCGTTCCTGTCGGCCCGGTACGAGACGCAGACCGACACCTGGACGCCCCCGGCCGACTCGCTCAACGGCGGCGCCCCGGTCGATCTTGAACTTCACCACGATCCGGCCCACACGTACAACCTGGACCGCATGACGGACGCGATGAAGCGGTCGCTCACCTACTTCACCCGCCACTTCGGGCCGTATCAGAACGAAGAGATGCGCATCGCCGAGTTTCCGCGGTACGCCTCGTTTGCCCAGTCCTTTCTTGGCACCATTCCGTACTCCGAAAGCATCGGATTCATCGCGCGGGTCGACCCCGAGACCGACATCGACTACCCTTACTACGTGACCGCGCACGAGGTGGCGCACCAGTGGTGGGCGCACCAGGTGGTGAGCGGGCCCGTGTGGGGCGCAACCATGCTCGTGGAGAGCCTCGCCCAGTACAGCGCCCTCATGGTGATGGAGGAAACCTACGGCCGCAACGCCATGAAGCGATTTTTGGAGTACGAGCTCGACGAATACTTGAGTGGGCGCAGCCAGGAGGCTCGGGAGGAACGGCCCCTCATGGACGTAGATCAGGGGCAACAGTATATCCACTATCGGAAGGGCTCCCTCGTCCTTTATGCGCTGAAAGAATATCTTGGGGAAGAAACGGTAAACCGCGTCCTGCGCGAGTTTCTAGAAGACCATCGGTACGAGGCGCCCCCGTTTACGACCTCCGAGGCGCTGGTGGAGCGCTTTGAGGCCGCCGCCCCTGACTCCCTGGAGGGCTTCGTCGGCGACCTCTTTCGCGACATTACCCTTTACGACAATCGCGCCGTCGACGCCTCGTACACTGAAACCGACGACGGCCGGTACCGGGTCGACTTCACGGTGCAGGCCCGCAAGCAGCAGGCCGACAGCATCGGCGCCTCGCCGACCGAGGTGCCCATGGACCTTCCGGTCGAGATTGGCGTGTTTTCAAAAGACGCCGCCGTGGATGCGGAGGAGCAGCGCACGCTCTACCGCGAGACGCACCGCCTCACCGACGGGGAGCAGACCCTCACCGTGACGGTGGACGAGGAGCCGGCTCGGGCCGGAATCGATCCGTTTACGCTTCTCATTGACCGAGAGACCGACGACAACCTGACCGCCGTATCGGCGGCCGAAGAATAGCTCATCGCGCGGCCGTGCCTTCAAACTGATCCTGCTCCGACGATGCCCCGCATCCTAACACCCGTCTTTCTTCTCGCCCTGTGCCTTCCGGTCTCTGCAATGGGACAGCCGTACGAGCGGGTTGTCCGCGACACGGTCGGCCTTGCCCCCGAGACGGTTTCCGTGGAGAACGAGGA
>JBKHEM010000041.1:0-18462 GCA_046540815.1 Salinivenus sp.
CCACCACCCCGATGTGCGATTGTATGCCCACTCGTCGGGAGGCCTTATCGAGCCGTACGATCTTCCGTTGCAATCGGCGCGGCGAGGCAGGCGTCCGGGATGCCAAACGCGTCTACCAGCGCCTCGGCCTGCGGCCGGACCTCGTCGCAGAGGGCGTTGACTTCGCCACGAATCGCCTTCGACTTCACGCCTTCCACCACGCCCGCCTCCAAAAACCAGTCGAGGTCTTGCTCGATTCGAGACAGCGCAAACAGTTGGCGGAGAGGAGAAAGCACCTCTTGAAGTGATTCGTTTTCTACATGGTCAATGGCCGTCACAAAGCGGTCGTAAACCACTCGTTCGGCCTCCGCGTGGGCCAGCTGCACGAGGTGGTCCTGGACGTCCGTAAACGCCTCAAATGGCTCCATTCCCTCCTCCTCAATGCGACGCTGGAGACGGCGACCGGCCGACAGAAGCATCCGGTCGGCCCGGTACTGAAGCGCCGAGTGCTGAAAGTCGCGGCCCCGCAGGTGCTCGGGATCGGTTTTCCGAACGGCGACGGGATTGAACTCGGACAGGCGGGTGGTCACCTCGTCGACCACGAAGCGAGCCATCCCCAGCAGGTTCATGTCACGGAACTCGCGCCGGAAGTCCGACAACAGGCCCTTGGCCACCTGCAGCATCAGCACCGTGTTGTCGCCCTCGAACGTCGTGAACACGTCCGTGTCGGCCTTTAGGGCAGCAATGCGATTGTCGGCCTTATAGCCCTGCCCCCCACACGCCTCGCGCACCTCCTGAAGCGTGTCGGTGGTGTGCCAGGTGGCGTAGGCCTTCAGCGCATTGGCCTCCGCCTCCACCTTGTCGAGGGCGTCCTCGGGCCCCTTCGCCGCAAAGCGCTGGGTGAGGTCCTCAAGGGCGAAATGCAGGGCATACGTCGTGGCGAGCTTAGGAAGGAGCCGCCGCTTGTGGGTGCGGTAGTCGAGGAGGGGCACCTCCGGCTCGTCCTTCGGGCCAAACTGCCGCCGTCGATTCCCGTAGCGCACCGCGATCGTCAGGCCCGACTTGGCAGCACTCAGTCCCGCTCGCGCCACGCTGATGCGCCCGCCAATGAGCGTGCCCAGCATGGTGAAAAACCGCTTGCCCGCGCTGGGAATGGGGCTCTCGTAGGAGCCATCCGCCGCCACCGTAGCGAACCGATCGAGCATGTTCTCGCGCGGAATGCGGACATTGTCGAACCATAGCCGGCCGTTGTCGACCCCGTTCAGGCCCATCTTCTCCCCACAGTCCTCGATGCGCACGTCAGGCTCCGGCGTGCCCTCCGCGTCGCGGATGGGCACGAGAAACGCATGCACGCCGTGCGCCTCCCCGTCCGTATGGAGCTGGGCGAAGACCGTCGCCAGGCGCCCGTGGGCCGCAGCGTTGCCGATCCACTCCTTGTGGGCGACGTGGCGCGGCGTGTTGATCACAAATTCCTCCGTCTCCGCGTCGTAGGTGGCCGTTGTTTCCAGTTCGCGGACGTTGGAGCCGTGCGCGCGCTCCGTCATGGCGAAGCAGCCGGTGAGGTCGAGCGTACCGGCGCGTTCCAGGTATTTTTCGTGGTGGCGCTCGGTGCCCAGGCGATGGATGCTGCCCCCAAAGAGGCCGAACTGCACACCGAACTTGATGACCATGCTGAGGTCGTGATACGACAGCGTCTCGAAGGCAACGATGAACTTCTCCATGTTGCCCTCACCGCCATATTTCTCCGGGTACCCGAGCGCCCCAAAGCCTTGTTCGGCCAAACGCTCACACCACTGCAGGACCTGCTCGCGGTAGGCCTGCGTCTCCGGCGCGTCCAGATACTGAAAGACGGGATCCTGGAGAAGGGTGCGAATGTGAGAGCGGAGGTCGGCGTGCCGTCCGTCCAGCAGACGCTGGAGGGCGCCTACGTCGAACGGCGCGTCTCGCTGCGGCGGGGCCGGCTCGGGACGCTCCCCAAGGAGATGACACACGACCTCCTCTCCATTCACCCCGAGGGCGGCCTCGATGTCCTCGAGCGCCCGACGCGACGTCTCGGGGAGGGACGCCCCGTCGCCCCCTACCGTCGCCATCTGCATCCCCAGATCCGCCAGCGAGCAGCGCGTCGTCACCGGCGCGTCGGCGGCGCCCTGGCGCAGCGCCCGGATCCACCGAAAGTACTGCGTGGCGGAGGGGGGCGACTGTGGATCGAGATGGGCGCAGACAGCCTCGCGCACCTCACGATCCAGCCAGTCGAACGTGCGGATCCGAGAGCGAAGCGTCTCCGCCTCCGAGGGCGTGAGGATGCCGTCGGCCCAGGCCACGTAGAGCAGCGGCAGGACGGCGCGGATTTGCGGATCGGAGGTGTCGAGCGGCATGGCTGGGCGCAGATTGCATTGATGGAGAAGCGGGCCCGAGGGCGCCGATGACGGCTGGCTGCCGTCTCCCCCTCGGACGTTCGTTCCGGGGACGCCGGGTTCAGTTACACCGTGCGCATCTGTCGGGAGTGCTCGTGGACGGCCGCCGCAAAGACGCGGGCGTGCTCTGGGTCGTGATCGGGCAGCATGCCGTGGCCCAGGTTGGCGATATGCCGGTGCGGCCCAAAGCCGGCGAGCATATCCTGCACCCGGCGCCGCAGGTCGTCGGGGGGCGCGTAGAGAGCACAGGGGTCGAGATTGCCCTGGAGCACGGCCCGGTCGCCGACCGTTTCCCGTGCCGCCTGGGGATCTGCGGTCCAGTCCAGGCTGATCACGTCGTAGTCCATGGCCGCCAGGGCATCGAGTGCGTAATACGCCCCCTTGGCAAACACGATGAGCGGCACCTCCGGATGCGCGGCGTTCACCCGCTCGGCGACCGCTTGAAGGTACGGAGCACAGAACGTGCGGAAGGCATCGGGTCCGTGCAGTCCGGCCCACGAGTCGAAGACCTGAAGCACCTGCGCCCCGGCCTCCACCTGTCCAATCAGGTAGTCGACCACCACATCGGTTGTGCGACGCAGAAGCGCCTGCGCGGCATCGGGGTGGCGGTAGAGCCACGCGCGGGCGCGCCGGTACGACTTGCTGCCGCCTCCCTCTACCATGTACGCCATGAGGGTCCACGGCGCGCCGGAAAAGCCGATGAGCGGCACGCGACCCTCCAGCTTCTGCCGCGTGAGGGTGAGCGCGTCGAACACGTGCCCGAGGGCGTCCTCCACGTTCGGCTCCACAAGGCGCTCCAAATCGTCCGGCGTTTCCAGCGGATCGGGAAACGTGGGCCCCTGGCCCGAGACCATCTGGACCTCCAAGCCCATCGCCTGCGGCACCGTCATGATGTCGCTGAAGATGATGGCCGCGTCCACCGGGAGGCGATCCACGGGCTGGATGGTCACCTCCGCGGCCAGCTCGGGGGTCTCCACAACCTCAAAGAAGTCGTGCTCCGCGCGAATCCGCCGGTATTCCGGCAAATAGCGGCCCGCCTGCCGCATCATCCAGACAGGGGTGTGATCGGTCGTTTCGCCGCGGGCCACGCGGAGGAGAAGATCATTCTGGAGGGGCGGGAAAGAGGCCATTGAGCGGGACGGAAGCAGCAAGGACAAAACGCCCCACTCGAACGAAGGCCCAGCAGCACGGGTTCGCGTTCTACTCTCCCTCCGGGACAAGGTGCGTCTGGAGGAAGTCGGAGGTTCGCCCCCAGGCCTGCTCGGCCGCGTCCGCATCGTACTGCTCCCCCGACGGGTTGGCAAACGCGTGGCCGGCCTCGTATTCGTGGTAGGTCACTGGTGCGCCCGCCTCTTCCGCCCGATCCCGAAACGATCGGGCCTCCTCAATGGACACCGCACGGTCCTCCGTGCCAAAGTGCGCCAGGACCGGTGTGTCCAGGGCCTCCAGGGCCTCGTCCCCCAACGGCTCGGGCGTGCCGTAATACGCCACCGCTGCGTCGTACTCACTGGGGACATTGGCGAGGGTCCGGAACGTGAGGCCGCCCCCAAAGCACCAGCCCAGCACGGCAGTGCGCGGGGCGTCGGTCTCCGACGTTAGATAGGAACGCCCCATGTTGATGTTGTCGACCAGCTGCTCCGGTGCGTCCATCGCTTCTTCCATGAGAGCCTGCGCGGAGTCGGGCGTCTCGGCCACAGTGTCCCCGTACAGATCAACCGCCAGGGCGCGGTATCCCTCCCCGGCCAGCCGCCGTGCGGCGGCGCGAATGTTGTCGTTCAGCCCCCACCACTCGTGAATGACCACAATGCCGGGAAGCGCGTCGGCGTCCCGGGCATCGAGCACCGAGTCCACGCTGGCCGGTTCCGCCAGGTAGCCGGTGAGATCCGTTCCGTCCTGCTCTCCATACGTCACGGTGTCCCCCTCCACCGGAATGGCAGGAGCCTGAGCAGCCTCCGTTGCGGTCGGCGTGTCGCCCTCGTGTTCCTCCGCCATTCGGTCGGCCTCGGACGCGGACTCCCCGTCGCCACCACATCCTGCCAGAAGGGCGAGCGCAAGAAATGGAAGGAACAGACGGTGCCAAGATTGGAGAGGTCCGTGCATCATGACTAAAACAAGAATCTGTGGAGAAGTGGATCGATAGAGACCCAGTGGGCGCGTGAACGTTCCGCAAAGGGCCGGCCTCGAACTTCTTGCCTCCCCGGAGGTTCGGCTTTCGGCGCACTCAGGGATGCACCTCTCGTTCTCGTGTCTGCCACGTCCTCGTCTTCCGGCTCTCTCTCGTACACGGGCGAGCTCCAGCGAAAGGCGCTCCACGTTCTGGCCCTGGTCATACCGCTGGGCATGGCCTGGGCGGGGACGCCGACGGCCCAGTACGTGCTCGGGGGTGGCGCTGTCCTGGCCATCGGGGCCGATCTGGTGCGCGCCTACTCGGCCGCGTTCAACGACTGGATCCGCTGGATCTTCGGGCCTCTGATGCGGGCGGACGAGCTCCCGCCGCCGGGAGACGGGATTACGTTCAACGGCGCCACGTGTGTGCTGGTGGGTGCAGCCCTCCTTGCGCTCCTGTTTCCGCTTCGGATCGCCGTCCCCGTCCTTACCATGACCATGCTGGGCGATGCCGCCGCGGCCCTGGTGGGTCGCCGATGGGGCCGGCATCCGTGGGGCTCGCTGTCGGCAACCGTTGAGGGCACCACAGCATTCCTCGTCACCGGGGCCGGAGTGATGGCGGCCTTCGGGACGCTTGGCCCCCTCCCCGCAACGGCGGGCGTGCTGGGGGCCGCACTCATCGAAGCCCTCCCCCTTCCCATCAACGACAACATCCGGGTGCCGCTCGTGGCGGCAGCCCTCGTGATGGGCGTCGAACTTCTTTGATGGCTTGGCGGTGGGCCGCAGACCGTCAAACCGAACCAGGGCGTCGACGGATAGGTATCACACTCCGTCCTTTGCCCCCAACGCGTTCTCCCCCTTCATGTCCGACACCTTTTCGGCCGCCGCCCTTCAACGCCTCACAAGGCTGGAGCCCTTTCCCCAACCCGCCCTCATTCCCACCCGGCACCCCGTCGTCCTGATGCACGGATTTGGCATTGGGGCCTCCTTTCGTCGGGGCGGGCACCTCCACAAGCAGGCCCTCCACCTCCGGTCGCGGGGCGTGCGCGCCGTCGCCCCCAACGTCTCGCCCTACAACACCGTGCGCGCCCGCACCGAAACCTGGGACAGACGGCTCCGGCACGTCCTGGACGAAACGAACACGGACCGGCTGTCCATCATCGCCCACTCGATGGGCGGCCTCGACGCCCGCTACCTCATCAGCAACATGGGATGGCACCGACGGATTGAGGTGCTCGTCACCGTGGCCGCCCCGCACCGGGGCTCGGCGGTCGCCACCCTGATCCTGAGTCAGCCCGACACCGTGCGCGATTGGCTCACCGACATGGCCAACTGGCTGGGCAGTCACGTCCTGGAGGACGGCTCGGCCAACATGCGTGAGGCCCTTCGGGAATTGACCCCCGAGTACGTGCAAAACACCTTTAATTCCGAGGTCCCCAACCACCCGGACGTCACGTACTACTCCTATGGCTGCCAGGCGGGGAAGGGCACGGCGTCCCCCATCACCCCCATCTTCCGCTACTTCAACAAATACCTCTACGAGCACGAGGGCCTGAACGACGGCATCGTGAGCGTGCAGAGTGCGCGGTGGGGCTCGTACCTGGGCACCGTCGATGCGGATCACGCGCAGCAGGTCGGCATTCCCTCCCGCTTCGGCGCCCCGTTCGACGCCGATGCCTTCTACGCCGCCATCGCGCAGCGCCTGGCCGACGAGGGATGGTAGCCTCGAAAGCGCGAGGGCACCCCCACGGTCCAGACCCGCTCGTCTCTGTCCACCCGACCGTTCCCACGGAATGTCTTCCGATCAGCGATTTAAGCTTTTTTCGGACCCGGTGCACGGCTTCATTTCGGTCCCGAAAAATCTCATCATGGACCTGATCCAGACGCCCGAGGTCCAGCGCCTCCGCCGCATCCGCCAGCTGGGCGTGGGGCACCTCGTCTTTCCCGGGGCCGAGCACACGCGCTTCAACCACGCGCTGGGGGCCATGGCCCTGATGCAAGACGCCCTCACCAACCTGTCCGAAAAGGGGACGCCCATCTCGCCCGAGGAGCGCACGGCGGCCCTTGCCGCGGCCCTTCTGCACGACGTGGGCCACGGCGCGTTCTCCCACACGCTGGAGCATCAGCTGATCGACAACTTTCAGCACGAGGAGATGAGCCGGGCCATTCTGCTCCACCTCAACGAGCAGATGGACGGGGCGCTCGACCGGGCCCTCGCCATCTTCGACGATACCTACGAGCGCCCCTTTTTCCACCAGCTCGTATCGAGCCAGCTCGACATGGACCGGCTCGACTACCTGCGCCGCGACTCGTTCTACACCGGGGTGGCCGAGGGCGAGGTGGGCGTACAGCGTCTCCTCAAAACGATGCGCGTCTACCCTCTCGCGGGCGGGCCCGACGCCGAAATCATGGTCGAGGGCAAGGGGATCTACGCCGTCGAAAACTTCCTCATTTCTCGTCGCCTGATGTACTGGCAGGTGTACATGCACAAAACCGTGCTCGCCGGCGACGAATTGCTCCGTGCCCTGTTGCACCGCGCCGCCACCCATCTCGACGGCCCCGGCTCGGGCCCCGACTGGCTCCACCACGGCTCGCGTCCCCTCCTCTTCTTCCTCTCGCACGACATTCAGGCCGACCAGATCACCGACGACCCGATCCGGCGCCGCTACTGCCAGATCGACGACACGGACCTGCTCTTCAGCGCGAAGCAATGGATGCGGCAGGACAACGACCCCGTCCTGGCCGACCTGAGTCGTCGGTTCATCAATCGGGACTTTTTCCGGGTCACCTTTGTGCCTCAGACGCCCAGTGCGTCCCAGTTCGACTCCTGGCGCCACCAGGTGGCCGACTGGCTCGTGAACCAGGGACTGGTGGCGCGGGGGGAGGCCTGGGCCGCTGCCCGCCACTACCTTACGCTTGGGGCCTCGCGCCACACGGCGTACGACAGCCACGAGGAGATGATCGACATCCTGGGCCGGGACGGCACCGTCCAGGAACTCTCGGAAATGGCCGACACGGCGGCGATCTCGGAGCTTACGCAGTTCGTCGAAAAGCCGTACGTTTGCTTCCCCAAGCCGGTCGACCTGGACGTGGACGCCCGCCCCACGGCGTAGCCCACCGAAGGGGCCCGCCCGTAGGCCCACCGGGCACTTCCCTCCGGCCTGGACGACTCATCGTATCGACGAGCCGGTTCACCGATCCACGTCCATCCTCGTCGGGAGCCGGCGCGTAGGGGAGCCGCAACCATTGACGTCCGCGGGTGCAACCGTTCTCGACGAGCAGGTGTCTGCTCCGAGTGCGCCCCGGACCGCGATCGTTCGGCCCTCTTCGCCAAGACAGTCCTCCCATGCGATTTTCCTCGTTTGAGAAACAGGTCGAGCTCCACGAAGACCACATCTTTCGCTACGCCCGCTCCCTTTTGAATGACGAAGCGACCGCCCAGGACGTCACGCAGGACGTGCTCATTACCTTCTGGAAACACCACGAAGACCTGGACGGAAATCACGTCCTGCCCTGGCTTCTGCGGGTCACTCGCAACGCCTGCATCGACAAGCTCCGCCGGCGCCAGACCCGCCACAAGACGATGACCGTGGACACCGACGGGGTGTCCGATGCGTCAAGCCCGGAGCCCGGCCCCGATGCCCAGGCCGAAGTGTCCGACTTCCAAGAGCACCTCCACGCCGCCCTGGACCGGGTGGATCCGCCCTACCGACAGGTTGTGGAGCTCCGCGAGCTGCAGGAGTTGAAGTACAAGGAAATTGCCGAGGCACTCGACATGCCCCTCAACACCGTCAAGGTATACATCCACCGGGGCCGCAAGAAGCTTCGCCGGCAGCTCTCCCACAGCCTCGACGCTGCCGTCGCGTAGGGCGCCCCGTTGTCCTTCGGTCGTGCAGTCGGTAGGTTAATGCGACGCACGTCTCACCAGCCGTCGCTGCCTCATGGACACCATTATCGAGCCGTTCCGGATCAAGTCCGTCGAGCCCATCCGGATGACGTCGCGGGCCGAGCGGGAGCGCCTCATCCGCGAGGCGCACTACAACCTCTTCAACCTGCACGCCGACGATGTCATCATCGACCTGCTCACGGACTCGGGCACCTCGGCGATGAGCGCCGCGCAGTGGGCGGGGCTCATGCAGGGCGACGAGAGCTACGCGGGGTCGCCCTCCTACTTTCGCTTCGAGGCGGCCGTGAAGGAGCTCATGCCCTTCGAACACGTGGTGCCCACCCACCAGGGCCGCGCCGCCGAGCGCATCCTGATGGGCATCGTGGCCGGACCCGACGCCAAAATTCCGAGCAATACGCACTTCGACACCACCCGGGCCAACATCGAGGCGACGGGGGCCGAGGCGGTGGATCTGGTGATTGAGGAGGGGCTCGACCCGACCGCCGATCATCCGTTTAAGGGCAACATGGACCTGGGTCGGCTGGAGGCGTTTTTGGAGGAGCACGCCGCCAACGTCCCGCTCGTCATGCTCACCGTCACGAACAACACGGGCGGCGGCCAGCCCGTCTCGATGGCCAACATTCGCGGCGCGAAGGCGCTCTGCGACGCCCACGGCATCCCCCTTTTCCTCGATGCCTGCCGCTTCGCCGAGAACGCTTACTTCATCAAGCAGCGCGAGGAGGGATACGGCGACGCCTCGGTGAAGGCCATCGTTCAGGAGATGTTTTCCCACGTGGACGGCATGACCATGAGCGCCAAGAAGGACGCGCTCGTGAACATCGGCGGCTGGCTGGCGCTCGATGACGACGACTGGGCCCGTGAGGCGCGCAACCAGCTCATCCTGACCGAAGGCTTCCCCACCTACGGCGGCCTGGCCGGGCGCGACCTGGAAGCCATTGCCGTCGGCCTTCGCGAGATTGTGGACGAGGACTACCTGGAGTACCGCATGGCCTCGACCCGCTACCTGGGCGATGCCCTCACCGACCTCGGCGTCCCCATTATCACCCCGGTGGGCGGCCACGCCGTGTACATCGACGCCAAGTCCTTTCTCCCCCACATCCCCCCGCTGGAGTACCCCGGGCAGGCGCTGGCCGTGGCCCTCTACGTCACCGGCGGCATTCGGGGCGTCGAGATCGGATCGGTGATGTTCGGCCAGCAGCCGGACGGGTCGGAAGCGCCCGCCGATCAGGAACTGCTCCGCCTCGCCATCCCGCGGCGCGTGTACACGCAGAGCCACGTGGACTACGTGATCGAGTGCTTCGAGGAGCTGGTGCAGCGGAAAGACGAAATCCCCGGATACGAGATCACGGAGGAACCGCCCCAGCTCCGCCACTTCACGGCTCACTTCCGCCCGCTCCGACCAGAGGCGGTGCACAGAGAGACGAGGGGGCCCGAAGAGGCGCCGACCGGCAGCTCGTGATGGGGGGTGCGGTGCTTGACTCTTGACACGTGACTCTCTGACGGGGACCCGCCCCGTCCTGTCTTCTCCCCATCCCGGATCACGAATCCGTCGCCTATCGATACCCGGCCAGTCGGCGGCGCGCCCGGCCCAGCGACGGCGGCACATCCTCGGGCGGCGTAAGCTCGCCGCGCAGGTTTTGTTGGGTGAGCGCACACACCTTCTGCGGCGAATGGCCCTGTTCGAAGAGATAGTAGAGCTTTGCCAGGGCGGCCTCGGTCGTCATGTCGTAGCCGCTCACCACGCCTGCGTCGGCCAGCGCCTGCCCCGTGGCGTAGAGGTCGAGGTCGGCCGTGCCGCGGAGGGGCTGGGGGACGGCTACGACGACCACCCCTCGCGTCGTGGCCCGCCGCAGGGCCTCGAGGAAGGCCTCGTTTGAGGACGGGGCATTTCCCGAGCCAAAGCATTCCAGGACCACCCCCTGCACGGGCGGGGCCAGCACGTTTTCGAGATACTCGGCCTCCAGCCCGGGAAAAAGCCGAAACGCGGACACCGTTGCACCGCCCAGTTCCGTGATGTCGGGCGTTCGGGGTGGATCTTCCGGCGACGGCACGCGGTCCCAGTCCACGTCCAGGTTGATGCCTGCCGTGCCGACCGGTGGGAAGTTCGGGGAGTCGAAGGCGGCAAACGCGTCGGCGTTGACCTTGGTGGCGCGGGTGCCGCGGTAGAGGCGATCGTTAAAGAACAGGTGGACGCCCGCGAGGCGGTCGGCGTGGTGGCCCAGGAGGAGGAGCGAGGTCAGAAGGTTGCTTTGCGCATCGGTGCGGGTGGCGGCCAGCGGCAACTGCGACCCCGTGAGAATGACCGGCTTGTCCAGCGGATGCAGCATGAACGAGAGGGCCGAGGCCGTAAAGGCCATCGTGTCGGTGCCGTGGACGACCAGGAAGCCATCGTAGGCCTCGTAGTGATCGCAGATGACCTCGGCGATCCGCAGCCAGTCGCCGGGCGTCATGTTCGAGCTGTCGAGGAGCGGGTCCAACTCGTGCACGTCGTAGGACGGCACATCGGGGGCCTGGAACGGCGGCAGGGCGTCCATCTGCTGCTGCAAGAAGCCCGATGCCGGGGCGTACCCGTCCTCCTGTTCCCGCATGCCGATGGTGCCCCCCGTGTAGGCCACAAAAATGCGAGAAGAGGAATCGCTCACAGGGACCGTCGGGAACGTGAACACTTACGCAGATTCATCCAGGATGTAGATGTCGCCCAGGTTGCGGGCGAGCTGGCCGTAATCGAGCCCGTAGCCGATGACAAACAGGTCCGGAATCTGGAAGCCCACGTAGTCGAGCGTGAGGTCGGGCTCCGTGGCCTCGGGCTTGTGGAGCAGGGTGGCCACGCGAACCGAGCCGGGATCGTACTGCCGGAGCCGGTCCTTGATGAACTCCATCGTGAGGCCCGTATCCACGATGTCCTCCACAATGATGACGTCGCGTCCCTCCAGGTCGGCGTCAATGCTTTTCAGCTCCCGGACCTCGCCGCTGGAGACCTTCTCCGCCCCGTACGAGGAGAGCTTCATGAAGTCGATCTCGCATTCGATGCTGAGCGCGCGCATCAGATCGGCCGTAAACATAAACGCCCCGTTGAGAACACTCACCAAAATGGGCGTGCGCCCGGCGTAATGCTCGTCGATCTGACGTCCCATCTCGCGGACGCGCTCTCGGATGGTGTCGGCACTGAGGTAGCGGCGAAAGCGATCGCCCCGATAGGTCACGGTATCGTCATCGGGCTGGACGGGGGCTTCAATGAGGTCACGCGTGGTGGGCATGGTGACAGCGATGCGACGAAAGGGGTGAGCGAGGATGATAAAAAGCTACGCGGCGGCTACGCCGAAATGCAATCGTCCGAGGCATTTTCACGATTGGGATTCTGCTGGGGCTGCCACGTGAGGCGGGCGGCCCGCGTGGTGTCGGGGCGAATCCGCACGCGATGGTCCAGGCGATGCCCGACCACCCACGCCAGGTGCTCGTCCGTGGCGAGAACACACACGGCATCCCGGCGGTGAGGCGGGACTTTCGCGTCGGTGAGAAGGTCGCTGACCTTCTTTGTCCCCTCCATGCCCAGCGGCTGCAGGCGATCGCCGGCGCGCCACGAGCGGAGCGTGAGCGGCTCAGAGAGACGGTCCCGATCGGCGTACGCCTCCCAGGAGGACTCTGTTTGTACCGTGTCTGGCACCCGGTCGAGGGGATCCACCCGCAGCGTTCCCGTGGCCACCGGCACGTCCTCGCCCCACGGCACGGGCGTCGGGGGCACGGGCGCCGCGGCGTCCACCTGTGGGACGAAGCGGAGTCCCCCGCGCTCGCGCCAGACGGTGCCGCCGTCAACGTCCATTCGGGCCCCCGGCTGGGCGTGGATGAGCGCCGCCAACTGGTCCGCAACGGCGTGGGTCTGCGGCGCGTCCGGGAGCGTGCGGGAAAGCGCCTCCAGAAGCACGCGCCGACGCCAGACGGCCGGCTCGTCCCGAAGCGACGCAAGGTCCACCCATCCGCCCTGCGGCGTGCGTCGAACGCACCGCTCCATGCGATCGGCCAGCGCCGGGGCGAGCGTGGCGTCGACGTACTCGCGCATCAGTGTGGCGGCCCGAGCCAGGTTGTCTGAGGCCCCCGGGAATCGCTCCTCAATTCGCGGTAGAAGGTCCGTCCGGAGCACCGCCCGGTCGAACGACGAATCTTCGTTCGATGGGTCGTGTCGCCACGGAATGTCGTGTGCAGCGGCGTAGTCCTCGATGGCGGTGCGGGGTTCGTCGAGGAGGGGGCGCACCAGCCGCACGTCTGGCGCCTCCTGAAGCGGGCGCGCGGGCGGCATGCCCGCCAGGCCCTCCGGGCCCGCCCCTCGGAAGAGATTGAGGAGCAGCGTCTCGGCCTGATCGTCGCGGTGGTGCCCAACCGCCACCGTTGGAATATCAGCGTCCGCAGCCACATCGGTAAAGGCCGCATAACGCAGGTCCCGGGCGGCGGCCTGCAGGGACGTGCCGCGGGCCTCTGCCCGCCGGGTCGCATCAAGCGACTCGACCCGGAGCGGAATGGACCGGCGCGTGCAGTAGTCCCGCACGAGTGCCTCGTCCGCGTCCGCCCCCGCCCGCAGCCCGTAGTTCACGTGCACGGCGGACACGTCGTAGTCCAACTTCCGGAGCACCGCGAGACACACCATGGAATCCGGCCCGCCGCTCACGCCCACCAGCACGCGCTGCCCGGAGCGCAGGAGCCCGTGGCGATCAATGTATCGGCGGACCCGGTCGGGGAGCGTCTCGGACATCAGGCAACACGTTGGTTCGGGAACTACCGGCCGAAGCGATCCGCGAGTTCCTCCAGCGACCATTTCTCGAGTGTTGGGGTGCCGGACGGGTCGGCGTACGGCATTTCACAGTCGAAGAGGTCGCGGAGCAGGGCGCGCCGTTCGTCGTCAGAGAGGGGCTGGCCCCGCCGCACGGCACTCTGCTGCGCGAGGGTGCGGGCCAGCTGCTCGCGCCGCTCGTCCGCCACGGCGTCCTGCGCGGTCTTGTACTGCTCCAGCAGATTCTCAAGGATGCCGGCCTCGTCCCCATCGGGCACATCGGCCGGCACGCCACGCACCGCGACGGTGCGTCCACTCATTCGCTCCACCTCAAACCCGAGCGCCCGAAGGTCCGGGAGGAGGTCGTCCAGCAACTCCGAATCGGACGGATCCAGCTCCACGGTGTGGGGAAACAAGAGCTGCTGCGAGGGCCCCTGTCCCTCCGACAGGCGTTCCAGGTGGTCTTCGTACAGCACCCGCACGTGCGCCGCCCGCTGATCCACCATCAGGAGCCCCGTATCGGTGGGCGTGAGGATGTACGTGTCGTGGAGGCCCCACACCGGCTGCCGTTCCCGGGTGGACGACGCGTCCTCCGTTTCGGACGAAGATGCAGGGCTCGTGGCGTCCGGGGCGGCCGTCGGCCCGCGGTACAGGGACGCAGAGGCGTCCCCGGGGTCCACGGCATCGCCCGCGGACCCGGACGGCGAGGCCCCGCTGCCCGATCGGTCGATGGAAACGGGCGGGGACGGACGGGCGCCGCCCGACGCCTCGTCCTGATCGTTCTCCTCCGACCGGCGCGGCTGGAACGACGTGGGCTGCGGGCCGGTGCCGCTCGCTCCTCCTCCGGACGCCGTCTCGTCGGGATCCCGCTCGGCCGCCGGCCCACCGGACTCAAACTGCGGCGTGACGTGCACACGGCCGAGGGCCTCGCGCACCGCGCCCCGCAAGAACCCGTAGATGCCGCTCTGGTCGTCGAACTTCACCTCCGACTTTTGCGGATGCACATTGACGTCGACGCGCCGGGGATCCATGGTCAGAAACAGCGCAAAAAACGGGAACGCCCCGTCCGGCAGCAGGTCGCCATACGCCTTCTTGACGGCGTGGCTCAGGTACCGATCGCGGACGTACCGGTCGTTCACGAACAGGAATTGCTGGCCACGCGTCTTCCGGTGGTGGTCCGGCGTGCCAACAAACCCGCGGAGCGTCAGGTCGCTGGAGGCGTCGCGCACCGGCACGAGGTCGCCGGCGTGGTCGTCGCCGAAGAGGCCCACGATGCGCTCCTTGAGGGCCGCATGGGCCTCCTCCGCCTGCGCCGCGGCCAGGTCGTAGTGCTCGTGGCCGTCGTGCTCCATGCGAACCGCCACGCGGGGGTGGGCCAGGGCCAGCACCTGCACCGTCGTGCTCAGGTGCTTCAGCTCCGTGGCGGGCGTCTTCAGAAAGTTGCGGCGCGCCGGGACATTGTAGAAGAGGTTCCGCACGGCGACGGAGGTCCCTGGAGGGGCCGCACACGGCCGGTGCTCCGTGATCTCACCGCCCTCCACGCGCACCAGCGTGCCGGCGTCGTCCTCCACGCGCTTCGTCTTGAGCGTCACCTGCGACACCGCCGCGATGGACGCCAGCGCCTCCCCCCGAAACCCCAGCGTGCGGATGCGCTCCAGGTCGTCCACCGACCGGATTTTGCTCGTGGCGTGCCGCTTGAAGCAGCGGGCCGCGTCCTCTCGACTCATGCCACACCCGTCATCGACCACCTGCACGAGCGTGCTGCCCGCATCCTTCAGGATCACGTCGAGGGCGGACGCCCCCGCGTCGAGGGCGTTTTCGAGCAGTTCCTTCGCCACCGACGCCGGTCGTTGGACCACTTCGCCGGCCGCAATTTGATTTGCGAGCCGGTCCGACATCACCTCAATGATGCCGTCCGCCGTCGCAGCGTCATCAGCCACAGTAGACCACCAGCGATTCGCTTAGAGCGACTGGTAAATGAACAGCGTCAAGATCAGAAGGCCCACGAGGTAGAGCCACCCAATGGGGCTTCGGCGATCCGAGCGGGGCCGTCGGGCCCGCATGCGCCGCTTGAGCTCCCGGTCCTCGTCCTCGTCCGGGTCGTAATAGCGGGGGGTGTAGTCGAATGAGCGGGGGCCGCGGCCGCTACTGAAAAGACCCATGGTTCCGGTACGTGATCGGACAAGCATCGTGACAGAATATGTACCTTCTGCCACGAGGCTGCGTTCCTCCCCGGAGCGCGTTGGGTCCTCCCGGCCTGCGGGGAGCCTTCCCGTAGAACGGTCTAAAAGAGCCCCACGAGATAACAATAGACATAAATGAGGGGGGCCGCGACCGCCAGCGCATCAAATCGATCCAGCACGCCCCCGTGCCCCGGCAGCAGGCCGCTGGAATCGTCCATGTTGGTCGATCGCTTGAGTTGGCTTTCCATAAGGTCACCGACCTGGCTCACCCCGCCCCCCAGCACAGCAATCACGACCACGTCCACCCATCCCAGAAACGGAACCAGGAGGAATTTGCCCCCCACCGCCACAACCCCGGCCGCGGCGAGGCCCCCCAGCGTCCCCTCCCACGTTTTGTTGGGCGAGAGTTCGGGGGCCAGGGGACGGTCGCCGAGCCAGGTGCCCACGTAATACGCAACAACATCGGTCGCCCACACGAGGAGGAACGTAAGAACCACCAGCCAGAAGGCAGCGCGGGTCTCCCCTCCGGGAATGTACTCGTTTCGCAGCAGAACCAGACTTCCCAACAGCCCGGTGGGATAGACGGCGCCAAAGAGGGTCACGCCCACGCTCGGCAGAAACCGGTCCCGGGGCACCCAAAAGGGCGTACTAATGATGTAGGCCAGCAGCCCAAGGGCCAGGGCGGGCCAAAACCAGGGCGCGCCCAGGGTGGCCACCGTAAGGGCCCCCAGCACCAGCCCACTCCCCACACTTGGCTCGGTGCCAGCCACCTGCGCCATGCGGTAGAGCTCCATCTGACCAACGAGGCCCACCGCGGCCACGGCCACCGCAAAGCTGGCCCCGCCGGTGTAGGCGAGCGCAATGGCAATTGGGGCTCCGAGAAGAGCAGTAAGAATGCGTTTGGTGTCTTCGCTCACGGATGAAATCGACGTTCGTCAGAAGATACGAGAGAGACAAAGATAGGGACGAGCCCGCAGCCAGTTGCCACGAGACACACTATTCATCCTCGTCCGCGTCCTCCGGGGACCGAAAATTCATGTGCTCGTGTCCAGAGTCGAGTTTTGAATCTTCCTCCGGCGAATTGGCGGGCGGGGCGTCCGGATCGGCCCCCAGCGCGGCCGCTTCGAGCTCTTCATCCGAGAGCGTTTCGCTGAGAAGCGACACCGCCTCGTCGGCCCGGTCGGGCGGCACCATCACATGCACCCGGGCCAGATCGCCCACATTCAGGTTAAACGCGTGGTCCCGCTGCGTCAGGACCACTGCGGGGATTCCCCCATCGTCCAGCCGGTCCCGGACCAGATCCGCCTCGTAGTCGGTCCCGGTGCGGTAGACGCTTACCCAGTCTTCTCGCTTGCTCATGAGTGTGCACTGCCAGTCCAAAGAATGTTGAGAGACCCATCGGCTCCCTCAGCGGGACTTCAGCCGCCGGGCCAACGGATGCAAAACATAGAGAACGCCACCGACAATGACGAATCCCCCCAGCACGGCGTACCACGGGACCGGCATCGTCTCCAGGTTTTCCATGCTGAGGTCCGAGCGGCGCTGGGCGACGTGGGCCAGGCCAACGGCAATTCCGTTGTGCAGCAGGTGCACCAGGATGGCGGGCCAGAGGCTTCCGGTGCGCCACGTAAGGTACGCAAGGAAAAGGCCGATGACGATCAGGGGCAGAACCTGCGACGGGCGCAGGTGATAGACGCCAAAGAGCACGCCGGACAAGAGAATGCCCCCGGCGGCGCCCGACGCACGTTCAAACTGGCGTTGCGCGTAGCCCCGAAACAGCACCTCCTCACAAAGGGCGGGGACGAGCGCCATCATCACGACATTAAATCCCAGTCCCAGGTTGCTCTCCAGAACCTTCTGTATCATCTCGAGCTGGGACTCCTCCAGCATCTGCATGCCTTCGGGAAGTGGGAGGGCCTGGTTGATTTGTGCGAGCCACTGAACCACCGGCTGGAGGCCCACGATGCCCACCGCGGCCAGGAGGAGCAGTCGCCCATCGACGCGTCGAATCCGAAGGTAACTAAAGAGCTGCTGGGAGTGCAGGCGGGCGGCCAGGAGGGACGGAACGGCCAGCCCCAGCACCTGCCCAATGCTGTTGCTCAGAATTAACTCGCGGGTGTAGGCGTCGAGCAACTGGTCGGGGTCGCTCATGGCCCCGAGCGACGACATCCCCCCTTCCGACAGCACAATCTGGACGACGAGAACAATCGGCGTGATGAAAAACTGGAAGAGAACAAACGCCGCCCCCAGTCCCAGAAGCCCGGTCACAAATCCAAGGGTTGCGGGGTCCACGGAGGTTCGCTCCAGTGGGCCATCGAGGACCAGCGGGCGGCGCGCCCAGGGGTCGGCAAGGGCGGCGACCGCCGGGAGGTTGGAATCCAGCGGGGCGCCGTTCGTATCGGACGGAGAAGGCATTCAGTAAAATCTGTCTGAGGTTCGGAGAAGGGCGGGGCTTGGGCATCCCCCACCGGAACATTTCAGCGGATCGGGCCGAACAGTATAATCGCTACACTTCGGGAGACCAACTCCCCATGCGCTCGTAGCTCAGTTGGACAGAGCATCGGTTTCCGGTACCGAAGGCCGGGGGTTCGAATCCTCCCGAGCGCACCACCCACGCTCGCCCACACGGGCGGGCGTTAGCTATGTTTGCCCCCGCGATGTCGATGCCACGGAGGGTTATTCAGAACCCTCGTCGGGGTTCGGCATGCGAACGACCTGGATCGGCGACTCCTCGTCCTCGTGCAGGACCACCAGGAGGCGCTGCTCCGACGGCGCTGTGATCTCCACCGATTCCTCGTGCGCGTCGCCGTCATCGAGACGCATAGTTACGTCGTACTGTCCTGTGTCCGCAAAAGGGGCTTCGTGCGTGGCGACGGCTGGGTCTCCCTCAACGCTGAGGTTGATCTGAAACCACCCATCCTCCTCTGCGTCGGGCTCCAGCTGGAACGACTCCTCCAGAACTGCGCCCCCGCCCGGGTCGGTAATCGTGAGGGTTCCGGATACGTCCCGCTCCGTGCCATTCACGAGATTGACGGCCTCAAATCCCGTCATGGACAGGATCGCGTTTGAAACCCAGGCCGGCCGATCGTCCCCGCACCCGCCGACAGCAAG
>JBKHEM010000042.1:0-18177 GCA_046540815.1 Salinivenus sp.
CCCATGGGGTGGGCAGACTACTTCGGCTTCGTCTGCACGCCCCGCCACAAAACCTACCGCAACGCGGTGACCCACGACGTCTTCACGGTTAGCTTCCCCAAACCGTCCCAGGTCGTTCTGGCCAGCCTGGCTGCGTCGCCCCGGGTGGGGCCGCCGGAGGGGCCCCGCCGCAAGCCCAGCCTCGACCAACTGCCGACGCGCGCCGCCACGGAGGTCGACAGCGTGTTTTTGGAGGATGCCTACCTCTTCCTGGAGTGCGAGGTGGAGCGCCGGGTGGACGAGCTAGGCGAAAACAGCCTCCTGATCGGCAAGGTAAAAGCCGTGCACGTGGACAAGGCGGCGCTGCGGATGTCTGAGCAAGAGGATGACGCGGCGATCCGCGAAAACCCGCTCCTGGCCTACCTCCCGCCCGACCGCTACGCGACCATCGACTCGGCGAACGCCTTTCCGTTTCCCGCCGGCTTCGAGAAGTAGACGCTCCCCTCGTCGTCCCCCGTCCCATGGCAGACCCTCCCACTTCGTCGCTGGCCCGCGCGCTGCACACCTACCTGGCCGGCCACAAGCAACAGATGCTGGCTGTGTTGGAGGCGCTGGTGCGTGCGGAGTCGCCCACCAACGTGCCCGACGCGCAGGCGGAGGTGCAGGCCGCCCTCGCCCGCCTCCTCCGCACGCTCGACTTTCGGGTCCAGCACCTGCCCGCCGAAGGCACGGGCGGGCACCTCTACGCCCGCCCTGAAGACCGCCCCCGCGGGCGTCCGGTGCAGCTCCTCGTCGGCCACTGCGACACCGTGTGGCCCATCGGCACACTCGACGAAATGCCGTTCGAGGTCGACGGCAACGAGATCCGCGGGCCCGGCGTCTTCGACATGAAAGGCGGGCTCGTGCAGATGATCTACGCGCTCGCCGCTCTTCGATCCGCCAGCGTGCGCCTGGACGTCACCCCGGTCGTCTTCATTAATTCGGACGAGGAAAATGGCAGCCCAACCTCGCGGCGCGCCCTCCGCCGCCTGGCCCGGTGCGCCCACCGCGCATTCGTGCTGGAACCGGCCCTGGGCCTCGACGGCAAGCTCAAAACGTCCCGGAAGGGCGCCGGTCGGTTCACAATCCACATTGCCGGGAAGAGTGCCCACGCCGGCCTCGATCCGGAGAGCGGATCGAGTGCCATCCTCGAGCTCTCGCACGTGGTCCAGCAGCTCCACGCACTCAACGATCCTGAGGCCGGGGTGTCGGTGAACGTGGGGACCATCGACGGGGGCACGCGCCCCAACGTGATCGCCGATGCCGGGCGCGCCCAGGTGGACGTGCGCGTCCGAACGCAGGCACAGGCCGAGGAGGTGGAACGAACCATCCGGTCCCTCAACACCACGACGGCCGGCACCTCTCTTAAAATTGAGGGGGGCTTTGGTCGCCCGCCTATGGAGCCCACGCCCGCCTCGCGAGCGTTGTGGGCCCAGGCTCAGCACGCCGCCGCACTGCTTGATGCGGACCTGTCGGAGGGCCGATCCGGGGGCGCCTCCGACGGCAATACGATGAGCCCATTTACGCCGACACTCGACGGCCTCGGCCCCGTGGGCGACGGCGCCCATGCCCGTCATGAGTTCTGCTACCTCGATAAGATGGTCGAGCGGAGTGCCCTTCTGGCCCTTCTCCTGGCACACCCCCCGCTCCCGGATACGGTTTCACACGACACGTCTGCTGCCCCGGATGCCGAAGCGTCCCCGCCGGCCGCCTCGTAGCTCCACACATCACCCTCTTTCTCTTCGCTACATCTCACTCTCATGTCCGACGCCCCGCTTTTTGACCGCTGCATTTTCAGTTCCCTCACGCGCATCAGTGCCCTCGACACCACCCCGTTCACGCTTGCCGAGCGACCGTTCTCCGAATGGGCCACGGGCGATTACGTCGTCGGCGTCGTGACGGACACTTCGGGCTACCACACTATTGAGCTTCCTAGCGGACGCAACATGGAGGTGGCCGAGGGCGACGCCGTGATGGGCGCCCTGGGCACCCGGAAGGCCACCCTTGAGATGACCGGGTCCTGGCGCACCATCGAGGCGGACGGAACCATGCACGCGCTCACTCGCGCCGGGCTCTTCGGTCGGGTTGAGTCGCGCTCCACCCTCGTCCAGCGTCCGATTGAGCTGCGGTACCACGGCCACGTGGAGCATGAAGACGAAAAACAGACCATGCCGGAGACCGTGCCCGCTGTCGACGAGCAGGCATTTACCACACCCACCGTCCTGTTTGTGGGCACGTCGATGTCCGCCGGAAAGACAACGGCCGCCCGCATCGTGACCCGGCGGCTGAAGCGGATGGGGCTCCGCGTGGTCGGGGCCAAGGTAAGTGGCGCGGGCCGCTACCGCGACATCCTCTCCATTCAGGACGCCGGGGCGGACTGGGGCTACGACTTCGTCGATGTCGGGCTGCCGTCGACCGTGGTGCCCGACGAAGAATACCGGGCGGCCCTGCGCCAGCTCCTGTCGCGGATGGCCCAGCCGCCGGCCGACGTGGCGATCGTGGAAATCGGGGCGTCACCGCTTGAGCCCTACAACGGCGCCATCGCCGTAGAGGCCCTGCAGGACGCCCTGGCCCTGACGGTGCTCTGCGCCTCCGATCCCTACGCCGTGCTCGGGGTGGAAGAGGCCTTTGACATGCTGTCGCCCGACCTAGTGACAGGCGTCGCGACCAACACGGCCGCCGGCATTGAGCTCCTGGACCAACTCACGGACCGGCCCGCCTTCAACATCCGCGACAAAGACACCCACCCTGAGCTCGACGCCCTCCTCCGCGACCGGCTTCCGGTGTTGGACTAGCCCAATCCGGATCCGACCGCCCTAGGCGTCCTCAGTCGTCGGTTTGGCCGCGGGAAGAAGCGACTTCGTGTCCGGCTTCACCACGAAGACCGGCGTGGGCGACTGCCGCAGCACACGTTCCGTGACGCTCCCCAGCACGAGGCGGTCCAGGCCGGTACGGCCATGGGTCGCAATGACCACAAGATCAACCTCCTGCTCTTCCACATAGGTGAGAATGGTGTGGGCCGGGTGCCCCACCTCAGAGGACACCATGACGTGCTCGTAGCCAATCTCCTCGCGGGCCAGATCGCCAAGCTGCTCCTCGGTCCGCTCCAGCACCTCGGCCGTAGGAAAGCTAACGGGGTCGATGTCGTAGGCCGACGGGTAGGTCGGCATATCCACCACGTGCAGCAGGTCGATCTCCGCCCCGTACGTCATTGCAATCTCCTTGGCGTGACGCAGGGCCGAGAGGGACGCGTCCGAAAAGTCGGTGGGAACGAGGACGCGTCGCACAGCCTGATCCGGCGCCCGCTCCGCGTCGGCCCGCACGGTAAGAACCGGGCAGGAGGCTGCGCGCACCACCTCTTCCGTGACGCTTCCAAAGAGCATGCGATTCACCCCACGGCGCCCGTGCGTGCCCATCACCACGAGGTCCAGGTCGTTGGCCTCTACGTAGTCGACCAGGGCCTCCGCGGGCGCGGACGACTCGATCTGTTCCTGCACGATGGGCATGGTGCCCAGATCGGGCCAGTTGGCGTCCGCGTTGGATCGGGAGGGGCGTCGGAGCCACGTATTGAGCGTGTCCGTGCCGATCGGAAATTGGGTTTTCGCGTCTTTGTAGTCGTGCTCGTGCCGGCCCGTCACGTTCACCACATGCAGCTCGGCGTCGTGCCAGTCGGCCAGGAACGCCGCCTGCGGAAAGGCTCGCTTAGACCCTTCGGAAAAGTCGGTCGGAAAGAGAATGCGCTGAATGGAGAGCATAGGGACAAGAGGCGATGATTAGAGAGATTTGAAGCGGGCCTCGTTGCTACCGGGCCGTAAATCCGCCGTCGAGCACGAGTTCGGACCCCGTCATAAACTTCGATTCGTCGGAGGCGAGGTACGTGACGGCGTACGCCACATCCTCCGGCTCGCCCATGTACCCGATCGGGTGCATGGCGTCCAGCTCTTCTTTCGTCGCCCCCTGCACGTCGGCGCCGTAGTCGGCCATCTGCGTGTCGATGTAGGCGGGGTGCACCGAGTTCACGCGCACCCCGTCCTCGGCCAACTCCATCGCGGCGTCCTTCGTCATCGTACGCACGGCCCCCTTGCTGGCCCCGTAGCAGGCGTGGCCCGGCAGTCCGACGAGCCCCGCCACCGACGACAGGTTAATGACCGAGCCTCCGCCCTGCTCCCGCATGAGCGGCGTGCAGTGCTTCATTCCGAGGAAAACGCCCGTCACGTTGATGTCCATGAGGTGCTTCCAATCTTCCACGGACATCTCATCGAGCGGCTCGATCTGGTAGATCCCTGCGTTGTTGACGAGGACGTCGGGCGGTCCAAACGTGGCCCGCACGTCGTCGACGACTCGCTCCCAATCGGCCTCCGAGGCCACGTCGTGTTCAAAGAAGGCCACCTCACGCCCCTCGGACGAGAGCGCATCCGCCGCCTCCTCCCCGACCTCTTCATTTATGTCGGTGATGGCAACCTGAGCGCCTTCCTCGGCCAGCATCTGTGCCGCGGCGCGACCAATTCCAAGGGCGGCGCCCGTGATGAGTGCGGTTTTTCCTGAAACGCGTCCCATAAAGCTGCGGTGGTGTTCTGTTCGGGGAAGTGATGAGTGTACAAATACAGGATATGCGCCCGTGCGCACCGGTCCCGTGGAGGAATCTCTGACACGGGTGTAGTGCAAGTCCCCCTTCTCCTCTACTCCAGACGGAAGGTGAAGGTGACAGTCCCGGTCTGGTTCTCCTGCGGTGCGCCGGAGGGAAGAGCGTTGAAGCGCCAGCGCTGCAGGGCGTCCATGACGGCAGATTCCAGCGCCGGATTGCCCTTCTTGAGGGGCACGCGCCGCACGATGCGCCCTTGCGGATCCACGGTGATTTGGACGCGGATGCGGGCGTTGACGTTGGCGGTGTACTCCGGGAGAGGGGCGAACTGGGGGTCTCGGTCCAGCCCCTCGATGTCGTAGGGTGCCGACGCCTCTTCGGTCGCTCCCTCGCCCGGATCGCCCGTTGAATCACCAGGCGTCTCACTCGGCTCCTGCTCGTCGGCGGCCTGGTCCGGATCGGGTTGCGGCTCCGTTTCCGGGGGTTCGGCCTCGTCCTCCTCGGGGGGAACCATGTCGTTGGTCGGGTCTACTTGGTCCGGCAGATCCACCGGCTGCTCTTCGGGCTCAGTGGCCTCCTCTTCCGGCTCGGTGTCCGGTTCGGGGGTTTCGGTCTCGTCCTCCGGCGCGGCGGCCTCCTCCACCTCCTCGCTCGCGTCAACGGGCTGACCGGCCTGGAACTCTCCAAACTCAACCTCCACGTAGCCCAGCTGCTGGGGCGGCGGCGTGGAGG
Organism: Salinivenus sp.; assembly: GCA_046540815.1. Classification (GTDB taxonomy): domain Bacteria; phylum Bacteroidota; class Rhodothermia; order Rhodothermales; family Salinibacteraceae; genus Salinibacter. The sequence goes on from JBKHEM010000042.1 coordinate 5,333, forward strand.
CCGTGAGGGCCCCAAACAGCAAGGCGAGGAGCACGTGGAGCCCGATGCTGATGCCGGCCCCGATCCAGTCGCTCGTAGTCATGGGTCTGGGGAAATGAGAAAAGAGCCGTCGGCGGACTTACGATCTGTACACATTGGACCGCTACGGGCGGGGGATGGTTCGCCGCATTAGTCCGCCCCCTCGCGCTGTAGGCCCGGCTGTTCAAGCCGCAGCTGGGCCGAAATCCGGTAGGAGTAGCCGAGATCCTGCGCCGTGAGGCCGGTGAAGTCGCCAAAGCTGAAGTCGACCGAGACCTGGGCAAGGTCGAGTCCCGCCCCAACCGAGGGGGTAAGGTCGAGCCCAAACGTGTCGTTGTACCGGATCCGCTGAATCCCGCCCCGCAGCTCGGCTACGCCTTTGTACGCAAACGCCGCCCCGAGGCGCGGCCGAATCGACACGTCGCCGATGTTGGGGACAAAGGCGCGCTGGCCGTCCGGGGCCACATCGGCATCCAGGGCCACGGTGAGGGCGTGCTCGTTGCCGACGGGCCACTCGGCCCCGGCCCCGAGGCGCGCCACCGGCAGCACCAGGGCCGTGCCCCCCTCCGGCAGGTCCTGGTCGAACACCTCCTGGAACGTAAAGGGCTCGCCGGTCTCCGGGTTGATGTCGGCGTCGTCCAGCTCGAAGGCACTGCGGTTTACGCTCCAGCTCTGCAGCATGGTCGACACGTCCTGTACCACCGCGCCCACCCGATAGGGGCCCGAACGGTACTGCGCGGCCACGTCCATGCTGTAGCCCCAGGCGTTCGCAAAGTCGCCGATCGCCCGCCGAATGCCTTTAAACGTGACGCCCACGGACAGCCGCTCATCGACCTGTCGGCTGTACCCGACAAACAGGGCCCAGTCCGCCGCCGAGAAGGTGGTAATGAGGCTTTCGTAGTTCGGCTTGGGCTGCTGCCGCACCGGGTCCCAGGCGTTCAGCGTGTTGACGATGTCGTTCACGCCGCTGCGGAAGACGGACACGCCCACGGTGGAGCGCTCGGTCGCCGGAAACGCCACGGCGCCGTAGTCAAACGAGACGGCCCCCGCAAACCGCTCGACGTGCATGTAGCTGATCTCCGGGTAGGTGAGGTGACTGAGGCCGGCGGGGTTCCAGTAGCCCGCGCTCACTTCGTCGGCCAGGCTCACGTAGGCCCCGCCCATCCCGAGGGCCCGCCCGTCCACGCCGCCCGCCAAAAAGTCGGCCCCATACTTGGCGATGCGCTGGCCGTGGGCCGCGCTCACACTCAGCCCCGAAAGCACGAGCAGGAGGAGAGCCAACCGGCGAACGGCCGCAGCAGGCATGGGAAGTGAAACGATTGGGAAACGCGGCGGGAATTGTTCTCACGCACGAGGCCCTAGGATGTTACGCGCCGCAGCCGGGCGGCAAAGGCGCCGTCCATCCGGTGCCGGTGTGGACGCGTTGCCAGAAAGCCGCTGGACGACACCATCTCGGCGGGCACGTGGTCGTCGGCACGCTCCACGGTGAAGTCGACGTGTCGGGCCAGAAATCGGTCGACTCGGTGCTCGTTTTCCTCCGGCGCAATCGTGCAGGTGCTGTAGACGAGGAGGCCGCCGGGGCGCACCAGTCTCGCCGCGGCGTCCAGCAGGTCGTCCTGCAGCGCCACCAGGTCCTCCAGGTCGTCGGGCGACCGCTGCCACCGCAGATCGGCCCGCTTGCCAAGCACCCCGAGCCCGGAGCAGGGCACGTCGAGCAGCACACGGTCGGCCTGGGGCGGATCAGGGCGGTCGGCCACGGCGCGCAGGTCGGCCGGTTCGGTCTCTACGACGCCGCTCACCCCGTGAGCCACAGCGCCCTCCGCCACCCGGGACAACCGCCCCTCGTGCGAATCGATGGCCAGAATCCGTCCCCGTCCCTCCATGGCCGCAGCCACGGCGAGGGTCTTGCCGCCGGGGGCCGCACAGCCGTCCAGGATTGTTTCGTCCGGTTGGGGATCGAGGAGACGCACGACGAGGGCGGCGCTTTCGTCCTGCACGGCCACCCGTCCCTCGTCCAGGAGCCCCCCCTGCACCAGCGGCTGAAGGCGCTTGATGCGCAGCCCGGCATCGAGGTGCGGCGAGCGCGTGTACACCACGTCGTGGTCGTCGAGCCACGACTCGACCGCCGCTCGTGTGGTGCGCAGCGGGTTGATCCGCACGTGGTGTGCGGGGCGGCGGTTGTTCCACTCAAGCAGTTCGGTGGCTCCCTCCGCCCCGAAGCGGTCGAGCCAGCGGCGCACCAGCCACGTGGGATGCGAGTGCCGGATGGCGAGATTCTCCGCCGGATCCCCAGTGTCGGGCTGCGGAAGCGCGTCGCGGCGGTCCAGGGCGCGAAGCACACCGTTGACGAGGTTGGCCGCGCCCTGACGCAGGGTCTGCTTCGCCAGCTCCACGTACTCGTGCACCACGGCCCGCGTGGGCGTCGACTGGAATTCTAGCTCGTAGAGCCCAAGGCGCAAGATGTGGCGAAGGCGGGGCTCCATCGCGTCGTAGTCGCCGTTGTAGGCATCGGCCAGCACAAAATCGAGCCAGCGGCGCTGCCGCGTGACGCCCGCCACGAGTTCGCGGGCCTGCCGACGGGTGCGGGCGTCGGCGCCGTCGGCCGACAGCCGGCCGACGAAGGCGTCGTCCCGGTCCACTCGCTCCAGGTGGCGAAGGGCCACGCGGCGCGAGGAGGAGACGGGGTTGGTCGAGGAGGGCATTGGATTCGCAGGAACGGATTGTGTTGCGTCGGAAAGGGCCTGTACGCCCGCCTGGGACCCGCGTTTTCGTCGGCCAGAATCTTCATGCGAGCACACCCGAGGCTCCCCACCAGACGCACGCCCTGTCACACTCCTGAATGACATCAGGGGGATCGTAGAGAATACTCGAAGAGAAAGACGACGGGGGCGCAGAACCCCCTGCTCAGGCACTGATCATCTTCAGCTACGTCCCCGTGCCCGTGCACCATATTACGCCGCCAGGGCCCGCATTTTTAGATAGAGTGGTGCTGCAATGCGGCTGGGAAGCAGGGACCAGAGATAACGGGCCACAGCGCCTGTCCAAACGCGCGCAGCCGTCCCGTACGCTCCGTTCCTCCACTCGCACGCCGCAGCGTAGAGCCGGTCAGCGGTGGGCTTGCGGCACTCTGCAAAAAGCAGCGCACGCTGCAGGCGCGCCCCCCCGTACGGCGTACGAAATGCCATCCCACGCCAGCGCCTCAGGAGCTTCTCGTACTGCTGGTCCATCTTCTGAATGTCCGCCGTGACTTGATCGTCATGCACGCGGTACTGAGACCCCACAGCCGGCACGCGATGAATGGGGGCCTGGAGCGCAAGCTGAATGAAAAGGTCGACGTCCTTCAATCCTGAAGCGAATTCTGCCGACGTGTTAAATCCGGCTGTACTTTCAAAGACCGACGGCCGTATCAGCATGCACGATGGGATCATGCCGCAATGCGTAATGACGGCACGGAGCGGGGTCTCAGCGGCTTTGTCGGGGAGAACCTTAACACCGAGACGCGAGGGCACGTGACGACGGTGCCATTGGTTCTTGAAGTGCTCAGGCAACACGGCCCCCTTTTCATCCACCACTTCGAAGCGCCAGTGCACAGCTCCCACGTCCGGATGTTGGTCGAGATACTCAACGGCGACTTCCAGCGCATGAGGCTTCAGGGTATCGTCTGCATCCAGAAAAAGTAGATAGTCTACTTCCTCTTTCATCAGCGCAGCCACCCGGTTGTTGGTTGCGGCCTGCCCCTGGTTTTCCTGGTGGACAATCTGCCGACGCAGGTCTTTGCCAACGTACGCATTTAGAACATCTGCTGTGTGGTCGGTGCTCCCATCGTTTACAACCACATGCTTCCAGTCCGTGAACGTTTGCGCGTCAACCGACACGATGGTGTCGCGCACAAACGCCTCTCCATTATAGCACGGCGTGACAATCCCGACCCGAGACTTCCCTTGGCTCTGCGGTTCCAGCTCTTGGTCCCGGTGCAGATCCGTGGGGCTAAGATTTGATCGACTAGATGATAGAGACATGCACCTTGGGACAAACAACCGAAGAAACTAAAAGGAGACCCTTTGAAGCTGACTATATCTGCGCGTGCTTCTTATTCCAGCATGGGTCGCGTTAGCAACACGGTAGTCAGGCACTCTCTTACGCACCGATCAAGCGTTTTTTCACCCCATCCACCCAGGTGCGTGTCCGATGAGCATGGGCGCGCACTTGTCCACTCGTCCGCCGCATGGTTCGGCGCAGCCGGCCTATCAGCGTGCCATGCCGATGATAGTCGGACGGAGCGGTTTGCTCGTTTTGCCATGGGTACACGCCCGGCGTATTCATCTGCATGGTCTCTGTGCAAAACACCGGCTTCCCGCTCCAGCGAGCAATTTGCCGGGCCTGCTCGGCCTCACTCTCTATAAAGAGCTGATAGCGTTTATTCGAACGATATACCTCAGCTTTGTAGATGCCATGGCGACCGGCCGCGTCGCGCTCGGCCGCCGACGGAGAGTCCATCATGATGAGCTCTTCGTATTGCACGCCGTGGCGCTGGAGCCACGCCTCGGTGGGCGCGCGGTACTTTTCCAGACGCGACGTTACGATGCGTGCAATCTTTTTTGTGGGAAGCAGGTACGGCTCTGCCTTCCGCAAAAACTGTTCATACATGGGTCCGTCGTCATCTTCGTGTGGTTTGGGGTCGCGGCAGAGCACACCGTCCATGTCCAGGCACCCGTGCTCGATCACCCATGAGTGCATCAGGTTCCACTCGAACACATACGGCATGTGCAACGCCTGGTAGCTTAGGTCCAGCGCGACATTTGCGCGCGGGTCGTAGTAGGCTGCCCCCAAAAACACCGTGTGCTGCTCACGGAGTGGCGCCACCTGCTCCATGACCTCGCGCATGGCAGACCCCGTGGATACGCAATCGTCCAGAACGAGAATCGTCAGGGACCGATTGTCAAGAGCTTCTTGGTCCAGCGGACTGCTACAGCGCGGCCCAGTTGTCAGGAGGTTTCCTTGCAACAGTCCGTGCAGGTCGGCCAACGGGAGGTTTCGGTAAAGCGCAATCAGGTTTGCGACCAGCAAGCCGCTGCGAGGCACACCAACCACAAGGTCGATGTCACGGGGAAGCGCGGTGCTCCACGCACGCATGTCGTCAGCAAGACGGGCAATACTCCGATAGTTCATTTGGTACTGAATGGGTTAGTAGGGAAAAGGCACGTCACGACACGGACGGTTGAGGTAGAGCGATTAAGACCGATCTGAACCGGGCCTAATGCAGAGTAACGGTATTGCGCTACAAACAGAGCGAACGATAGACTTGGCCGCCCATTTTCCGGAGTTCGAACAGGGAAGGCGGACTTGTTGCTACGTTCCATCCTTGGCGAAGCGGGAGCGGCAGACGCTGCGCCCATTGGCGTGTAGGCGAGCGGCTGAGTTCTGGCACTCGTTCAAAGAGCACCTCGGCCCAACGGGCAGCGATGCGTGCTGGCGTAAAGGCCTGGGCCCGCTGCAAGCCATGCTCACGCATTGCTTGGTATCGGTCCGGATCTTTGCGCAGTGCATCAATAGCGGTCATTGCGTCAGGTAACGACGCCACTTCTACATAGTCGAGTGGGCTCTCACGGAGCTCTTGGAACGCGTACTCGGGTCCCACCAGTGCCGGAACGCCCGCCATCCACGCATTCACGAGCTTGGACGCGGGCTTTTCACTTCGCCCTCCTCCGTCCCGGTGGAGCGGACGCACGGCCAGCACCAGGTCGGCGTGCTCGTAGTCGTGCCAACGGGGCACTGCACGCTGGGTGTGCTTCGATGCAATCTCAAAGGTCAGTCCGCGTGTCTCCAGAAACTGATGCCATTCCCGGGACCGAAACGCTTTGTGGAGGCTTCCAAAGCCGCCCTTGAATGTAATATTCTCAATTCGGGTGCCACGATCAGGAGCGCGGGGGATAATCCCGGGCTGCGGCCAGTGGGGCACGAAGTAGCTGCGGTGCTCATCGGCAAAGCGCCCGTTTTGGACGATCTCGGCATCCGCCCAGGGCGAGCGGAACTCGATTACATCGGCACGCACTGATACAAATGTGAGCGACCGGTGTCTCCGTGTGTACTGGCTTCCCAGGGCAAGAAGGCTCTCGGTTTCCGGAATGAACACGACGATGCCGTCCGTCGGAAGCGAGGGGGTAATCGTGACATCATAGCCGTTTGCACGCATGTGCAGATAGGTCTGCAGAATCCATGCACGACGGCGTTCCACCCCTTCCTCGCTCCATGGACGGGCATCGGTGAGCGACCAGTCGGCGCACTGCGCCAGTTCGTCGGGGTACGGGTAGAAGAATATAACGGAGGGGTGTCTCATGCACGTGCAAGACTACACTCATAGGTTAGAGCAGACCCGGCACCTTGCGGCTGATCAGGGGTACTCCATTGATAACCAGGAAATTAGGAATATCTGTGAGTTTCGGTATATGCTGTTTGTCGCTTTTGGCGCATGGAGTGCCCGTTCGTTTCAAACACCTTGCGACAGTCAGAGGGTATCTGAACGCTGTGAGTTACGTTCTTCTGAAGCACTCCCCCTGTGCCCGCCGCTGTCTTATTGTCCGAGCTGCGCGGCCGTCTTCCACACAGCCCCCGAATTTAGACTCTCCACCATGTGCAACGCCGAACAGATGCTTAAAACCCCCAGCGGCGTGTGCACGCGTCGCATCTCGATAATGCCCACCGGTTGGAGCGACACGCCCGATCTTGATGGGCCTTAAGAGCGCGATGTTCACCGTTGAGCGCTGAGCCCCGATTGAACTCTTCCAGATGCCGCGCGACGAAGTCGAACAGTTTATAGGGGACGGCACGATCCCATCCTCAGTCACGAGATGCCCCAACTCGATCGACTGGACCCGTATCGGAAACGCCCGTGCGCTCCATTGATCGGCAAAGGCACCGCCTAGGCCCTGAACCTTCGCCTGTCTCGAAGTGTAGGGATATCGCTCTCTACTTCTTCCGGATAGCCCACATCTCCCATGCGCTACGCTCGGTTTGTCGTCCCCCTCCTGGCCGTCCTTCTCCTCTGCCCGCCCGCCCTCGCCCAGGAAGCCGAGTACGGAGACACCGACTTTCCCAACTCCGGCGACGCCGAGGCCCAGGAGCCGTTCCTGAAGGGCCTGCTGATGCTCCACAGCTTCGAGTACGACGACGCCCGTGCGGCCTTTCGGGAGGCGCAGGAGATCGATCCCGACTTTGCGATGGCCCACTGGGGCGAGGCCATGACGCACAACCACCCAATATGGATGGAGCAGGACCGAGAGGCGGCTCGTGAGGCCCTGCGCGCCCTCGGGGAGACGCCGGACGAGCAGCTGGCGGCCGCCCCCACCGAGCGCGAACGGGCATACCTTCGCACGCTCCATACCCTGTACGGCGTCGGCGAGGAGGAGCCCCGCGACAAGGAGACGCGCGATGACGCGTACGAGGAGGAAATGGGAGAACTGGCCGCAGAATACCCCGAGGACCTTGACGCGCAGGCCTTCCACGCTCTTTCCCTTCTGGGCACCGCCCACGAGGGCCGCGAGGCTTCCACCTACATGCGCGCCGCGGCCATTGTGGAGGAGGTGTTCGACAAAAACCCCGAGCACCCCGGTGCGGCTCACTACCTGATCCACGCCTACGACGACCCGGTGCACGCCCCGCTGGGGCTCCGGCCCGCCCGCGTGTACGCCGACATCGCCCCCTCCGCCCCGCATGCCCTCCACATGCCATCGCACATCTTCTTCGCGTTGGGCCTGTGGGACCGGGGCGCGGCCTCGAATGTCGACTCGTATGAAGCGGCGGAGGCCAAGAGCGAAGAGGCAGACACGGGACTGAGTGGCGGCGGCTTTCATGCCCTGCAGTGGCTGCACTACGCCCGCCTGCAGCAGGGCCGCCACGACGACGCCCGGTCCGTCCTCCGCACCATTCAGCGGCACGCCACAGACTCGTCGGCCTCCACCAGCTACGCCACGTTCCTCCGCTGGTCCGCCCCCCTCGCCCACGCCGTGGACACCGAGCAGTGGGACCAGTACGACGCGCTCCTCGACTCGATGAACGTGAAGCCATCGGAGCTCGACACGCGGGGCGCCGTGACCGTTCACGCCGGTCGGGGGCTGGCCGCCGCCCAGCAGGACAACCTGTCCTCCGCCCAGATGCACCTGAAACAGGCGCGCGCTGCCCTGGGCGAGACGGAGGAGGACGCCCTTCGCATCCAGGTCCTGGCGCTGGAAGGTGTTATTGCCCTGAAATCGGACCAGTCGGACGAGGCCCTAGACCACCTGAAGACCGCCACCGACCTCGAGACCGATCGCTCCCTCGACTTTGGGCCGCCCTTTCCCATCAAACCGGCCCCCGAACTGTACGGAGAGGCCCTTCTGTCTCTCGATCGCCCGGAGGACGCCCTCGCGCAGTTTACCACGACGCTGGAGCGCTACCCGGACCGTGCCCGTGCCCTGATGGGCAAAGCCGAAGCGGCCGCGCAGGCGGGGCAGAACGACGTTGCACAGCAGGCCCGATCGGCCCTCGCCGCACAGTGGGAAGAAGCCGACGGGTCCGTTCGGCGCCGGCTCCAGTCTGACCTTGGAGAGGCGACCTCCGAGGCATCGTCTCGGTAGGCCCGCCTATTCGTTCAGCTTTCGCTGGATGATCTTCTCGGCGTGGGTCACGCTCCGCAGGCAGAAACGGGCCGTGAGGCGGGCCTGCTCCTCGTCTGACAGGTCCGCGTGGACGCCCTGGCGATTGAGACGATCCTGCTGGGCGTGGTAGAGCGCCACGGCCGCCGCCACCGACACGTTGAAGCTCTCGGTGAAGCCCGGGAGGGGCACCACGCAGGCGGCATCTACCTTGTCCATCATCGCATCGGACACCCCCGCCTCCTCGTTGCCAAAGACGAGGGCCGTGGGCTCGGTGAAGTCAATCTCGCGAATGGGCACCGTGTCGGCATGGAGGTGCATGGCCACGAGCCGGTAGCCAGCGTCGTGCAGCACGTCGGCACAGCCGCTCGGCCCCTCCCAGTACCACAGATCAAGCCAGTTTTCGGCGCCGCCCGAGGTCCGGCCCGAGTGCTTAAAGCGCGTGTTGTCCCCTTTTACAACGTGCAGGTCCTGGTAGCCCAGCGCCTCGGCGGACCGCATCACGGCGCTCACGTTCCCGGTATTGACAAGCCCCTCCACCACCGGCACGACGGTGCGCGTCCGCTCGGACACCACCTCCTGAATCCGCCGCAGCCGTCGCTCGCGCATGTGGGGGCGGAGCAACTCGATCACCCGAGCCGGGGAAAGCCGCGTGTCCCCGAACGCGAAGGGATCCGCATCCCGGGGGGGACGGCCCCCCGCATCCAGGAGGCGCTGCATTTCCTCTTTGGGATTTACGTCGGACGTTGCCATTGAAGTGTCCGGGCTCACCGGATCTTTACGTTTTATAATAGGGTAAGAGGCTGCACATTTTCGAAGACCAAACGGCGACTCCGTCCGCTGCAGTTCCGCCCTTTTGTGCCCCCCCATTCCCAACTTGTTCTCAGCCATGCTTTGTCACGCCCGCTCCCTTTTTGTCCTGGTCCTGCTCTCTCTTTTTCTTGTCGTCCCACCGGCGGCCGCCCAGTCCGCCCAGTCGGTCATTGAGGAGATCCGCGCCCGCTACCAGGAGCAGATGGAAACCGTCGACAACTACGTCATCGAGACCGACGCGTATACGTCGTACCACCGCAAGATCACGGAGGGAGGCGACCCGAGGTACGAGACGACCACGCGCATGAACGACGAGGTGCCGGCCTTCGACGCTGTCGGCTCCACGCCCGCCACCACGTCCGCCCTCCCGGCTGACCTTGACCGGTTCGCCGAGCACGCCACGTACGACGGCACCGAATCCATCGACGGACGCGAAAGCCACGTCCTCCGCATCGACAATCCCGCAGCTGTGTACGACGAGATGGACAGTGGGGCAGAATCGATGATTTATTATGTGGATACAGAGCGGTTCGTCCCCACCCGCATGATGATAAAGATGCAATCGCAGGAGACGGACGGCCCGTCGCCCAGTTCCGTCACCATTAACCTCAGAGATTATCGCACGGAACAGGGCCTCACCATTCCCTACGAGACTGAACTGTCGATGGACATGAACATCAGCGAGGAGCAACAGCGCCAGATGGAACAGTTAAAAGAAAAGATGGCCGAGATGTCCGAGCGGCAGCGCGACCAGATGAAGAGCATGATGGGCGACAAGTTTGAAAAAATGCAGGACATGATGGCCGGTGAACCGATGACGACAACGGTTCGGTCCGTGAAGGTGAACGAAGGAATTCCGGAGGGCATTTTTGAGGACGACGACCAGTAGTCCAACGGGGCCGCGGGACCCAAACTCACCAAATCCTCAGCAGGAGCGCCGATCCGACAAGCGGAGAACAGGTATAGTGTACGTCTTGTTGTTCTGGCATTCCGAATTGAGATCGCGCTCCAATGGACCTTTCCGATACCGTCGCCGTCGTCACCGGGGCCAGCAGCGGCCTAGGCGCCCAGCTTTCGCGCACGCTCGCCGCCCGCGGCAGCACGGTGTTTGGGCTCGCCCGGAGCCCCGACAAACTGCAGGCGCTACGGGAGGAGATTGGGGCGGCCTTTTACCCGTTGTCGTGCGACGTACGGGATGAGGATCAGGTGGCCGACGCATTCGAGACCATTCAGGAGGAGGGCAGTCGCCTCGACATCCTCATCAATAACGCGGGCCTGGGGCAGTTTGGCCCGGTCGATGAGCTGTCACTCGACGAGTGGGACGTGCAGATCGACACGAACCTGCGCGGCGTCTTTCTGTGTGCCCGTGAGGCCGTGCCCACGATGCGCGAACAGAACCAAGATCACGGCTTTGGCGGCCACATCGTGAACATTGCCTCCATCGCGGGCCTCCTTGGCAACCCCAACCTCACCGCCTACAACGCCTCCAAGTTTGGCGTGCGGGGCTTCAGCGAGGCGCTCATGAAGGAGGTCCGCGACGACGGCATCCGCGTAACCTGCCTCTATCCCGGCTCCATCGACACCAACTTCTTCGACGTGGCCGGGGTCGAGAAGACGGACAATCCCCTGACGCCGGAAGACGTGACCGATACGGTGCTTCACGTGCTGGAGGCGCCGGCCAACCACCTCATCTCCGAGGTGGTGCTGCGCCCCCTTCGCCCCCGCGGATAGGCCAATTCTCTCGAGACGGACGAGTACCGTGGAGACCGGGTGTGCCCTTACCACTCGTCCTGCATTTCCGTCTCCGGACGGGGCTCCCGGGAGGAACGGGTCTGCTCCGCCGGGTGGGGCGGCCGCTCATCGTCCGCATCACGCTCCACCAGATAATAGCCAAGCAGAGCAGTCCCGCTTGCCAGCAACAAGAGCGCGTAGGCGAGCGGCGAATCGAAGGGGATCGACAGCAGGTCAACGAGCATCAGTGCCGCGCCCAGCGACAGGATCACCAGTCCCCACTTCAGGGCCGCCCGGGTGCTGGGCTCGGTCCAGCGGCGGTTCAAAACCGCCTCGGCGACCCCCTCCGAGGCCCGGGTGTTCATCGCCTTCCACCGAAGAATCGTGTCGGTAAGGAGCCAAATGACAAGGCCCACGAGGGCGAAAAAGCCGAGGGGAACGAGAACTTCAACGGAGCCCATGGGAGGAAGAATTTGATGAAGGAAGAAGGAGCGAGCACGAAGCCGGTCCCCCGTGCACCCTCAACAGACAGGCCCATTCCGCAACGGGTTGCAGCGGGTCCTCTGCTCGATGTTTGATTTTCCTGAAACGGGGCGCCGGTCGGGTCGTGCAACCTGTCGGCAGACCTGCCTGTCTATTGGGGTGCCATGAATCACGAGCCCGAACGTACCGAGCGCGAGCTGGTCGAGCAGGTCCTTGACGGGGACCGCGCGGCCTTTCTCGCGTTTATCGAACGGTACGAGCGGCTCGTGAAGCACGTGGTCTTCCGAATGGTGGACGACGAGCGCGACCGCGAGGAATTGTGCCAGGACGTGTTTGTGCGCGCGTACCGGTACCTCGACGGCTTTCGATTTGAGTCGAAGCTGTCGACGTGGCTGGCCCGCATTGCCCGCAACACGTGCCTCAATCACCTGGAGAAAAAGGAGATGCCCTTGTACGCCGACCACGCCCCGGCCCCTGATGGGGAAGCGCCCGACGCCCGGGCCGCCCTCAACCGAGTCGAAGATCCAAACGCAGACACCGAACAACCCACGGAAGATCGTGAACAGCGCGACGTGGTGCGGCGCGGCCTCGCGGCCCTGCCCGAGCACTACCGAACCGCGCTCACCCTGTATCATCTGGAGGGGATGAGTGTATCCCAAATCAGCGACATCATGGATAACCCCGAGGGCACAGTCAAAAGCCACCTGTATCGGGGCCGGAAAAAACTCAAAGACTGGCTCACCGAACACTACGGCCAGGAGGAACTCACGATATGACCGACCGAGACCGACACTTGCAGGACGCCTTTGACCGCCACCTCCGCGGCGACGGCCCGCCGCCCGACACAGACGACCCGGAGGCGGCCGCGTACCACCACGTGTACGCCGTACTCGGCGAGGCGCCGGAGGGCGATCTGCCGGAGGAATTTGCCGAGCAGGTGGCCGACCGCGTGGGCTTGGCTCCCGCCCCCGCCATCCCGTGGATCGAGATCGTGCTTCTCTTCCTCGTCGTGGCGGGCCTGGGCACCGGCCTCGTGATGCTTCCCTCGCTCGCCGGCCCCCTGCAGGAAAGCCTCCAGGTGGGCCTCCGTGCCGTCCACCGCCTCTCCACCGGCCTTCGACTCGACGTACTCGGTGCCGTCGTTCTCGTGCTCGTCCTCACGGGGGTCGT
>JBKHEM010000043.1:0-18056 GCA_046540815.1 Salinivenus sp.
CTAGGATCAAACTCTCCGTAGTAGGAAAGTTTGTTCTAATCGATCGAACTCGCTTTCCGCCGTGAGGCGAGAAAGGAATCGACCAGGACTCGCTATGCTTCCAATTCCGTCAAAGAACAAATTTTCCTCTCGCGCATCGGATTTTTCATTTTGCGCGGACTCTAACAGTACGGTGATTGGCGTCATTTGTCAAGCCTCCTTTCGTGTATTCACATCTTCTGTACACTTAGGGAGGGTTGGCACTTTCTTCCGCCGATCACCAGCCTGATAGAAAAAAAGAACATTCTGCGATCAAGGGTCAGCGCCCCCTCTCGATTGCAGCGTCCCATTAGACATAGAGCCCATCGCTTGGTTTCCCACTCCCACATGAAACAGGAATAAAGTAGGTGTGTGGTCTCCGTGATCTGATTGCTTGGCGGCAATCCCGCTTCTGGACGGACCTGGCGCCGAACTACCCTGCTTGCTTTCTCTTCGGAACAGGGCAACTCCCTGGCATCGTTCCTTCACTTGATGTGTCTGGTTCGCAGGCACAGGCTTCCTAGCAGTTTCTATTCCTTATGTCCTGGGAGTCCGTATTCCGCCCCTTTCTTCACTGGCTCCAAACACTCAGGCGAAACCCATACTTCTGGGGAGGCATGGGCGTGTTTTTTGTAGTCGGGGTCGGGCTTTACGTCCTGCTTGACGCCGTCGTCATGCCTTCATACACCCGGCACGACGCATCAGTGCGCGTCCCAAACGTGGAAGATCAGCCCTTCGAAAGCGCCAAAGCCACCATGGAGGAAAAAGGCCTCGACGTGCAACGGCAGGTGGGCCGGTACAACCCAAATGTCGATCAAGGGATTGTTGTGGACCAGACGCCACTCGCACGCGCAACTGTGAAGCCTGGACGCCGAGTGTACCTGACGGTCAACTCTGGAGAGGTGCCCATGGTCAAGATTCCTGACCTGAACGGGGTTTCGGTCCGAGAGGCAAAAAACCGAATTTCGGCCGCTGACTTAGAGGTTGGCACCGTCGAACCCGACTCCATTCCTTCCCCATACGCAAATACCATTACTCGCCAGTCTCCTGCTCCGGGCGACTCACTCCAGCAGGGCTCTACGGTAGACCTCTGGTACAGTACAGGGCTTGGGGAGCGCTCCGTTGAGGTGCCTGAGGTCGTGGGTCGCACTGTAGCTGATGCTCAACGCATGCTACTAGACAATCAGCTTCGCTTTATTGTGGTGGATACGTCGGTCGCCGACACCGCCGATGCACAGTCAAGCCAGGCGGACAGCACCGACGCCCTGGAGGAGCTCTACGTTCGCCAGCAAGGGCGCCCCCCTGATACGGAGGTCCGGGCCGGCACAGAAATTCGGCTCTTCACGACGGACGATCCTGACTCGGTTCAGTCCCCCGATGATACTGTTGCGGTCGATACCACTGCGCGCTCAGATACGACGCGACTGGAGCGCTTCCCCGACCGCGCCCCCGAGGAGGACTCTGGGGGGAGAGGCCCTTCTCAGTAAACGACGGAATCTTTGAGAAGGGAGATGTGCCCGCTCAACATCGCCTGCCAAACGCTCCTACAAAAAATCCCGCCGAAGCAGGAGGCACTCGGCGGGTAGGGACAGAGGTGACGGGCGGATTCGAACCGCCGTAGGAGGCTTTGCAGGCCTCTGCCTGACCACTCGGCCACGTCACCATCTCATATCAGAACCGGCTATATAAATGGGGTCATTTTCCGTCGGGTTCCCTTCGCCTCGGGACAGGAAGTGCGTTTGAAAAGTGGCGCGCCCGGCAGGATTCGAACCTGCGACCTGCGGATTAGCGACCTCCCGTGGACTTTCGCCCCATGAGCCCGACAGAACGCTTCTGAGCTCTGAGGGAGGGTGGACCATCTCTTCACCATCTCAGGTGCGGCGCGTATGGCCTCTACGGATCCCGACGACTGCACGGGCGCAGCTCGTCGGTTTCCTCGGGATTGCCCGGCCGACATCGAATCGCAGACAGCACACGTTGAGAGGGTGCGCTCGCCAATCAGTGCTCGGAAGCCGACATCAACGTGGGGGTTCCCCGATACAGCGCCGGTCATCCCGCACGTTTCGTTCCGGGCGGGCGCTCCTGCTACGCGTCTGGGGGACGCGTCTTTGAAGTCCGCTGCTCTATCCAACTGAGCTACGGGCGCGTCGGGCCGGGACGGCGCCCGGCTGGTCGGGGCGGCCGGATTCGAACCGGCGACCTCCTGCTCCCAAAGCAGGTGCGCTAACCGGACTGCGCTACGCCCCGGTCTGGATCAACGCTACTCCTTTGCCGCCTCGAGTTCGTCTTCGACTTCGTCGAGGGGCACCATCTTTTGTCGAAATCCATAGCTCCCGTTCTCGCGCTTCTCGGCGAGTACGAGCTTCGCCATTTTGCGGGAGCCCGGATTGTCGTTGCTTTGTGCAGCCATGGGTTACTTTTTCTCTCGGTGAAGGGTGTGTTTCTGAAGAACGGGATTGTACTTCATCATTTCGATCCGATCCGAGTCGTTCCGCCGATTCTTGGTCGTGTGGTAGCGGGACGTTCCCGGCTCCTCGGTGCATTCGAGAATGACTTGTACGCGGTCGCCCTGAGCCATAGCATCGTAGGGGGTAGTGGTAGATCAAGCGAGAGGGGCCGCGGCCTGAGGCCACGTGGCGCAGGCGCTACACATCAAAGCCTTGCTTTCGGGCTTCCTTCAACACCGCTTCAATGCCTTTCTTGTTGATGGTCTTCAGCGTTTTGGCCGAGACCTTGAGGGTTACGTAGCGGTCCTGCGACGGGATGTAAAACCGTTTCTTTTGTAGATTCCGCTGAAAACGGCGGTTCGTCTTCCTGTTGGAATCCGACACGCTGTTGCCCGTCACAGGGCCTTCGCCGGTGATATCGTCTTTCCGTGCCATGGCACGCTCTAAATCAGTGAACGATTGCGGTGAGTCTGAAGCCGGGCCGCGCAGTCTAGCGGCAAAATGGTATTAGAGTGTTCGGCCCATCATTGTTCGTGAAGACGGGACAAGTCCCGTGCCGGGGCCCGATTCAGAGCACCTACTGTCCGTCCCCAGACGGCGTTCCGCCGGACGGGTGGGGAGTGACGCCCGGCCTGAGAAATTCGAAAAGCGTGTCGCCCCGCAGGCCGAGCCGTAGCGTTTCAACGGGAAGTACCTCGTCTGGAGGAATGTTGCCGAGGTTTACGTTGGCTCCCTGGTTTCGGATGAGCCAGGCCTGTTGCTCTTTGTTCGGTGCCTCAAAGATAATGTCGCGGGGATTGACGCGGGCCAAAATTTCGTCGACAAGGCCGGTGCGCACTTCTCCATTGGGGCGAAAAAGACCCGCCGTGCCTGCCTCGCGCGACTCGGCAATGACCTTCCAGCTGCCCGCCTTCAATTCTGCCTGCATGTCCTCCACCCATCGGTACGGCGGCATGATGTTGCTCGCATCTTTGGAGCCGACCTCACTCAGGACCGTGTAGTCGTTTGCGAAGCGTTCGATAAACTGGAGCTTGTCCTCGTGCGGCATCGACACGGCCCCCGACGAGATTTCCAGGTGGTGCACGTCCAGCCGGTCTAGAAGCCGCCGGTAGTCGTCCACCTGATCGCGCAGAAAATACGCTTCAAACAACGACCCGCCGAAGAAAAACGGAATGTTGGCCGCCCGGTACACATCGAGCTTCCGTTCCAGATTCGGCGTAACGACAGCAGTGCCCCAGCCCAGCTTCACAAGGTCCACGATATCGGACGCCACCTCCAGAATCTGCTCGACGCGTTCCGCGGACAGACCTTTGTCCAGCATGTGCGTGAGTCCCCGTTCCCGCGGCTTCTCGGGGCGGTCGGGGAGCCCAATGAGGTGGTCAAACGCGTCGTTGATCATGGCGAGGGAACATCGGCGGATAGGATCTGCGAAAGCACGAACGCAAGGACCGGCCCGCCGTTCATTTTGATGGGGCGTCGTGTGGGGGTTACGCGTCAATCTGCACGGCCTGGGCCGGTTCGATGGACGCGGCCCGGTGCGCCGGGTACAGCGACGCCAGCAGGCACAGCCCGAACGACACCGCTCCAATGAGCACCACGTCGAGAAGCCGAATGGACACGGGATAGGCACTGATGAGAAACGACTCGGCCTGGGCCATCGGCACCACCTCGTAGTATTTTTGAATGAGAGACAGCCCGACGCCCAGGACCAACCCCAGTCCGGTGCCCACGCTTCCCACCAGCCCCCCCTCCAGGAGAAAAATGGTCCGGATGTCCGCTTTCGATGCCCCCATGGCCTGCAAAGCCCCGATGTCGCGCCGCTTCTCGATCACGACCATGGTGAGGGAGCCCACGATGTTAAACGCCGCCACGATGATGATAAGCCCCAGAATGGCCGATGCGCCCCACTTTTCCACCCGCATGACGTCGTAGAGCGACTGCTGGAGATCGTACCAGGTCTGTACGGTGTAGCGCTCGGGATCCAGGCGGCGTTGGAGCTGGGCTTTCACCGCCTCGGCCCGCTCCAAATTGTCGAGACGGAGGTCGAGCCCGGTCACGTGCCCGTCGGTTCGGAAGAGGCGCTGAGCCGCGTCAAGTCCAATGAAAACGCGCTGGCGGTCGGTCGGGGCCTGCATGTCGAAGAGGCCCCGAACCTCGAAGCGGCGGACGGGGGACCCAGAAAAAACTTGCGTGAGGGTGCGCTCGATGGCCGGTGCCGAAAGAAGCCCAACGGTGCTGGCGTCGCGCTCGGCGTTACCGGGCACGAGTCCTCTCTCTCGAGCCAACACCTGGTCCATCACGAGACCGTCTCCGCCGTCCGAGCGTCGCTCTACATCGAACGCGCCCATCGACATTGGGGGGGCAAGGCCCGCGGCCTCCGGCTCCACGCCCCGCACCTGAACAATCTGGTTGGACTCGGCCTCTCCCTGATGCACGAGCAGGGCTTTGCCCTCCACGTAGGGGGCCGCCGAGCGTACAGAATCCATCGACCGGGCCACCTGGAGTAGTGAGTCAGCATTCGAAATCCCCTGCTCGCCCGCGCTGACAACCCGCACGTGGGGGTCGACGGACACGAGAAGGTCGCGCACAAAGTCGTAGAACCCGTTCATCACGGAGAGTACGACAATTAGAGCGGCCACGCCGAGGGTAACCCCCGTCATCGAGATGCCGGTAATGATGGAGATGAGCGACACCTCCCGGCGGCTGGCAAGATAGCGACGTGCAATTTGAAACCGGTAGTCCACGGCAGTCGTCCGTTATCGGGTCCTCTTGATTGAGGAACGGCTA
Organism: Salinivenus sp.; assembly: GCA_046540815.1. GTDB lineage: Bacteria > Bacteroidota > Rhodothermia > Rhodothermales > Salinibacteraceae > Salinibacter. The sequence continues at coordinate 5,253 of JBKHEM010000043.1, forward strand.
CTCGTCGGCGGAAAGCATGGGGGTAGGGGTGGAAAAAACTCCACTCGGCGGCGACGACGGGAGGGCGAGCTGATTCGTGAGGATGGCCTGGTCCTCTCCGACAGCTTCGTGGCGCCGGGCAAGAGTAACTTCGCCCGCAGGTGCGTCGAGCGTCACGTGGTCGGTCCAGTCGTAGGCCCGCGGCGCCGCGTCCTCCGGCATGTTCTGCAGGCGCATGCTCCACCGGTCGAGCCGGCCGGTCTCGGTCGAGACGTAGAACCAGTAGGTGTCATCTGGTGTCAAGCCCACGTCACCAAACGTGAGGCGGAGAACCTCGTGATCGGTGGTCGACGAGTCTGCGGCGTAGTTTCGGTTTACCCCGGAATCGTACACTTTGAGCGGCGCCAACAGCCAATAAGTGTCGTTGATGTAGCGGCCGTAGGCACGCTGACGCGCCTCCTCACCCGCCTCGCCCGTCAGTTCGGTGCCGTTCAGGTAGACTGTTCCCTCGGGCATTTGGTCCTCCACGCTGCCCACGTCCATCAGAGCGACGTAGTTCGAGTCCGGACCGGGCTGCCACTCCACGCGGTACTCGCCCGTCGTCCGATCCCAGAAGTGCCGTGCCACCACCTGTTCTTCTTCCGACGTTTCTATTGCGAAGTTGAACCGAAGGTAGGGGGCCGAAGCAAATGCATCGGCACCGTGTGCTTCCATCAAACGAAGCGCCAAAGAATCGGCCTTGGTTTCGGCGTCCACGGTGTCGGTGAAAGCAGGCTCATCCGAGGAGGACGAGCCCCCCCCTCCGCATCCGGCCGCAAGGGCCCCGGCGAGAAGAAAAACGAAAACGAGCAGGGTGCGAGGATGGGCCATGAGTAGATGAGAGGAGTGGAAGGAACTGGTCTTCCGGTAAGAAAAGGCCTAGGCCGCAGAGACGCAGGAGGGTCGGGCGATACGTGCTATACGTTGAAGCGAAATTGCATCACGTCCCCGTCTTCCACAACATAGTCCTTGCCTTCGGTCCGGATGAGGCCCGCGTCACGTGCCGCTTTCTCGGACCCGGCCGCATCGAAGTCCTGAAAGTGAATCGTCTCGGCTCGGATGAATCCTTCTTCGAAGTCGGTGTGGACCCGTCCGGCGGCCTGGGGCGCACGGGTGCCCTTCTCAATGGTCCAGGCGTAGGCTCCGTTCTCGTCCGCCGTAAAGAACGTTATGAGGTCCAGCACATCGTAGGCGGCCCGGATGAGGCGCTCCAGTCCGGAGCGCTGGAGCCCCAGGTCGTCCAGAAACATCTGGCGCTCGTCGGGCTCCAGTTCGGCGATCTGCGCCTCCAGATCCGCGGAGATCATCACCACCTGCGTGTTTTCCTCCTGTGCGATCGCGCGAAGCTGTTCCACGTACGCGGTGCCCTCAGGCAGAGCCTCCTCGCCGACATTGGCCACGTAGAGCACCGGCTTGTCCGTGAGCAGAAACAGTTCGTCCACGAGCGCCTGATCGTCGGAGGATGCGTCAAAGGTACGGGCCCAGCGGCCGTCGCTGAGATGATCGCGGAGGCGCTCGAAGAGCGGAAGGTTCTCGGCCGCTTCTTCGTCTCCTTTCTTCGCCGCAGGCTTCAGCTTTTCGATCCGTTTCTCAACGGTCTCCAGATCTTTCAGCAGGAGCTCCGTGTTGATGGTCTCCACGTCGCGGACCGGGTCCACAGAGCCATCTACGTGCGCCACGCTGTCGTCTTCAAAACAGCGGACGACATGAATGATGGCGTCGACCTCGCGGATGTTGGCGAGAAACTGGTTGCCCAGACCCTCTCCCCTGGAGGCCCCCTTCACAAGTCCGGCGATGTCGACAAACTCGATGGTGGTGGGAACGGCCTTCGGCGAGTCGGCAAGCTCCTGTACGCGCTCCAGGCGATCGTCGGGGACGGGCACCACGCCCACATTCGCGTCGACCGTGCAGAACGGGTAGTTTTCGGCGTCGACGCCGGCGTTGCTCAGGGCGTTAAAGAGGGTGGATTTGCCCACGTTGGGAAGGCCGACGAGGCCACACTGTAACGACATGTAAAGCGGGTATTTTGGGCCTGCGAGAATGACGCAAGCCGGGTGTATCGCGCGCTAGAGCGGGTTGTTCCTCCGCCTCAGTGGAATCGACCAGGGTTCACCCGTCGGCGTAGGCCACATCTACAAACTCGCGCTCGGGTAGGTGCACGGCCGTGAGCCGCCCCATCCCCGGCTGCATGTGGTATACGCATCCGGTATCGATGAGGAGGAGCTTTTCCCGGTTGATGGGCTGCGGCTGCGGCGTGTGGCCGCATACCACGGGTTTTTCCCAGGCCAGCTCCTTGGCCTCCAGGTGGCTCCGCTCCCACAAAAAGGTCCGCTCCTGCGCCTCCTCAAGATTTTCGGCGATGGTGCGATGGGGATCGAGGCCCGCGTGGACGAAGAAGAAATCGTCAGTCTCGTGATAGAGCTTTGTGTCGCGAACGAACTCGGCGTGGGCGTCGGGGATGTCAATCTCGGAGGCCCCGTTTGCGGCATAGCTCCGCAGGGTGGACCGGCCGCCGTTCACGTGCCACAGGGTGGACGTGCCGGTGTTGAGGTATTCCAGCATCATCGCTTCGTGATTGCCCCGAAGGAAGGTGCACTCGACCTCGGTTCGAAGCTCCAACAGACGGTCAATCACGCCCTTGGAGTTGGGACCGCGATCGATGTAGTCCCCAACAAAGAGGAGGTGATCGTCGGGGGACGGATCTACTTTCAGAAGCAGAGCGTCGAGCGACGTTGCGCAGCCGTGAATATCACCGATTGCGATCAGACCCATCGTGTGTTCGAATCGTGACGGGGGGCCGTGAAGAGAAGCGGCGTCCAGGCAAGAGATGTATTCTAATGATCTCGGTCGCGGCCTGGAATGACAACTCGGGCTCCTTGGTCATCCGGAAGACTCGGCCCGCTCGCGAATGGCCTCGATGCCGATCAGGCCGCGCCCTGATTTGTTGAGTCGGCCTTCGCGCTCAAGCTCCATCAGGATGGAGTCGAGGACGCCATTGATGAATCGGTCGCTCCGGGGTGTGCTGTAGGTTTTTGCGATCTCGATGGACTCATCGATTGTGACCTTCGGAGGGATCTCTTCAAACTCCAGAAACTCCGTGACGGCCATGTGGAGCAGGGCCCGATCGACGACCGTGATGCGCGGAAGGTCCCAGTTTGTGGCGTGCTCCTGGATGATCTCGTCGGCCGTGTCGAGCGTGTCGAGCGTCGTCCGGAAGAGGGATTCTGCAAAGTCGAAGGCCTCTCCATCGCCTTTCAGCTCGGGAGCCAGAAGTGTGGCCACCAGATGCTCGGGGGCGTCTCCCGCCTGCTCGTGGGCGTAGAGGGCTTTCATGACATGGATGCGGGCCTCGCGGCGGGTACTCATAGGGCCGTACTGAGGGTGACCGAGGAACGGTGTGGGACACGGGCCACTCGTGGAACGCGGAAAGGGCTTACAACGCCGCTACCGTTGGAGGTTCGGGAGGGAAAATAGATTCCTGTAATCTTGGATCCGGGAGCGCGGGTCAAGTTATGGAGTGTGGGGCGGGCGTGTCTACTTGGGGCCCGTCCGCCCCGTCTTTTTCTTTCTCGTCGGATGCGTCCCGGCACGCACGTCCACTGGTCGGCCTATCCTTCGCTCCTTGTTGCAGGGGCGTTTGCGCTTGGGATTACCCTGGATCACCTCGGCGGCCCCGGAACGGTGGCAACTTGGCTTGGGGGCGTCGGCCTGGGGTTGATCGTGTTTGGCGGGGCGGACTGGTGGGACCGCCGCCGGCTGGTGACTCTTGGACCGCTGGGCCGCCTCGTGGGCCTTGTTCTCCTGGTGGTGTGCGTCGGCGCAGCGCGCCATGCGATAGACCGAACCCCATCCCCGCGCGCACTGAAGCCTGTGGCCGAGGCAACTGAGGACGAGGTATCCGTCCGCGGGGTTGTGGCCGGTGCGCCGGAGCGCTCCGACGCGGACACGCGATTCACCGTGGCCGTAGATCGTGTGGCAGCCGGGGGCGCCGAGGTCCAGGTTACGGGCCGCGTTCGGGTGACGCTGAAGTCTCCTCCTTGGACCGACCGACCGGTTTCCTTCCCTCGTGTAGAGCAGGGCGACTCCGTTCGCCTCCGCGGGGCACTGCGCCCGGCCCCCCGACAGCGGAACCCGGGAGGGTTCGATTACGCGGCGTACCTGGCCCGGCGGGGGACGTGCTGCACGATGTACGTGGGCGACCCGACCGACATCGACATCCGGTCTCGACCGGATCGTGGTGTGATCGATCTTGTGGTGGCGGGGCGCCGGCACCTGGAGACGCAGATTCACCGATACGTGCCCAGCGATGGCGGGCAGGCCGTGTTGCAGGCCCTCCTCCTCGGCGACCGCGGCCGCATCACAGATGCGCAGCGGGAGGACTTTGCACGTACCGGTCTCATGCACCTCCTGGCCGTGTCGGGGCTTCACGTGTTCTTGGTGGGAATGGTGTTTTATGTCCTGCTTCAGCCCCTCCTCATGCGATTCCGAATTCCGTGGCGCGCCATGGAGGTTGGACGGGCGATTCTCACGGTTGTCCTGCTTGGGTTTTACATGGCCCTCACCGGCGCCCGGCCGTCGGTGGTGCGGGCCGTGGTGATGGCAACCCTCTTCATCGGGAGCGTTGTGCTGCAGCGGTCTTCGCATCCGTTGAACACGCTGGGGGTGGCCGCGCTCGTCTTGCTGGCCGCACGCCCTGCAGCCCTGTTCGACGTGGGATTTCAGCTTTCCATGACGGCCGTGGCAGGAATTGTGACGCTCCAGCCCCGACTTTCGTCCCCGATCCCCGACAACTGGCGGTCTTCTGTGGCCGTCGACTACGCCGTGTCGCTGGTGGTGACCTCCGCGGCGGCGGTCCTCGCCACGGCGCCCGTGCTGCTGTACCACTTCGGATGGGTGTCCGTGGCCGGGCTGCTCCTGAACGTGGCGGGAATTCCGTTTACGGCTTTGGGACTGGCTGCCGCACTGGCGATGGTTACCATTGGATCCCTCTCTACAGTTGCAGGAGCGGCGTTTGGAAGCGCGGCCGATGTGTTCATGCAGGCCTTGCTTCTCACGTCCCACGAAGGGGCCACCTGGCTGTCGTGGGCGGGCATCCGGATGACAAGCCCCAGCGTTCTGGTGCTGGGAGCCCTCACCCTGGCAATCGTGTGCGTGGCCCAGTGGCCTCGGCCCCGGCTCCGGTGGGGATGTGTGGTGGGCAGTCTGCTGCTCGCGACGGTTTCGGTGTGGGGAAGCGTTCTGGACCGCGGACCCGTTCTCGACGTCATTTTCTTTGACGTTGGAAATGGGACCGCCGCGCTCGTGTCCACGCCTCGGGGTCGACACGTCCTGGTTGATACGGGTCCTCGGTCCCCCACTGGCAGCGCGGCAGCCTACTCCGTTCTGCCATATTTGGAGCAGCAGGGGATCGGGCGGCTTGAGGCAGTGGTGGTGACCCATCCGGACAGCGATCACCTGGGAGGACTCCCGTCGATTGTCCGGGACGTGTCGGTGAAGCGTGTCCTTCACAACGGCCGATCGGCCGACAGTGAGCTCTATGAAGACGTTCAGCAGCGTCTTGCGGATCGAGACGTGCCGAGCCGATCTGTAGAGCGGGGAGATGTACTTTCCATTGGACGTGGTCTTCGGGCGGAGGTCTTAGGGCCGCCGAAATCCACGTCGTTTGACTCGGAAAACAATGACTCCGTTGTTCTGCGCCTCTCTTATGGAAAAATGAGCATTCTCTTTCCGGGAGATGTGGAGTCGCAGGCAGAGAAGGACCTCGTTCAAACCTATGGACGCCAACTTCGGAGTGATGTCGTTGCCGTACCGCACCACGGCTCAAGGACGAGCAGTACGGAGGCGTTTGTTGGGGCGGCAGCCGATTCGGCTGAGACACACGCGGTGGTGAGTGTCGGAGAGCGAAACCAGTTTGGGATGCCGCATGAGGAGGTCATGGCGAGGTGGACGGAAGCAGCTGCCCGAATATCCACAACAAGAAACCGCGGGGCCGTGTGGATCCGAGCAGATGGGACGGATGCGTGGCAGGTCGAATGGAAATAGTAGCCTCAGTGGATGGTGGTGGTAGCCTCCTTCGATACAGGGAGCTATATCGGATAAGTAAGGACCTTCTCCTGATATACAGGCACCGATCACCTAGAGAGGGTTCGGTGAGAGTTGTTCACAGCCCCGTTTGAATAAAGCAAAAGGGGATTTTTAAAAGAGTAGTAGTTGTTGTTGGGCCTGTGGAAATGTGGATAACGCAGTTGCCAACAATCACGCGGGGCGGATGTGGACGATTGCCGGTCTCGTGCACAGGGTTTTCCACACTTGGGAACAGACGGGACGCTAGTGTGCGGCGCAGAGGGGCAGAACAGAGAGGTTTTCCACGTTTCCACACTCGTCCACAAGACACCGGCGGAGTGTCCACGATAGTTTTCCACAGCCATCCACACTGTGGACAAGTAGAGGAGGGGCGTGGACAAGTGGGGGAGTTGTGCACGGCGGGGAACGGCTTGCCGGCGCCGTCCACACCGTCGGGCAGTTGTCCCCCACTCGTACACGGGTTATCCACAACATTGTGGACAACATTTGTGGACAGTGATTGGGATGTTTGCCGTAGAATTGTTCGATTGACGGCGACCGACTGAGAGGCTACCGACCAAGGCGCTCGTACATCTCGCGCTTGTAGTCCTCGACGCCCGGCTGATTGAAGGGATTGACGCCGAGCAGATAGCCACTTACGGCCACGGCGTGCTCGAAGAAGTAGATCAGTTCGCCGATAGGACCGGGAGCAATCTGGTCGAACCACACCGTCATATTCGGAACGCCACCATCGGCATGGGCCTGGGCGGTGCCGTCGTATGCCGCGTCCGTCACGTCGTCCATGGTGCGTCCCGCCACGTAGTTGAGGCCGTCCACGTCGTCGTCGGTTTTCGGGATGGGGAGGCCGGCGGGGGTGTGCTCGGGCATCAGGAACGTCTCGATAACCGTGCGCTGTCCCTCCTGCATGTACTGGCCCAGGGAGTGAAGGTCGGTGGTGTACTGCACGACCGACGGGAACAGGCCGGTGCCCTCCTTCCCCTCACTCTCGCCGAAGAGCTGCTGCCACCATTGGCCAATGCCTTTCAGCTTCGGCTCGAAGACGGCGAGCGTCTCAACGTTGTATCCGTCGTCCAGCAGCAGAGCGCGGAGGGCGGCGTATCGCAGGGCGTCATGATCCGCATCGGCGTCCGTCAGGTCCTCGCAGGCCGAGACGGCGCCGTAAAACAGGGACTGAATGTCGATGCCCGCCGCGGCGATGGGCAGGAGGCCGACCGGGGTTAGGACGGAGAAGCGGCCGCCCACGTCGTCGGGGATCACGTACTTCTTGTAGAAGCCATGTGCATCGTGGAGGGCATTGAGGGCGCCCTGGTCGCTGTCGGTCGTAATCAGGATGCGGTCGTTGGCGTCGTCGAACCGGTCCTGCATCCACGCCCGCACGACGCGAAAGGCAAGGGCCGTTTCGAGGGTGGTGCCGCTCTTGGAAATCACGTTGACGAACACCGACTTCCCATCCAACGCATCGAGCAACTGGCGGAGGTACGCTCCGCTCGTGTGGTGGCCGGCAAACCGGATCTCCGGGGGCTGGTCGGGGTGGGCGCTGGCCCCTTCAGCGACCTCGTTTGTGCTGGCGGGGTCGGGACGACGGGCGGTGCCGTACGGCGTAAGGGCATCAATGACGGCCCGGGCGCCGAGGTAAGACCCGCCGATGCCCAGGCACAGAAGGACGTCGGCGTCGCGGCGCAGCCGGGCTGCGGTGGACTCGATGTCTTCGAGAAGGGCATCGTCGGGGTCGAGCAGCAGGTCGCGCCAGCCGAGCATGTCGCTGCCCGCGCCGGTTTTCTGGAGGACGGCCTCGTGGGCGTCTTCGACGCGGGACCGGAGGGCGTGGAGGGCGCCGTCGTTGAGAAAGGGGCGAAGGTGGGCGTCGTCGAGTCGGATCATGGAAGGAAGGCGAGATGAGTGCGAAGAAACGCGTAGAGGGGAGCCTCTTCGCGCCGATAGGGGAAGAGGCAAACGCACATCAACATACGAAGGAACGTCGGCATTCACAGGACGACATCTGCTTCTCTCGAAGCCGGACGGGCGGGCCGGCTGGGTGGGGGGAAGAAGGAGGACGCGCTGGATGGTGGCGTTTCGGCTCGACCTTCCGGGGCTCCCGCGGATTGGAGGCACGAGGCGGCCGGCGGGGACGAAGAGAGCGGGAAATTGGAACTCTGAGCCTCCGGCGTATTTTGGGGGGATTGTCAGATGCGTACAGGTCTGCTCCTACGATTTCGAAAAGGGGGCCATGGACAAGGGAGGAGAGGCGCCGGGGCACATTGAGTCCCCGAGCGGGGGCCGAGGCCGGTACGCCGTTTGTTCTGACCGCTGTCCCTGTCCCACGCACGTGCAGAGCGCTCCGGATGCAATTGGCCCTCTACATCGGATACGTGGTGGGAGGGACGGCCATCTGCTGGGTCGGAAGCGGAATGCTGGAGCGGTCGGCTCAGCGCCTTGCGGTGTACCACCAGGTGCCCATCGTGGTGCAGGGGGCGGTGATTACGGCCATCGGCTCCAGTTTTCCCGAACTGTCGAGCACGGTGCTGGCCACGCTTGTGCACGGCACGTTTGACCTGGGTGTGGCGTCCATCGTGGGGTCCGCACTGTTTAACATTCTGGTGATTCCGGGCGTGTCCGGCCTCGTGGGGGGACGCATTGATTCAGGGCAGTTGCTCGTTTTTAAAGACGTACAGTTCTATATGCTGTCCGTCGCGGTGCTGCTGCTCACCTTTGCGCTGGCCGTCATCTATTATCCCGTTCCGGGCCCCCGCCGGGTCGGCACGGTCACGCGCTCGCTCGCCCTCCTCCCGTTCCTCTTTTACGGGCTGTACCTCTACCTTCAGCTTCTGGCGGTGAAGGACTACGAGGGCACGGACGTGCCTGAGAGCCTGCGGCCGCGCCGCGAGTGGCTGCGACTGGCCGGCAGCCTCGTGCTCATCCTCGTGGGCACCGAGGGGCTGGTGCGAGCCGCGATTGGCCTGGGCAGCTGGTTCCAAACGCCGCCGTTTCTGTGGGGCCTCACGGTCGTGGCGGCCGGCACCAGCGTGCCGGACATGTTCGTGAGCGTGCGGGCGGCCCACCGGGGCCACGGCACCATGAGCCTCGCCAACGTGCTGGGGAGCAACGTCTTTGACCTGCTGGTGGCTGTGCCGGCGGGCATCCTGATCGCGGGGGCGGCTACGGTCGACTTCTCGGCGGCCGTGCCCATGATGTCGCTGCTTACCGTCGCCACCATTGCCCTCTTCTTGATTTTGCGCACCAACGAGTCGTTGGAGCCGGCGGAGGCGGGCAGCCTGCTGGCCCTTTACAGCGGCTTCCTGGTGCTGGTGGCGCTAGAGACGATGGGGCTCATCCGATTTATGACCTGACGGGCCATTCCGACCGCCGCCGGGCTACGCTGCGTCTGCCTCCTCCTGCATGGTATAGAGCCGGTAGCCGCAGTAGCCGGCAATTAACAGCGGCCAGAGGGCCGACAGCCACTCCCCGTTCAAGAGGCGGCTCGCCCCGAGAAACGTCCCGAAGATGCCGAGCCCGGCGAAAATGAGCTTGTAAATGAGCGACGCGTTCATTGGCGGAAGGGAAGGAGGGGGAGAGCACAGTTAGGACTCGGCGGTGCCGTTGGCGAGGTCGGCGAGGAGCGAGGTGAGCTTGCCGCCGGGGTTGGCGAGGTAGTGTTCGGCCACGTTCGAGGGCAGCGTGATGGGCGTCTGCTCCACGAGGTCGAGCCCGTAGCCGGCCAGGCCGATGCGCTTGCGGGGATTGTTCGTCAGGAGGCGCAGCTTGCGGATCCCGAGGTCGCGCAGGATCTGGCAGCCGATGCCGTAGTCGCGGTGATCCATGTCGAGCGACACGTCGGCCGGGTCCAGGTCGTCGCGCGTCTGGGAGCGCTCGAGGTCCTGCAGCTTCGAGAGCAGCCCCTCGCCGTGGTTGCTTTGCATCATGTAGAGCACGGCGCCCTGCCCTTTGTGCTCAATGCGGAGGAGCGACTTGGCAAGTTGTTCGCTATACTCCTCGCGGCGGGCCGCCAGCACGTCGCCCAGCACGTTTTGGGAGTGGACGCGCACCAGCACGGGCTCGGTCTCGTCCCAGTCTCCCTTGAGAAGCGCCAGGTGGACGTCGCCGGTGAGCTGTTCCTGATAGGCCGCCACACGGAACGTGCCGAAAGCGGTGTCGAGCTGGATCTGGGCCTCGCGGCTAACGAGGCGCTCGTTCTGCATGCGGTACGCAATGAGGTCCTGGATCGTGACCAGGGGCACGCCGAGCTCGGCCGCCCGCTCCGTGAGCTGCGGCACGCGCGCCATGGTGCCGTCCTCGTTCATGATCTCGACGAGGGCGCCGGCGGGGGCGTACCCGGCCAGCCGGGCCAGGTCGACGGCCGCCTCGGTGTGGCCGGCGCGGCGCAGCACACCGCCCGAGCGGGCGCGGAGGGGGAAGACGTGGCCGGGCCGCGCAAAATCGTACGGCGTCACGTCGGGGTCGGCCAGGGCCCGAATGGTTTTGGCGCGGTCGGCCGCCGAGATGCCGGTGGTGGTGCCCTGCTTGTAGTCGACCGAGATGGTAAATGGGGTGTCGTAGGCCGCCGAGTTCGATTCTACCATGAGGTCGAGGTCGAGCGCCTCGGCCCGCTCCGGTGTGATGGCGGTGCAGAGGAGGCCGCGCCCCTGCTTCGTCATGAAGTTGACGAGCTCGGGCGTCATGGCCTCCGCGGCCCCAATGAAGTCGCCCTCATTCTCGCGGTCCTCATCGTCGACCACAATCACGAGCCCCCCCTCCCGAACGGTCGCAATGGCCTCGGGAATGGTGTCGAACGGAGTGTCGGTGGGGGCGCGGGCGGGCATGGGGAGGTGGAGAAACGCGTTCGTGGCTGGGGCCGAAAAAACATACGCAACTTTCGGACACTCTCCGTTACGCGAGGGAAAACCATCCGGTTCGATCGGCTGCATCTGGGGATGCACGAGCGAACGGAGCCCAGGGCGGGCTGTCCACGGTCCCTGCCTACTCCTCGTCCTCCCCCTGCAGTCGGGAGATCGAGTCTTTGTCGAAGCGGAGCTTGGTGCCCTTGCTGTCGACCTGAGCGAGGAGGCTGTCGTCCTCAATTTTCTGAATGGTCCCGTGGATGCCGCCCACGGTTACGATTTTGTCCCCTTGCTCCAGGTTGTTGACCATCTCTTCGTGCTCCTGCTGTCGCTTCTGCTGGGGACGGTAGATGAAAAAGTAGAAGACCGCAAAGATGAGGATGAGCGGCAGGAACAGCCCGAACAGGCCGCCGCCCCCAGCGTCTCCATTCGACTGCATGAGGAACACCGGGAAAAGACTTGCGACGGTAGAGGGAAGCATGAGCGAATGAACCACGATGGGACAAATCGACGCGGGGCAGGGCACACGCCCTGCGCAACCGGGCGGATAAACGCTGGGGGGGCCCGCCGGTTCAGGACAAGGACGACGGCGACGGCGGACGCCGGCAAAGACCAAAAGAAAAAAGGGCAAGCGACCCGCAGCGCGCCGCTGCGACCTCCTACCGCTGCTGCCTTCCGGCCCTGACGGGGTTCAGAGGGAGCTGGCCGTGCGGGACTTGCCCTTTGTCGTGCGGGGAATCCCCGCAGATAAGTCACTTCTGTGCCACTGAATGCAGCGCGGCAGGTTCCCTCCCGGTCCCTCGCCCCCGGCTGAAGATGGCATCAAGGGACGGAGACATAGGCGGCGTGAGGCCGGGCGTGCCCTCAAATTGCCCCGTCAGGCTGAGTTCTACATCCATTCTTTGTATGAGGGTGGAGAAAGCAATAATCAATTGGGCCGCGACATCTATACGTTGGTGCGGCGCCATAGATATGGCTCACGGCGAGGCTCCACGAATCCACCACTCGATGGCCTCGCGACGACTCGGCGCGCCCTGAGAGGCGCCTACCACCGCCCGCTCCCCCCGCTCTGCCCTGCCCGTGCGCCGGGGCAAGGTCCGTTGCGCTTCGCTCCCCACACCACAGAGATGATGAGTTCTCTTGCAATCTACTGGATTTTCGCCGTCGCCTTCCTGGTTGGAATGGTGGCCATTGGCTTATACCAATTCATTGGCCTGCGGGCCGTTGACGATGACGGGGAGCGTGCCTTTGACTTTTGGATTGGCGAGGGCACGGTGCCCGGCTGGTGGACCGCCGCGTCCCTGGCGGCCGGCTGGCTCTTGCTGGGCTGGATGACCTGGCAGATGTACCTGTGGTACGCCTACGGCCTTGGGGCCATCTGGATCTTCACGATCCCCTGGATCCTCTGCACTATCGGGCTCCTCTTCGTCCCCAAGCTGTTTCGGCGATTCCCGGGCGTGTCGATTCCGGAGATTCTGCGCTTCCGCTTCAACCGCACAACGCAGACGCTGCTGGGCCCCGTGCAGAGCTTTGCGTACCTTACGTGGCTGGCGGCCGAAATTTACGTGCTCAGCGCTGTGCTCTCCCAGCCGCTGGAGGTGGGCATCGTGACGATGGCCGTGATCGTGAGCCTCACGTTTGGGACGTACGTTACCCTCGGTGGCTTCCGGTCGGTACTGCGCACGGACCTGATCCAGTTTATCTGTGCAGCCATCATGCTGGTGGCGCTCTCAGTGTTCGGCATCATGGAGGCCGCCTCTATCTCGGGCGGCATCGGGCAAATCGTCTCTCAGATCAACGAGACCCCGCCGGTCAACGCCGACGGATTCTGGGACTGGGACTCGCCCGGCTACTCCTACATGGTGGC
>JBKHEM010000044.1:0-17198 GCA_046540815.1 Salinivenus sp.
GCGAGGGCGACCTCGACGCGCTCCTCCGCGACGGCGACACGTGGACGATTGAGTAACCCTGCAGCCAGATCTACGACCTGTGAAGCGCCCGACGCTGGACAGGCCGGCGGTCCTATCCTATACTGTGCGGCGACTCGTCACCGTCTCCCTCCTTTCTCCCAACTGGCGTTCGACCCATGATCTGGACGCATCTCGACAAGTATCGCGACTTCGGCCTTCTTCTTCTGCGTGTCTTCTTTGGGCTGTACATGGCATTTGGGCACGGCCTCAGCAAGATTACGGGCGGTCCCGAGCAGTGGGCGCAACTCGGCGGCGTATTGGAAGGCATCCTCGGGGTCGGCTTCCTGCCAACGTTCTGGGGCTTCATGGCGGCCGTTGCAGAGTTCGCCGGTGCTCTTCTGGTTGTCGTCGGACTCGCGACGCGACCCGCGGCCCTTCTGCTCGTGGTGAACATGGCGGTGGCGTCCCTGGCCCACATCACCGGCGAGATTGACGGCGGTCCGGAACTGGCGTTGCTCTACGGGGTCCTGTTCCTCGGACTTCTCTTTACCGGCCCGGGCGCATATAGCTTCGACGACAATCTGTAGTCCCGCGTGGCCGCTTCCGCTTCCTTCTGCCCCATAAGGGCCTCTCGATATGACGACCTCTCGATGGACCTCCGTTGACCTTGCCCTCCTTGTCTTGCGCGTCGGGATTGGGATCTCGTTCGTATACGTTTACGGATGGGACAAAATTACCGGCGGACCCGCACAGTGGGCCGACCTCGGACAGAACATGGCCCTGTTTGGCATCACGGTCTGGCCCACGTTCTGGGGCTTTATGGCGGCCGCTACAGAGTTTGTCGGGGGGGTTTGTCTGATGCTCGGTCTGCTTTTCCGCCCCATGCTGGGGCTTCTGCTCGTGGTCATGGTCGTTGCGTTCGCGAGCCATCTCGCGGCGGGCGAGGGGCCGTGGCACGCCACAGAGATGGCGACGGTGTTCGTAGCGCTTCTGCTGCTGGGGCCGGGCCGCTACAGCGTCGACGCCTGGGTGCAGCGCCGCTGGACCGGCACGGCGTCCGACCCCTCGGGGGCGTAGGAGAGGCCCTCCAAAGAAAAGCCGCGACGGCCCCTCCGTCCCGGATCTTTTTCCCGGATGCGGCATGTGAATCCTTCACTTCTCACCCGACATTCTCACCAGCCATCCGGAGGAATCACCATGCCACAATCTATCCTCATGCTCGTGGGCGACTTCGTGGAAGACTACGAGGTCATGGTGCCGTTCCAGGCACTGCAGGCCGTGGGGCACGAGGTCCACGCCGTCTGCCCGGACAAGGAAAACGGGGACACGGTGCGCACCGCCATTCACGACTTCGAAGGCGACCAGACCTACACGGAGAAGCCGGGTCACAATTTTGCCTTGAACGCCACATTCGACGACATCGACGAAACCCAGTACGACGCGCTCTGCCTCCCGGGCGGCCGTGCGCCGGAATACATTCGCCGCAACGAGCGCGTGCTGGACATCGTGCGACACTTCTTTGAGGCCGATAAGCCCGTGGCGGCCGTCTGCCACGCCGCGCAGATTCTTGCCGCGGCGGACGTGATCGACGGCAAGCGCTGCTCGGCCTACCCGGCGTGTGCGCCCGAAGTCGAGGCCGCCGGGGCCACCTACGCCGACATCGGCATGACGGAGGCCGTGACCGACGGCAATCTGGTGACCGCCCCCGCCTGGTCGGCCCACGTCGCCTGGATTTCGCAGTTCCTCGACGTGCTGGGCACCCGCATTGAGCACCGCGAGGCCGTGCCTGCGTAAGGATCCTCCATCCGAGGAGATGTATTTGCGCCGGACTGCCCGTGTGTAGTCCGGCGCTTTTTTGTTTCCTGATGGGATGCGAGCATTGATCGCATCCATTCAATTTCCCGACCACTCCGTCCCGATGCGTAACAAAGGCTGGATCTTCGTTGCGGGGGTCCTGGCACTCGCACTGTCCCTCTACCTCTGGTTCAGCGGGAGTCCCCAGGCCGCCATTTTTGTGGGGCTGTGGGTCCCCTCCCTCTGGATCCTGGCGGACCTCGTCGGCACGGCGGAGGCCACACACTCGTGAAGCGCATCCTTGAGTCCTTCGGCATTTTCGTGTTTGGCTTCGTCCTGTTGGTCGGAGGGCTCATCCTCGGTCCCCGCGTCACGTCAATGCCGATCACTTCAGCGGGCGAACTGGTGGGCCTTGGATTGGCGCTGATTGTGATCGCCGGGGGGTTTGCGTGGTACTACCTGACCTCGACCCATCAGGGTGGGCCAACGAGCCCGGTCATCCTTGGACGCAAGAGGTGACGCCGAGGCCAGGCCGAGAAACAGGAACGGGAGGAGCGTTGAGAAGCCGTGAAAACTGTTCTCGTGCTCGGAAAAGGAGGGCAGTTGGGCGTCCCAGCACGGCCTGTGCGTGGTGAGGGCGGGCCTTTGACGCGGCAAGTGCGAACACATCCGGAGGGACGTCGGTCCCATTACCGGAAATTTGCTCCTGCTCACCAATGCCCCTTGTCCTCATGTCGACCGATGCTGCGCCCCGCACCAACTCGGTTCCGGCCCCGCCCTTCCCCACCGACGACCCCGTGCTCCGACTGATCGGCGACACGCCGCTCATCTCGTATCCCGGCACGGAGCGCGGACGGGTGCTCTGCAAGCTGGAGACGGAAAACCCGACCCGGTCGATGAAGGACCGAATCGCGATGGGCATTCTGTCGGAGGCGCTGGCGGAGGGCGACTACGACACGGTGGTGGAGGCCAGCTCGGGCAATACGGCCGGCGCGGTGGCCTTCGTGGCCAATCGGCTGGGCGCCAACTGCAAGCTGGCCTGTCCCGACTCCACGAGCCGACAGAAGATTGGCTACATGAAGGCGTTCGGTGCGGAGGTGTACGAATGTCCCTCCAATGTGGAAAGCGGACACCCCGACCACTACCGCTCGGTGGCGCAGCGCCTCGCGGAGGAAGACGACGGGGCGTTTCTGGTGGATCAGTACCACAACCAGTCGAACCCGGGCGTGCACTACCAGTGGACGGGGCCGGAGATCTGGGCGCAGGCCGGCGACCGCATGACGCACCTCGTGGGGGCGATGGGCACGGGCGGCATCCTGAGCGGCAGTGCGCGCCACGTGCAGGAGCAGGCCGCCGCGGCGGGACGCAACGTCACCGTGGTCGGGGTCGACGCCGAGCAGTCCAACATTTCCACGGCCTTCTACGGAAAGGAGCCGGTGCCCTACGACACAGAGGTCGAGGGCCTCGGCAAGGGCGGCGACCTTCCCACCATGTGGTTCGACTACATCGACGAGATGCGCGACGTGGCAGACGAGCGTGCGTTCACGCAGGCTCGGGAGTCGGCCCAGGAGCACGGCCTGCTGATCGGACCCAGTGCAGGAGCGGCACTCTCCGTGGCGCTCGACATCAGCGAGGAGCAGCCGGACGCCACGGTTGTCACCATCATCTGCGACGGGGGGGAGCAGTACTTCGATACGCTCTTCGACGTGTAACGTGGCCCGTTCGGGGGGTAACGCCCAACGGTCCAACGCGCCACGCTACACCGAGACGGGGCGTCCGTCGATCTCGTTCAGGGCCGCGTTCAGGCGCTCGATGCTGTCGGTCGTGTCGATGCGCGGTTTGAGCTGGATCAGCAGGTTCAGCAGCCCCACCAGCGCCTTGTTCAGAAAAATGAAATGAGGCGAGCCGGCGGCCTGGCGAAGCGTAGAGGCCTTCTCGAACGATTCCTGCAGCCGCTCGCGGAAGTCCGGGTTGCCGAAGTCGAACGTATGCTGTCGGTACGGCTCGACGATGAGCGAACCGTAGCGGTCGAAGAAGGTGCGCACTTCGGTTTCCGTGTCCGCGGGCATGTCGTCCTGCAGAATGTCGAGCCGGCGCAGGAGCCGGTCGATGGCGTCTTCGTCGTCCTCCATCCGGGCGCGGTAGAGGCGCAGCATGTCGTCGCGGAAGGCCTGCGGGAATGTCTTCACGCAGCCGAAGTCGATGACGCCGAGGCGCCCGTCGTCGCGGAAGAGGAAGTTGCCGGGATGGGTGTCGGCGTGGAGGGTGCGGTGGTTGTGGGCCACCTGCCGGTGCAGGAAGTCCCAGAGGAGCTGGCCGAAGTGGTCGCGCGTGGCCTGGTCGGGGTCGTCCGCCAGGAACGCGTCGAGGTGCTGGCCCTCCACGTACGTCATGGTAAGCACGGTCTCGGCGGTGTAATCGGACACCGGCTCGGGCGTCACCAGGTCGCCACCCCCGTACTGCTCGGCAAAGTAGGCAATGTTGTCCGCCTCGTGCAGGTAGTCGGTTTCTTCGCGGAGGCGGGCGCGCACCTCCTCGAAGTAGTCGTCGATGGGGCCGCCCTTTACGAGGCGCCGGAAAAGCGTGCGCGCCAGGGACAAATCCGACTCGATGGTGTCGCGGACGTTAGGGTACTGCACCTTCACGGCCACGTCGCGGCCGTCGTTGAGCCGGGCGCGGTGCACCTGTCCGATGGAGGCCGCAGCCATCGCCTCGCCTTCAAACTCGTCGAAGAGCAGCTCTGGAAAGCGGCCCAGCGCGTCGCGGATTTGCTTGCGCACGAGCGCCCGGTTCATGGGCGGGACGCGGTACTGGGCCTCCGCCATCACCTCCATGAACTCGTCCGGCAGCATGCCAGTGTCGAGGCTCATCGACTGGGCGAGCTTGAGGGCCGTGCCGCGTAGGCGGGCAAACTCCTTGAAGAGGTCCTTGGCGTTCTGTGTGTTCAAGTCGCGCTTGCGGTCGCCGCCCCCCTTTCCACGCACCCGATCGGCGAGGTACTGCGCGTAGTTCTTGCCCACCTGCAGGCCGGTCTTTGCAAAGATGCGACCGCGCTCTAACTTGGTCGAGGGAAACTCCTCGTTGTTGTCCGGATCGCTCATGGACAAAGGGTGACGGGAAACAGAGCAGCGTCAGCGGCGGCCCACCCACC
The DNA here is from genome assembly GCA_046540815.1 of Salinivenus sp. Taxonomy (GTDB): domain Bacteria; phylum Bacteroidota; class Rhodothermia; order Rhodothermales; family Salinibacteraceae; genus Salinibacter. The sequence goes on from JBKHEM010000044.1 coordinate 4,946, forward strand.
GGCCGATCAGGGGCAGCCGGCCGAGGCCCAGCGAATCGTGCTGCACGAGGTGCTTGGCCAGATCAAGGCCCGAAGATACGCCACCGAAGGTCACCAGTTCGGCGACAAACGAAACGAGTTTGTCGACCAGGGCGGTGGTGGCGGCCTGGTCGTCCGTCTCGTCCGCGATCCAGTGGCGGACGACGGCCACCGTGACCTGCGTGAGCACCTCCTGCACCGGCCAGAGGCCCGTGACGAGCTGGTTGGGCGCGGGCACCACGTCGTCGTCCGTGAGAAGGCCATGGAGCTCGGCGCGAACCTCGGCCCGAAAGGAGGAGCGCCGGCGAACCCAGGTGTCGAAGGTATCCTGCACGAAGGCCCGCTGCTCGCCCAGCGCGTCGAGCAGAATGTAAAAGAAAGAGGCCAGCCGCTCCTCAAACGTAAAGTCCTCGTAGTCGATGGTGGCGTCGGCAAGCAGGCGGTACTGGTCGACAACCAGGTCGTAGTAGGCGGGCAGGAGCGCGTCGGGATTTTCCACGTGGGCCTCGACAACCGAGCGGTCCAGCCCGGCCCGATTGGCCAGGCGCGAGTGGGTGAGCACGGCGCCCTCCTGTTCCAGGGCAAGGGCCGCCTCTACGAGCTGCTTCCGTTCGGCGAACGTATCGGAATCTACGATGGGAGGGCAGGAAGTTGGGAAAACACATGGGCTGATTTGTTCGCGCGAGCCCCCGGGCGGAGTTCCCGGAGGGCCGGCGATATCAAGACTTTAACACGCGCAAAATGGCAATGATGAGATTCGGTGAAGGAGGGGATAGGGCAGGACGTCTGAGGTCCTTCAGGAAAATCGACGCCCAGGCGGGACGCAAAGGGTTACCGAAGTATTATCTCAGGGTGGAAAGCTGTAGAAACCAATTTTCCTGTTGGAAAAAGTCAAAGGTATCCACTACTGTAGGGATTGCAGGGACGCGGCGCGCCTGTGTGCCGGGGTGACCTGCTTTACATGAGAGGCAACCGGCAGGAGTGAGTGCACCGTTGGCTCGTGCCGGGGATCACCAGCGTCGTACCTGCGGAGCCTTTTTTCCTCGCCACTCGTTCCACAGACCCACCATCGTTATGAAACGTTGGGCTACAATACCGATCCTGCTTCTTGCAGCACTGGTTTTTTGCCCCACCTTGGCTCAGGGCCAGGGTGTGACGTCAGCCTCCATCCGCGGAACCGTCGTGGATGAAAACGACGAGCCCCTCCCGGGCGTGAACGTTGTTGCCGTTCACGAGCCGAGCGGTTCCGAATACGGCACGACAACCGGCGAAGACGGGCAATTTACCCTCGCCAACGTCCGTGTCGGCGGGCCCTACACAATCGAGGCCTCGTTTGTCGGGTACCAGTCGCAGCGGGAAACCGATGTCCGGCTTGATCTTGGGGAAACCGAAACTCTTGATTTTGAGCTTCAGCAGCAGACCCAGGAGCTCGATGAGGTGGAAGTGGTTGCCCAGGGGCAGGGCGCAATCTTCGACGAAGAGCGAAAGGGGGTGTCCACCAATGTCTCCGAGGAGGACATCCAGAACGCGCCGACCATCGACCGGTCGATCGCCGACTTCGCACGGTTCACGCCACAGGCCATCGTGGGCAACGACGATGACGACGGCTCCTCGATTTCGATTGCCGGACAGAACAACCGGTACAACTCGGTCTTCATTGACGGGGCCGTCTCGAACGACGTGTTCGGCCTGTCCGCACAGGGGACGGACGGCGGCCAGACCGGGGCCTCGCCGATTAGCACCGGTGCGATTGAGCAGTTCAACATCGAGGTGTCCCCCTACGACGTGACGCAGAGCTACTTCGGCGGTGGCGCCGTGAACGCAGTCACGCGGAGCGGGACGAATCAGTTCGAGGGCTCGTTCACCTTTGAATACCGGGACCAGAACTTCGCGGAGGACCTTCCGGATGCGCCGTTCCCGGACTTTACGAACGAGCGGTACGTCGGTCGCCTCGGCGGGCCAATCGTCGAAGACAAGCTCTTCTTCTTCGTCAACTTCGACATCAACCGTGAGTCCTCCCCGCAGCCGTTCGAGGGCGGATTCGAGGAGTTTCAAGGGGAGGCCATCCAGTCGGAGTCGGACATGGAGGACTTCCTGAGCTTTCTCGATGCGACTGTCGGGGATCGCTACGACCCGGGCAGCTTCCAGGGCAACGCCACCACGCTCGACAGCGACAAGTTCTTTGGAAAGCTTAGCTGGAATATCAACAACAATCACCGGTTGAGCGCCCGGTACAACTACTCGGAGTCGGTAAACGTCGACGCGTTTGGTGCCAACCCGCAGTCCATTTCGTTTTCCAGCCGGAACGAGGTCTTTCCGAATACCACCCAGAACGCCGCGGTGGAGCTCAACAGCACGTTCGGCAACGACTTTTCCAACAAGCTGATTGTCAGCTACAAGAACGTGGAGGACGACCGGAATACGAACCTCGACCAGCCGTTCCCGACCGTAGACATCGACGACGGATCCGCGGGCATCCAGCTTGGAGGGGAGCCGTTCTCGACGGTGAACTTCCTCGAGCAGGAAGTCTTAACGCTCACGAACGACTTTGACATGTTCCTGGGCGATCACACCATCACGGTCGGGACCCACAACGAGCTCTACGACCTCACCAACAAGTTCGTCCCCTTCAACTACGGCTGGTATCAGTTTTTCGACCAGGACGACGATGGGACCGCGATCGACGAATTTAAACAGACTGTCTGTGCCTCTCCGGCGGTGGACCGCAGCAGCGTCAGCGACTGCCAGCAGTATCCCAACGAGCCGGCTGCAAACCTCTTCGCCCGCGGCTTCTCGCTCGTGGACAATAACCTTGACGAGCCGGGTTTCCAGGAAACGATCGGCGACGCGACGGGCGCTCAGGGTGCGTTCCGGGCGCTCAACACCAGCCTTTACGTGCAGGACGAGTGGACGGTGAGCGATCGTCTCACGCTGACGGGGGGCGTTCGCCTCGACGTGCCGGTGTACCTCGACGATCCGGCGTTTGCGAACCCGGAAAACCCCTCTGTGCCGAACGACCCGGAACTAGATCCGCGGGATACCACGATCCCCGCGATTGGAAACTTCTACTCGTTGAACGGCGCCCGGCCGGGCGAGACGCCGGATTCTAAGCTCCACTGGGCCCCGCGCTTCGGCTTTAACTGGGATGCCTTCGGCGACGAGACCACGCAGGTCCGTGGGGGCACGGGGGTCTTTACGAGTCGGCAGCCCTTCGTGTGGCCCGGCGGCATGTACCTCAACAATGGGACAAACACCGGAACCGTCGACTTCACCTTCGGGCCGGCCGAATTCCGCCCGGACCCCCAGAACGGCCTGACAGTGGCCGACTTCCAGGACCGCGACCCGTCGGAGCTCATTCCGAGTGGTCGCCTGGAGATGTTTGAAGAAGACTACTACAACCCGCGCTTCTGGCGGTCCTCGCTCGGCCTGGATCAGGAGCTCCCGGGCGGCGTGGTTGGGACCATCGAGGCGCAGTACTCGAACACCCTCCAGAACGTCCTGGTCACGAACGTCAACCTGCGCCCGCCGAATGAGACCCTCGACGGGCCGGACAACCGCCCGATTTGGGCCCCGTCGGAGTTCGATGATAGCGCCAGTCCTTACGCCGTTGAGGAGGACCAGCGGATTGATGCGCGGTACTCGAACATTCACCGCGTGGGCAATACGGACCGGGGTTACTCCTACAACCTTACAACCCGGCTTCAGAAGACGTTTGAGGGCGTCGTGACGGAAAACAGTGGGCTGCGCACCGATGTGTCCTACACGTACGGCGACTCCTACTCGGTCAACGACGGGCTCTCCTCCCAGATCAACTCCCTCTGGGACGGGATGGAGCACGTGAATGGCGCCAACAACATTGGCCTCGCCCGGTCGGACTTCTCGACGGGCCACCGCGTGCTGGGGCGCTTCTCCTACCGCCAGCAGATTGGGGATCGGTTCGCCCTCACGACGACACTGATCTACGATGGACAGTCGGGTCGGCCCTTCTCCTACGTTATCGACAACAGCGAAAACATGGTACAGGAGCGTGGAGGGACAAACTCCTTGCTGTACGTGCCGGGGCAAGCCGAGAACCTGACCTTCGGCGAAGTCGATCCGGAGGACGGGCCCGTCGTCACGTCGGAGCTCCAGGCGCAGGCCCTGGACCGGTTCATCAGCAATAACGACTACCTCAGCGACCGTCGCGGCCAGTACGCCGAGCGCAATGGCGACCGGACGCCGTGGGAAGGCGTCTTTGACCTCAACTTGCGCCTGGAGGTCTTCCAGAACCTCCTCGGGCGGCAGCAGAGCCTGGAAGTGACGGCCAACGTGTTCAACTTCTCCAGCCTGCTCGGAGACGTCTTCGGGACGGACTGGGGCGAGCGCTACGCCGGCGCCGGCCAGGTCAACCTGACCTCCTTCGACGAGTTCGAGGACGCGGACAACGGCGACTACACGCCGGTGTACACGGCGCAGGAGGTCATCGACTCGGTGGAAGACACCGACGGCGATGGCATTGGCGATGAGGTCCAGGTGATGGATCAGGAGGACATGTTTAACGAGATCCGGACGGGCTCCTCCTACAGCTCGCAGTGGCAGATGAAGTTTGGTGTCCAGTACACCTTCTAACGCCTCTGCAGGCCACATACGCCGAGCGAGCGGGCGGTCGTCGAGAGGCGGCCGCCCGTTTCGCTTGTGGGGGCGTGGTGCCTACGTTGTCACGAACTTGTTTCGCAGCATCTATTTTTGAACTGCCCATGCGACCTCGCCTGTGTCCCTTGATCGGTTTGGTTCTCCTCCTGACGGGAGGGACGGCCGGCCCGAGTCTTGCCCAGGAGGACGGGGGCGATCGCCTGACCCACGTGGGCCGGGTGGTCCACCCGCCGGTCGACGAGATGAGCGGGATCGTCCGCAGCCGCCAGTTCGAAAATGTGTGGTGGGTCCACAACGACAGCGGCGACGAGCCTCGCATTTTTGCCATCGACAGCACTGGGAGCGTGCACGTTGCCCCCTGGCACGCCGACGAGTACGCCGCCAATGCCGAGGCCGATACAAGTGACAAGGCCACCTGGCCGGGCGTGCAGCTGGGGGCCGCGGCGCACATCGACTACGAGGACATTGCCATTGAGGACAGCACGCTGTACCTCGGCGACATTGGAAACAACGGCAACGCGCGGCGGGACCTCGGCATCTACGTGATTCAGGAGCCGTACTATTACGATCGGCGCACGCGGCCGGTCAAGCATATCCCCATCGCGTATCCGGATCAGGACACGTTTCCGGCCGAGGACTGGCACTTTGACGCCGAGGGCCTCTTCGTGGACGACGGGACGCTCTACGTGCTCACCAAACACCGAGAGGGGCAGCAGATTGATGGGCTGGAGCCGGGAACCAAGTTGTATCGGCTCGACAGCGAGCGGCCCCATCGGGTAAACACGCTTACGCTGGTGGATCGGCACGAAACCATTCCGGTGCCAACAGGGGCGGCCCTCAGCCCGAGTGGCGACCGCCTGGCCGTGTTGAGCTACGGGTCCGTCTGGCTCTTTCCGCGGCCCGACGAGGGCGACCGATGGCTCTCCGCGGAGCCGCGCCGTATCGACCTGCCGGACGAGCGCCTTCGGCAGTCGGAGGCCGTGACCTGGGAAGATGCCCACACGCTCCGCATCACCAACGAGCAGCGCGACGTGTTCACGCTTCAACTCGAATCGCGCAAGCCTGCGGAGTAGCGACACGTAAGAGATTCACGATAGCTAACGAAGCGTTTTTCTCACTTCGCGGCTTGGCCGTTTTTTAATGTACGCCATCGAAAACGTCGACTGTAAAATTCGTAGATCTTAAAGGAGATTACTGAATTCCTCTTTTCCGCTGCTCCGACCACGCATTCACGTTGCTATGAATCGATGGATTACGCCCCTTTTCCTTCTTCTTGTACTGGGGCTGGTCAGTCCGCCTGACACGGTCCAGGCGAAAGATCCAAGTGCACTCGTGGCTGAGGCCCTGGTTCAGAACGCAGGTACTGGCGCCCTGCCAGTAGAGCTGACGGGGGTTGAGGCGGTACGAAGCGGCTCGGCGGTGGAACTGGCGTGGCAGACCGCCTCAGAGACCAACAACGCTGGTTTCCGCGTGCAACACCAGGCCGAAGAGGGAGGCTCGTGGACTGAGCTCGGCGTTGTGGACAGCAAGGCCTCTGATGGAACGACCACCAAGGCGCAGTCCTACCGCTTCGATGTGTCGGAGGACCTGGAGCCGGGCACCCACCGCTTCCGCCTCGAACAGGCGGACCTGGACGGGTCGACGACCTTGAGCGACGTCGTCTCTGTGGAGGTCGGGATGGACGAGGTCCTCTCCCTGAGCGCGCCCGCCCCGAATCCGGCATCCGGGCAGACGAGCGTGTCCTTCGGCGTGAAGCGGTCGGTGGAGACGACCGTCGCGGTCCACAATGTGCTGGGTCAGCGCGTGAAGACGCTGTACGAGGGCACGCCGGCGGCGGAGCAAACTCGTGAGACGACGTTTGACGCCGGAAGCCTCCCCAGTGGCATGTACTTCGTGCGCATGGAGGCCGACGGGCAGACGGAAACCCAGCGCCTGACGGTCGTGCAGTAACCGACTGCACGATCACGACCCTGGGAGCCACAACGGGACTTCCCTACGCCTCGGGGCGGCCTCTGCCTTGGCAGGTGCCGCCCCGGGGCTTTTTTGTTGACCGCATGGAGAGGGAAGGAGCGGGAAAAATGTCCCCTGAGTTGGACGTGGAGGCTACCAGCTTTCGGAGGAGGACTCGTCCTCGTCGTCCTTGTCGTCCGTCGAGGCCGACCCGTCTGCCGGCCCCACGGACGCCTCGATGAGGTCCAGGATGCGACGGTACTCGTCCGCCCAGCTCGTGGGCTCCTCAAAGGCGTGTCCCTCGACCGGGTAGAGGGCCAGTTCCCAGTCCTCCTTCCCCAGCTCGATCAGACGCTGCGTGAGGCGGAAGATGTCCTGGGACTGCACGTTCGTGTCGACGAGGCCGTGGGGCATGAGCAGCGGGTCCTCCAGCCCCTCGGCGTGGTAGATGGGCGAGGAGCGAGCGTAGGCGATGGAGTCGGTCTGGGGCGTGTTGAGGATGTTGGAGGTGTACGGGTCGTTGTAGTGCGCCCAGTCGGTCACGGAACGCAGGGCCGCCCCGCCGCCGAAGTGCTCCGATTCAGTGAAGAGGGCCATCAGCGTCATGAAGCCGCCGTACGACCCCCCGTAGATAAACCGCCGATCGGCCGGAATGTCGTACGTGTCGCCCACCCATTCGGCCGCGTCCACGTAGTCCTGCAGGTCGCGCCCCCCCATGTGGCGGTAGATGGCCGTGCGCCAGTCGCGCCCGTAGCCCGCCGAGCCGCGGTAGTCCACGTCGACGACCGTGTAGCCGAGGTCCGCGAGCAGGTTGTGAAACATGTACTCTCGGAAGTACGGGGGAAAGTCCTTGAGCACGTTTTGCAGGTAGCCGGCCCCATGGACGAAGAAGACGGCGGCCCCGTTTGGGTTCTCGGGGCGGAACACGTGCGCGGGCACCTCCACGCCGTCCGAGGCCTCGAAGCGCGTAATCTCGGGCATGCGCCAATCGTAGTCGCTCCATTCGTCGGTCGGCGACTCCGTGACGCGGGTGGGCTGGGCGTCGGCACTCGCGTCCTTCAGATAGAGGTCCGCCGGCTGGTTGGTCGTGGAATACAGGGTGGCGAGACGTTCGCCGTCCGGGCTCAGGGCCGCGGTGTGTGTGCCCTCCGCCTGGGTAAGGCGCGTCAGGTCGCCACCGTCGGCCGGCATGCGCTCTGCGTGCTGCTGGTGCGGGGAGTGCCGGTTCGTGGTGAGGAACCACGTCGAGCCGTCCTGCGAGAGGCGCGCATCGAGCACCTCAAAGTCGCCGCTCGTGAGCTGCGTGGTGTCGCCCGTTTCCACGTCCACGGTGTAGAGGTGGCTGTAGCCGGTGGCCTCGCTCTGGAAATAGAAGCGTTCATTGTCGGGCATCCAGCCGACGGTTCCGGGGCCGCCGTACGCCCCGATGCCGGGCCCCCCGATCCACGCCTCGTCGTGCTGGCGATCAAGCACGGTGAGGTCGCCCGTTTCGGGGTCGAGGCGGGCGATCCAGCGATCTTTGTTGTCGTCGGTACGCACCACGAGGACAGCATGCTCCCCGTCGCCGCTCCAGTAGGGCCCATAGCTGTAGAGCGAGCGTTTTGCCTCGCTGGAATCGAGGTCGGCGCCCTGGTCCTGCCGGTACTCGGGCACATCGTAGGCGCCGGGCAGCTGGTGCAGGTTGACCTCCAGGGTGGTATCCCGCTGCAGGTCTTGGACGTGCAGGGAAAAGTCGTCGGGCTCGATGCCGACCTTGGGCCGGGCCTGCATCACGTCGGCGTGGCCGGTGCGCGTGACGTAGTCAATGACCTCGGTGGGCTCGGCGGCGTCGGGCTCCGACTGTAGGGCGATGGTCACGAAGCGCTCGGTGGGGTCGAGCCGGAGGTCGGTGACCTCGGCCTCTTCGGTGTAGAACGCCGGCGGGGGGTCGTCGGCCTGCCGGTCCTGCTCCTGCTGTTCCTCCGCTTGGTCCTCCTCGTCCTTCTGTTCGCGGAACGTCTCGAACAACTCCAGCTGTTGATCGCGAAGGAATTCCTCGCGGGAACTTGGGTCGTCCTCCTCCGGCTCGCGTCCCGATTGCACGTCCGTGCGCTGCTGGAGGCGGCCGGTCGACAGGTCAATTGAGAACAAGTTGTCGTCGCGTTCGAAGAGAATCCGCTCGCCGTCCGGCGAGAAGCGGGGATTAGACTCGCGAGCCGGGGTCTTCGTCAGGCGCGTCTGCTCGTCGTCCGCCCGGTCGTACAGGTACAAGTCCCCGTCCGCGGCGTACACCTTTTGTGAGAAGTCGTCGGTGTAGACGTGCTCGCCGTGGTGCCAGCCGTCGAAGGTCGGTGGGTGCGAGCGGCGTTCGTCGGGGGCGACCTTGACGGGGTCCCCGCCGTCGCGCGGCACCTTGTAGAGGGAGTCGCTTTCGAACTGGCCCTCGGGATTCCAGTCGAAGTAAAGGGCCTCGCCATTTTCGTGCCACCGCACATTTTCGGGCCAGTCGCCAATCCACTCGGCCGGCTCCTGCATGATCTGGTCCACGGAGAGCGAAGAGGTCCGCTCGGCGGGCTGGGCGGTGGCGACGAGGGGGAGGAGCCCGACGAGAAGGGCGAGTTGGAGGGAACGGGGGAGCGACATGAGACGAAAAACCGGGTGTGCGAAGACGCGAATCGGTCTCAATATAGAAGGTGTCTCGTGGAATTTCGAAGCGAGTTCGGCCGCCCGGTGGGACGAGAAGACCCCGGTAACAGTCCGCGTTTCGGGGACGTAGAGAAGGTGAGACATCCACAGCGTCATTCCCTGGTTTCTCTCGCACGATGCACTTGCAATGGGGGCAAACCATCGCCCAGTGGGGACGCAACGTGCCCCGCGAAGCCCTCTTCTGGAGCGTGGCCCTTGGGGCGGTGGCTGCCATCGATCCGCAGGGCGGTGGGGGCATCAACCTGTGCCTGATTGAGAATCTGGGCCTGCCGTGTCCGGGGGATGGGCTGGGGCGGGCCATTGCCCATCTGGCACGGGGAGAGGGGGCGGCATCGTGGGCGGCCCACCCGCTTGCGGGGCCCGTTGTGGTGGGCATTTCGGCCCACATCGTTCGGCTGTGCAGCGACTCGTCTCGGGCTCCCTCCCGTCCGGGGGACGAATCCTGAGGTCCTGCACATCGGGGCGTGATGGTCGCGAGGTGGACCTGTCTTTGCACCAGCTCCTTCGCATTGGTTTTCCTGTCCCATGTCCAACGTATTGCAGCACCTCCCCGAGCTTGAAGGCGATGAGCAGGTGGAGGTGGCTCGCCTCCTCAACAACATGAGCGACGCGCAGGCCGAGCACTTTGCCCGCATCTACCGGTCCCGCCGTCGGGAGCCGACCCACATCCTGCTCCTGGCCGCGGTGGGACTGCTCGGGGCCGCCGGGCTCCAGCGCTTCTACATCGAGGAGATCGGGATGGGTGTGCTGTATCTGCTGACGGGCGGCCTCTGTGTGATTGGGACGATCTACGACCTGGTGAACTACCGGGACCTGGCGCTCCGCTACAATCGGCAGGCGGCCCTGGACGTGGCCGAGACGGTCCGGGGGGTGTACAACGACGAGTAGGGGCGGGCGGGGGCGTCGAGGGCCCGGGCATGGAGAATGTGAGGGTCGAGGCGTTACTCCGCAATCTGCAGCTGCTGTCCCGGATGGATGCGGTTGCCGTTCAAGTCGTTCCAGGCGCGGAGCTGCTGTACACTTACGCCGAAGCGCTGGGCGATGCCGCCCAGCGTGTCCCCGGACTGCACGCGGTACGATGAAGAGGTCTCCTCACTGGTCTCGTCGGTTGAGGCGCTGGCCAGCGACGAGGAGCTCGTCTCGGCCTCGTCGGCTTCGGTTGCCTCGCTGTCTTCGTCCTCGGCCTCGGACGTCACCGGGGCGGAGGCATCATCGGCCGACGGGTCGATCGGGTCGATGGGCTGAGTGGGGGGCGAGATGTCGTACTGCACCCGCACGGGCTCCTCGTCCGACATGTCCTCCGCCAGGGCGCCGTCGTACTCCTGGACCGGCACCACGAGCTGCTCGCCCGGGCGGAGGGCAGCGCCATTCATATCGTTCAGACGGCGCAGGACGGACGACGAGGTGCCAAACCGGGCGGCGATCTCAGAGAGGGTGTCGCCGGAGCGCACCGAGTAGGTTGTCGCCGGGCGCTTCTCTTGGTCCGGCAGGTCGGCGTAGTTCCACACGAACCGGGGGTAGGTGCCCAGGGGAATGCGGAGCGGGTACCGGTCTTTGGACGGGGGCACCCGGTCCCGGCGCAGCTCCGGGTTGAGGGAGCGCACGGTGCTGGCATCCGTGCCGGCCAGGTCGGCCACGGTATCGAGCGAGAGCATGCTGCCGTGCACCGCCACGTAGTCGTACGAGAACGCCGAGGCGGGGGATTCGGACTCAAGGTTGAAGGCACCGGGCTCGCTCATGATGCGGGCGGTGGCGATAAACAGGGGAACGTAGCCCCGTGTCTCGCGCGGAAGGTCGTCGTACACGTCCCAGTACGTGGGGTCCTGGGTGTCGGCCCGCTGGAGGGCGCGACGGACGCAGTCCGATCCACAGTTGTAGGCGGCCATCGCCAGGTGCCAGTCGTCGAACTCCTCGTAGAGGTCTTTGAGGTAGCGGGCGGCGGCGCGGGTGGCCTTCTCTGGATCGCGGCGCTCGTCGACCCACGGGTTCACCTGCAGGCCGTAGCGCTGGCCGGTGCCCCGCATAAACTGCCACATGCCAACGGCCCCGGCCCAGCTCCGGGCCTTCGGGTTGAGGCCGCTTTCCACCATGGCGAGGTACTTCAGCTCCTGGGGCACGCCCTCCTCAGCCAAAATGTGGTCGATCATTGGGCCGTACACCTGCGTGCGCTGCAACCAGCGGTCGACCTGGCGAGACGTTTCCTTTTGCAGGTTGTCGACCGTCTCACTCACGAGGCGATTGGAGGTGAGGGGAATGGAGGTCTCGGCCTCCAGGTCTTCGGGCCCGGCGGGCGGTTCCGTTTCCACAAGCGGATTCTCCACCTCGTCGAGCGAGGCAAACAGGCGCGCCCGCGCCGAAAAGATGCTGCCGCGAGCCATTTGGAGGGAGTCGGGGTCCTCGTCGTAGCCGTGGAAGTGGCGATATTCAGTCGTGAGGCTGCCGTAAAGGTCGCGCACGGCATCCGCCTCCAGCACCTGCGGATCGTTGCGCAGCAGGGTGGCCAGTTCGGCCATGGACTGATTCAAGATCTGCGACGCATGGGTGCTATCTTCGGTCTCAAGCAGTTCGGCCTCCAGGGCGTACAGGCGGGCCACCTCTGGGCGCAGTTCAGTACTGTCTTCCGTCATCACCAGGAGCGTGTCTTTCGGAACGACCTTCGTCTCGGTGGGAAGCATCGACGAGACGGTGCCGCACCCGGTGGTTCCAATGAGGATGAGGAGGGCGCAGAGGCCAGCAGACAACGGCCGGGCCGGGACGGACATGGCGGTGGGGGCTGAAGACAAAAAGGAGGCCAAGTACTCAAGATGAATACCCAATGCACGGGTCCCCGTCAACAGGAAAGGGGGAGAAAGACACAATCTTTTCGGAGGAGCAACGACGTGCGGAGCCTGCGGACTAGTCCGACGTGAAGCCGATGTCTGTGTGGCTGCCGTCGCAGAAGGGCTTGTGTTCGGAGGCTCCGCAGCGA
>JBKHEM010000045.1:0-16829 GCA_046540815.1 Salinivenus sp.
GAAATGGTGCGGGCGAGGTCCGGCGCATTTCCCCAGGCCCGGTTGTTGGCAACCACGTTAAGCAGAACGTTCTGATCCTGGGCACGGTACGTAAGTGCCGTGGCGTCGAGCACCATGTCGTGGGCCTGGTCCGTGTCGGTGATCTCAGACACCGGTTTGTCGAAGGGATACGCCATTGCATAAGCGTCCGCGTACTTCGTATTTCGGGGCGTTAAGAGGCGGGTGACGGCCTGGTCATTTGCGGCGGAGAAGTGCTCGCCGCACTGGGCCCACTGATCGCGGATTGCCGGGAGCCACGTCCAGTGACTGAAGACGTGCCCCAGGCCGCGGGTGTCGAGCCAGTCGAAGTAGGTGTCGTTCATCAGGTGCTCGGAACGGAGCTCGATGTGAGACTGCACGTCGGAGGGAAGGGCCTCAAAGAACGCGTCGAGCTGCTCTACATTTTCTTCGGGAGACGGGCTGTCGGCCACGCGGCGGTAGGACTGCTGAAATAGAATCCCCTCCAACTGGTCGCCCATCAGGTCGACGGCGGGGGCGTGGAAGGTGTCCATGTAAGCCTCTGCGTCGAGGTACTCGGGGTTGTCGACGAACTCGCCGCTTCGACGCAGCGTGTGGGCAAAATACTGTTGGGGGGCTTTGATCAAGAACGACGCGTCGTCGGGGGCGTGGTCGAGGTATTTCGAGAGGACGAAGTAATTCGACGATGGCTCGTCGTTCTCGCGGAGGGGGCGGTAAAACGTAAAGTCGAGCTCCAACACGCCAAAGTGCGCGAAGTACTCGTGGACCGACTCGATGGGCAACTGACGCTCCTCGAAGGTGCGTCCCCCAAGGGTGCGCTTGCGTGTGGAGATGCGATCGCCGAACGTCTCCTCGTCGTAGATCTGGCCCAGCCAGCCGGCGTACCGGTCGCTGGCCGTCCCGAATCGGACGTGCGGGTGGAGGCCGTGGAATTGAAACTGGTCCGCTGCGGCGCGCCGGTCGTCGATCGTGCGGGAGTCAATCGGATCGGGCATCAGAACGAAGGGGAGCTTAAGAGGAGGGGGCGTCGGCCTCGACGGCTTGGCGAAGCTTCTCGTAGGTTGTCGAGAGGTCCTCCGGCAGGACCCGCGTCTCGGCCGTCGTGGACATGAAGTTCGTATCGCCTTCCCAGCGCGGCACAACGTGCATGTGCAGGTGCTCCGGGATGCCGGCCCCGGAGGCGGCCCCGAGATTCATGCCCACGTTGAAGCCTTCGGGAGAGAGCGTCTGGCGAAGCCAACGAAGGCATCGATCGACGGTGGCCGCGAGGGCGTGCTGCTCTTCGGACGTGAGTTCTTCGTAGCGGGCCACCTCGCGGATCGGCAGGATGAGAAGATGGCCGTTGTTGTACGGATACCGGTTCATCACCACAAAGACATGCTCGCCCCGCCACAGGATCAGGTTTTCCCGATCGTTGTCTTCCTTGAGCAGCTGGGTGAAGAGGGACGCTCCGTCCGGCGGCTCTCGGCCCGCGGCGTCCGACACGTATTCTGAGCGCCAGGGGCTCCACATTCGATCCATGAGGCGGGCGGTATGCGTTTGGGGAACAGGACGGAAAACAGCGTTGCAACAAACTCTGTGCGGCCTTCACAGTTCAGGCGGGGCGAGGAGTTCTCCGGAAAGTACAGTCGTTTCGAAAAAGGGCACGCTCATGGCCACCGACTCCGTCTACGCCGACCTTCATACCCATTCCCACTGTTCGGACGGCCACCTCTCCCCACCGGCCCTCGTCCAACGGGCCGCCACGCAGGGCCTTCAGGTTCTTGCTCTCACGGATCACGATACGGTACAGGGACTGGCCGCAGCGGCCGACGCCGCCCGGACGCACGGAATTCAGTTGGTCCCTGGCGTGGAGCTCAGCCTCACGGAAAACGGGGACGAGATTCATGTGCTGGCGTACGGATTCGACGCGGGAAACGCTGCCCTCCAGGCGCACCTTCAGGCATTTCGAGAGGCGCGCCGGGAGCGGGCCTGGGCCATGGTGGACCGGCTGCGGGCCCACGGGTGTTCGCTTCGGGAGGCAGTGGTTGCAGACGCTTTTGAGGGAACCCAGTCCCTGGGGCGTCCGCACGTGGCACAGGCGCTTGTGGCGGCCGGCCATGTGGACACGCTCCGGGAGGCATTCGAGCAGTATCTTGGCACGGGGCAACCCGGGTTTGTCGAGAAGCCCGCTGCTCCGGCGTCCGAGGCCCTTAAGATGGTACACGAGGCCGGCGGCGTGGGCGTGCTGGCGCATCCGGGGCACTGGACGAGTTCACGGCGCATCCGGCGCCTCGTGGATCAAGGGCTTGACGGGCTGGAGAGTGCGCATCCGTCCCACGATGCGTCGCTCCGCGGGTACTACGAACGACTGGCCGACGGATACGGGCTCTTCGTAACAGGCGGATCGGATTACCACGGCGGGCCTCACCGTTCCGATGATCCGATCGGGGAGATCGGGCTGACACAGAACGAATGGGAACGTTGTCGGCCACATCTTGCGTAACACCGAGCGTCCTGTTTTTTCACCCACGCCGTCTTGTTTTATGCCGACCCACATCGAAGGCGATCTCGTTGCTGGCGATCACACATTTGCCATCATCGTCAGTCGTTTCAATGAGTTCGTAACCGAGCAGATGGTCGACGGGGCCCTCCACACGTTGAAGCGTCACGGCGCCGATCCTGAAGACGTTCCCGTCATCCACGTGCCCGGATCGCGCGAGATACCCGTTGTCGCCCAGCGGTGTGCCCGTTCAGGGAAGTACGACGCAGTGATCTGCATCGGCGCCGTCATCCGCGGGGCGACGGACCACTTCGACTACGTGTGCTCGGGGGTCTCGAGCGGCACCCTGCAGGCCTCGATGGACACCGAGGTGCCGGTAATCTTTGGTGTGATTACGACCGACACGATCGAGCAGGCCATCGAGCGGGCGGGGACGAAGGCCGGCAACAAGGGACGGGACGCGGCTGCGGCGGCGATCGAAATGGCAAATGTGATGGACCAGTTGCCAGCCCGAGAGGATCATGCGCCGGAGGGCGAAGAGAGCTAAAAAAAGTTCACGCCAAGATCGGCTCAGGGCTCCGCCCCGGCGAAACGTCTGGGCGGCGTCTGCGTCAGAAGTCGTGCTTACGAAAAATGGTGGGCGTAGCTCAGTTGGTTAGAGCGCCAGGTTGTGGTCCTGGAGGCCGTGGGTTCAAATCCCACCGCTCACCCACTCGGTCGACGAGAGGCGTCGGCCTCGATCATTGTGCCGCGTTCGTCTAGCCTGGTCCAGGACGCCGGCCTCTCACGCCGGTAACACGGGTTCAAATCCCGTACGCGGTACCAACGTGGCCCCGGAGGCCCTGCGAGGGAGTGCCCTCCAGGGCCTTTTTTGTATGGAGCCGGACCGTCCCCGGCGGCGGGTGAGCTACAGTAGAAAGAGGCGTCGGGGAGAGGTGACGAATGCCCACCAGGCAGCGCGCAGGCCCACCCCAATCACAACGGGAAGCAAGGCGGCATGTAGGCCTTGTGGCCAGAACGGCCAGCCGGCGGCAAGCACCAGGGCGAGGAGGGCCGTGGCGATGAAGTAATAGCGGAGGCCATTTGAACTGGGGCGTCGCAGCATTTGACGGGCGGCAATGAGGTGCGTGGGCCAGGCCCAGAGCAGATTTAAATTGTTTGTCGTCACCGAATACGTGGCGATGAACCAGAGGAAGCAGATCGTGAGCCCGACGGTACCCACGGTGGCGAACAGCAGGGCGTCCCCTCGACCGGACGGCGCCCGTCCCAGCGCGGCCTGCGTGCCGGTCCACAGCACCACGAGCCCGAGAAAGCCCCAGGCAAGAATCGAGGGCCACTTGGTACCCTCGGGGGCCGTGTCGTATCCCTCCACCCACTGCACCGTGTCGGTCTGGCTCACGAGCGATCGCGTCACGCCGCGCCCCGACACCCGGGCGTTATCGAAGGCCGCCATCAAGTAGTCGGGCAGAAACATGGCCTCGCTGGCGGTGGGGGAGCGGTCGGCCGGGAGGCCGAGGGCCACGTCGAAGCCCACGTCGAGGACGGCACGGTCCGCGACGTACGGATCGAGCATCTCACGAAAGCTCTCGGTGGGATTCGGCTCGTCGGCGAAGGACACGTTGTCCCCGAGCGTTTCTTGGAGGGCGTCTCGAATCCGGGTCGAGCAGTTGTCAAAGAAAAAGTCGTACTGGTAGTATCGGTTGTTGGGCAGGGCGTTGGTGCGGAGGAACCGGTAGAGGGCGGTGCGCTGCTGGCGGGTCAGGTTCAGTCGCTGTTCGATGACCGGTCGCTCCTGCTCCTCGTACACCTGAAGGGCCCGAGAATACTGAGTCACGCTCAGAAAGTAGCGGAGGTGCCCGTACATGAACTTTGGGACGAAGAAGGGGTCGTTAAAATCAAACGTCCCGTAGTTGTAAAGGCGGTCGAAATTCTGCTCGGGATCGTAGACGCGAACGGCGCTGTGGCCGGCAAACGTATACACCGGGTCGCCGGGCAGGATGGTGATCAGCGAGATGCGCGACTCGCTCGAGAGTCGATCCGGCCCCGGCTGGGCCGTAGCACGGGTTGGGAAAACGATGAGTGCCAGAAGAAAAACCCCCAGCAATCCCGAATACGAGCGAACCATCGGGCCGAGTGGGAAATATTCAGACAGATCGCCCCTCGAACGTTCCTGCACCCGGCGGGTTCAACCCGCCGTCGAGTCGTTTTCACCCATCACGATTTCCCATCGCCGTGGGCCGCACCCATCGAGCCGCCGTCGTCCTTGACGCCCTCCGCGAACGCATCGACCAGGCGACCACTGAGCTTGCATACGAGACCCCGTACCAACTTCTCGTCGCCGTTATCCTGTCCGCCCAGTGTACCGACGAGCGGGTCAACCAGGCCACGCCCGCGCTCTTTGAGGCGTATCCCACTGTTGACGATCTGGCGGATGCGACCCCGGAGGACATTTATCCCTACATCCAGTCCATTACGTTTCCGAACAACAAATCCAGTTACCTCGCCAAAACCGCACGTCAAATTGTCGACGACTACGACGGGGAGGTCCCCTCTACTGTCGACGATCTACAGACCCTGACGGGCGTCGGGCGGAAAACGGCCCAGGTGGTTGCCAACGTGGCGTTTAATGTCGATGCGCTGCCGGTCGACACCCATGTCTTCCGGGTCGCCAATCGGATTGGGCTCGTAAAAGAAAATGCCACTACGCCCGCAAAGGTAGAGCGACAGCTCCGCCGCGTGATCCCAAGAAAGGACTGGGCCGAAGCACACCACCTCCTCATCCTCCACGGCCGGTACACCTGCACGGCCCGCTCGCCAAACTGCGATGCGTGTCCGGTAACTGAGGTATGCAAATACTACAAGCGGCGCCAACGCCTTCCCGAGCCACGGACCGATCTCGACGAGTCAGCAGGCCCCTTGTACTGTAGCACGAGCGACCACTATTTTGAGGAGGCCGATACGCACGTGGACCGGCATGGGGTCGAGCAGGTCGCCTGCCCGTACTGCGGATCCATGCAGGTCTTTCGAACGCGCGACGGACGGCCCACCAAGCGGGTAAAAGATTATCGCGTAAACGGATAGCTGTCACTTCTCCGGGCGTTTTCACTCATATCTCTTCCCTATGGACTCCACCAAGCGCCACCTTCTCCTCATCCTCGATGGGTGGGGACTTGCAGAAGATCCCTCGGTCAGTGCCATCGAGCGGGCCCACACGCCCTTTGTGGACGGCCTGATCGAGCAGTATCCCCACGCCACGCTTCGGGCGGCCGGCCGCGCCGTTGGGCTCCCCGACGGCCAGATGGGCAACTCGGAGGTGGGCCATACGAACCTGGGCGCCGGCCGCGTGGTCTGGCAGGAGATTCTGCGCATTTCGAAAGCGATCGAGGACGAGTCCTTTTTCGAAAACGACGCGCTGGTCTCCGCCGCCCGGCACGCCCGCGAGAACGATCAGAAGCTTCACCTGATGGGCTGCTTCTCGGACGGCGGGGTGCACAGCCACCTGGAGCACCTGTACGCCCTTCTGGAACTGGCGCGCCGCGAAGGTCTGGATCCGGCGCAGGTCTGCGTGCACGCCTTCACCGACGGGCGCGATACCGACCCGCACGGCGGCGCTGAGTACGTCCGTCAGTTTCAAGAAAAGGCCTCCGTAATTGGAGTGGGCCGCCTCGTATCGATTGTGGGACGCTACTACGCCATGGATCGGGACGAACGGTGGGAGCGGACCGAGCGGGCCTACCGTCTGCTCACCGATGGCACAGGCGAGGTGTTCGACGAGGCAGGGGCGGCCCTGGAGGCGAGCTACGAGGCGGGAGTCACCGACGAATTTGTGGAGCCCCGGCGCATCCGCACGGCCGACGAGGAGTCCGTTGGCGAGAAGGGAACCCGGGTGGAGGCGGGAGATGCGGTGATCTACTACAACTTTCGCGCCGACCGGGCGCGCCAGCTTACCCGCGCCTTTACCGACCCCGACTTCGACGGCTTCGAACGGGAGCCGATTGATGATCTTCGGTTTGTGACCATGGCGCCCTACGACGAGGCCTTCGATCTGCCGGTGGCCTTCGACAAGGTAAACCTGAAGGGCACGCTCGGCGAGGTGATCAGCGAACGCGGGGGGCGGCAGTTGCGCGTGGCCGAGACGGAGAAATACGCCCACGTCACCTACTTCTTTAGCGGGGGGCGCGAGCACGAGTTTGAGGGAGAAGACCGCCTCCTGGTGCCATCGCCCGACGTGGCGACGTACGACCTCCAGCCCGAGATGAGCGCGCCGGAGGTGGCCGACCGCACGGCTGCGGCAATCGCAGAGACGGACTACAACTTGGTGGTCCTCAACTTTGCGAATCCCGACATGGTGGGCCACACGGGCGACTTCGACGCGGCCGTCGCGGCGTGCGAGGCTGTCGACGCGGCGGCCCGGACGGTGGTGGAGGCGGCCCGGGCCCACGGGTACTCCGTCAGCATTATTGCCGACCACGGAAACGCGGACAAGATGCGCAACCCCGACGGCTCGCCTCATACGGCCCATACGACGGCTCTCGTCCCGCACGTCATTCTAAAAGACGGGTTCGACGGCCCGGTGCGGGACGGCACGCTCGGCGACGTGGCCCCCACCATTCTCGCCCTGTTGGGAGAGGAAGTTCCTGAGTCGATGAGCGGCGAGGTGCTTGTTCCATCAGGGCCGTAGGTCGGTCGCGCGACCTACTCAATGGTCGGCGTGTAGGGCAGACGGGTTTGCACGGTCCCGTCCTCGCCCACGATGCGATCCAGCACGCGCTTCTGGCGCCACAGCTTCCGTTCCAGAGAGGTCGCCGTAGCCGCGTACCACAACTCAGTGGCCTGGGTGGAGAAGCTCTCATTCAGGCGCTCAAGCACCGTCTTGGGGCGGGGCAGTTCGCGGGTGCGGTACGGCCCATCCCCCAGCCCCCCGGCGCGACCCGCAAGTTCCACGGCATCGGGCAGGGTGCCCAGGGTGTCCACGAGACCGACGTCGCGGGCGTCCTGTCCGGACCACACGCGGCCCTGCGCGACGTCGTGCACGGCGGATGTGTCCATCCCGCGGCCTTCGGCCACGCGTTGGAGGAACGTGGCGTACGTCTGGTCGATGGACTGCCCGATCAGGCGCCGCTCGGCCTCGGAGAGGGGGCGGTTCGAGGAGTACATGTCCGCGTACGGGCTGGTCTTCACGCCGTCAAACGTGATGCCCAGCTCGTCCTCAAAGAGGTCCTCCGCGTTCAAGAGCAGACCAATGACCCCAATCGAGCCCGTCACCGTGGTCGGGTTGGCCATGATCGTGTCGGCCGCAGCGGCGATGTAGTAGCCTCCTGAAGCGGCCACGTCCCCCATCGATACGATGACCGGCTTCTCCTGGGCCGTCCGGTCCACGGCCCGCCACATGGCGTCGGAGGCCGAGGCACTGCCGCCGGGCGAGTTGATGCGGAGCACCACCGCCTGCGTCGACGAGTTTGTGCGCGCCTCGTCCAGCGCGTCGATCAGGGGGCTCGATCCCAGGGCCTCCTGGCCGGAGTTGAACGGGTTGTCGTCCGGGTCGCCCGGCACAATGTTGCCCTCGGCGTACACGACATCGACGGTGCCAGAGCCCGTGTACGATACGCCGGCGTCAGACGATGAGATGCGCTTGTAGCTGGAAAGGGGGACGGTGGGCAGGTCCGAAGACGTTGGAGCGGAGGAGGAAAAGTCTTCGAGGACAGAGCGCACTTCATCCTCGTGGCGCAGACCATCGATGAGCCCCTCGTCCGCGGCGGCAGAGGCCGTGAGCAGCGGCTCCTCCTCGGCCATGGTGTCTAACGATTCGGCCGAGAGGGAGCGGTCGGCGGCAATGGCCTCGGTAAACTGGGTGTTGATGGTCGACAGCAGCGCGTCGAGTTGAAGCCGATTTTCGTCCGACAGGTCCGAGCGTACGAACGTCTCCGCCGCACTCTTAAACTTTCCGGCCCGAATGACCTGCGGCTCCACGCCCAGCTTCTCAAACGTGCCCTCGAAGAACGACAAGATGGTGGCAAAGCCGTTGTATTCAAAGCTGGACTGCGGGCCCACGTAGACGCTGTCGGCCGCGCTGGCCACGAAGTAGTCCTTCTCGCTCATCCCAAATTCCTCACTCGACGCGATGACCGGCGTGCCGCTATCCGACACCTGTTTCACGGCGTGGCGGACCTCCTCGAGGGTCCCCCACTGTGCCGACGTGCCCTTCATCCGCAGCCACACTGCCTCGATCCGGTCGTCCTGCTCGGCATTCCGGAAGGCGGTTTGCAGGTCGCGCAGGTCATAGCTCGGCCCATCGCCAAATGCCTGCTGAAAGGGGTCGTCGGCCGCCGTCTCCGGGATGGAGCCCTCCACCGGCACCGTCAACACCGAGCCCGACTCTACCGTGGGCGTCGTGTCACTCGACAGGGCGAGGGCGAAGAGAAAGAAGAAGACAACAAAGACCACGATGCCGAGCGCGAGGAGCGTTCCCAGCACGCTGGCGGCGAGCGTCGAAAAAAAGCGCATGTACGGATCTGAAAAAGAGGACAAGCAAGAAAACCGGAGCGCGACGAGCCGATGTCGGCCCGCACATTCACTCTGTATGCGGGGGACGCGCAGAGCGTTTCCGGTGAGAGCGCTTCCGGATTCCGAAGGATCAAAAAGGAAACTTGAGAGGGTGGAAGATGTACGGACAAACGATCTGAACAACCTCTCACCGGCGCTCGACAGCCCTGACACGAAGAGAGCGAGGCGAGAGTACATCGTACTGGGACGGTACAACCGGGTGACCAAAACGTGAGTACGACCAACACTGATTCTGCACGTGAACACGAGGAGCGTCCGGCCTTGAGCGATCGGGAGCGCACGATCCTCCGCCTGGTCGTCGAGGCCTTTATCGACTCGGCCGGGCCGGTGGGATCGCGTCGCCTGGCGAAGGACAGCGCCCTTGACCTCAGCGCCGCCTCCATCCGGAACACCATGGCGGACCTAGAAGACATGGGGTACCTCGATCACCCGTACACCTCGGCGGGCCGGATGCCCACGCGGCTGGGATACCGCACCTTCGTCGATGAGCTGATGGACACCCCCGAGCTGTCGCCCGTTGAGCGGCAGGTGCTTAAGATGAAGCTTGCCCGCCTGGCGGACGATACCGACCAGCTTCTTCGCGAGAGCACGCGCCTGCTTAGCAAGCTGTCCAACCTCTTGGGCATCGCCCTGACTCCGCGTCTGTCCACGGGCATTCTGGAACGAATTGACATCGTGCCGCTCTCGGCCGATCGACTCATGTTCGTCCTCAGCGTGCGCGGCGGCCTCGTCAAAACGATTGTTCTGAGCTTCGAGTCGGACCTGAATCGGTCTGAGATCGACCGGGTTGTGTCCATCCTCAACGAGCGCCTGGCAGGCCTCACCCTGCAGGAGATCCGTGAAACCCACCAGGAACGCATGAAGGACCTGCGCGACGACACCGGCCTCGTGCAGTTGGTGATAGACGAATCGGCCCTGCTCTTTAGTGAGCCGGAAGAAGGGCGGCTGCAGTTCGATGGCACACAGAACATTCTTGCGCAGCCTGAATTCCAGGAGCCGGACGACATCCGCCGTCTGATCGAAACGATTGAGGACGAGGATCGGGTGGTACAGGTGCTCGAAAACCTCTTCGAGTCGGATCCCGATGCCGTGGGACAGGCTACCATTCGCATCGGCAGTTTGCGCGACGAGGAGGAAATGGACGCCTATTCGATCGTCACATCGCCCTATCAGTTGGGCGATACCATTGGCACGCTCGGCGTCATCGGGCCGCCCCGCATGAATTATCCCCGGGCCGTGGCCCTGGTCGAAGGGGCCGCCCACGCGGTCAACCGGCCGGCCGACGACGCCTCGTCGTCCGAAGGCCGCGCGCGCTGACACGTCGTCCGGCCGGACCGAGGGGTTGGTCTTCGGTCGCCGGGGCCACCGGCGACCCTTTCGTTGTTCGCCCATCCTTGTCTCTCATAAACCCCCATCTCAACGTGAGCACAAACGCCACCAACGGCTCTCAGACATCCGAAGACACCGCCGATGCTCCTGATTCCACGGAGGACCCGGCGGCCGACGACCACACCTCCAACGATGAGCACACGGAGGACCTCCCTGAGGGCCTGGAGGCCCGCGTTGAAGAGTTGGAGGCAAAGGTCGAGGCCCTCGAAGACGAACGCGACGAGCTCAACGAACGGCTGCTCCGCAAGGCGGCTGAATTTGACAACTACCGGCGCCGCATGGAGCGGGAGAAGAAGCGGCGCTACAGGAAGGGAAAGCTGGATGTCATTGAGCCGCTCCTAGAAGTGGTCGACGATTTTGAACGGTCGATGGACGCCGCCCAGGACCTGGACGAGGCCCAGGATGCCGAGACGGCGTACGAGTCGCTGAAGGGGGGCGTCGAGATGGTATTTCGTAAATTCCAGGATGCTTTGGAAACCCTGGGGGTAAAGCCGATTGAAGCCGAAGGGCACGCCTTCGACGAAAATCTGCACGAGGCGATGATGCGACAGCCCACGAATGACGCCGAGCCGGGCACCGTTCTCCACGAAATCCGGAAGGGATACCGTCTGGACGATCACATCGTACGGCACAGCCGGGTTGTGGTGGCCGCGGAGGACGAGAACGCGTAGCTGGAGGGACCGCCGGCGCCAACGTTCGCTTTGAATTGAGGTCGGACCATAAGTATATGCCGCGCGACTATTACGACATTTTAGGCGTGGACTCTGACGCCTCCGAAAAGGAAATCAAGAAGGCCTACCGAAAGAAGGCCATGGAGTACCATCCGGACCGCAATCCGGACGACCCCGAGGCCGAGAAGAAGTTCAAGGAGGCCTCGGAGGCGTACGAAGTGCTTTCGGATGCCGAACAGCGTCGGCGCTACGACCGCCATGGGCACGCGGGCGTGAACCAGAACGGCGGCGGACGTGGCGCCCGGGGTCCGGGCGGCTTCCACGACATCGAGGACATCTTCAGTGCTTTCGACGAGATTTTTGGGGGGCGAGGCCAACGCCACGGCGGGGGGCGCGGCCGGTCCAGCCGACAGGGCGGGCGGCCCGGCAGTGACCTTCGAGTGACCCTCTCGCTTACCCTGGAAGAGATTTCCGAGGGCGCCGAAAAAGAGCTCCGTCTTCGCCGGTACGCCGAGTGTGAAACATGTGACGGCACCGGGGCCGAAGGAGGAATGGCCGGGGACAACTACGCCATGTGTCCGAAGTGCGATGGCACTGGCGAGCTCCGACAGGTGTCCCGGTCGGTCTTTGGGCAGTTCGTCAACGTACAGGCCTGTCCGCGCTGCGACGGCGACGGCCGCATCATTGAAAATGCCTGCTCCGACTGTGGTGGTGAAGGTCGCGTGGAGCGGGAAGAGACGATTACGGTCAACGTGCCCGCCGGTGTCATGGAAGGCAACTACCTGACCCTGTCCGGCGGTGGGAACGCCGGGGTGCGGGGCGGCCCGACCGGCGACCTCCGCATTGAAATTGAGGAAGAACCGCACGACGACTTTGTGCGAGATGGACTCGACATCTACCACGACGTGTATCTTTCTGTCCCCGAGGCGGCCCTCGGCACGGAGGTCGAGGTGCCTACGCTGAATGGCCGGGCGCGCCTGGAGATTGAGCCCGGCGTGCAGGCCGGCAAGATCCTCCGCATGCGGGACCGGGGCCTTCCCGAGCTGGAGGGGACGAGCCGCGGCGATCAGATGAACCGCGTGCACGTGTGGACGCCGGAGACCCTCACCGACGAGGAGGAAGCGATGCTGCGTGAGCTTCAGGACCACGAGAACTTTCAGCCGCAGCCCTCAGAGCCGAACACGGAGAAGTCGTTCTTCGAGCGGGTATCGGATGTTTTTTCGTAACGGATGCGGACGAGGCCGAACGGCCCGTCGGTCGTTCAGTATTGTATTCGATCGTACCTGAGCGCTCGGCCTTTGCGCCACTTTGAGCGGGCCGGGCGTCCGTCCTCGAAACGACACTTTCTTGATCATGTCCGACCCCGTTCCGGGAGACGCGTTTCGCGCCCTCATGCGTCGAGTCCCGTCGCCAGTAGTTGTCATCACGGCGCAGGGGGCCACCGAAGCGCGTGGCATTACCATTGGTTCGTTTACCAGTCTGGCCCTTGAGCCCCCGCTCGTCAGCTTTAACGTGGGGTGTGCGTCCCGCATGCACGCGGTCATGGACGCGTGCGACCGCTTTGCCGTGCACGTGCTGGGGGAGCGACAGGCGCACCTGGCCAAGCGGTTTGCCATCCCTGGAATCACGAGCACAGAGCAGTTTGAGGGGGTGAGGTACCAGCGCGACCGTTACGGCACGCCGGTGCTCGACGGCGTCTCGGCGGTGATGCACTGCGTGCACCACGACTCGATTGTGGCCGGCGACCACGAACTATACGTGGGCCGCGTGGTGGAGCTTGAGAAGCCGCCGGACCAGGGCGCGGTGCTTTACTACCAGAGCGGCTATCACGGGGTCGGAAGTGAACTGCCGTCCAGGGAGTTTTCGCCAGTGAAGCGGGTGTCGAGTGAGTCGTCCTGAGCGCCGACGCCGTAGAATGCAAAGTCGTACCGTGCGGGGTCCTCGGGACAGAGGTGACGGCAGATCGCCGTCACGCGGCGGACGGCGGTCCAGTCTGTTGTTTTTCGTTCCAGGAGCCCAAGGGCGCGTACCTGCCGCCCGGCGTGTACATCGAGGGGCAGCATCAGATCGCTCGGGTCGAGGCAGGACCAGAGGCTGAGGTCAACGGGGCCGTCGCGCACCATCCAGCGGAGGTACATGTTGAGGCGTTTGCAGGCGCTGCCGGCGGCGGGCCGGGCCAGGTGCTTGCGCAGCCGCTGGGGCGTCTCCTCGTGAATCGTGAGCAGCGTGGTGCTGAGGCCCTGAAGTCCCGCGGCGACTTTTGGTGTGTCGGAGGCCTCCGCGGAGTCGGGAAGGTGCGCGGAAAAAAGGCCCTCCACTGAGCCGTAGCGATCCAGGGCGGCGCTCAGGTTGTGGGTGAGCCAGAGGGCGTCGATGGGCTGAAAGGTGCGGTGGACGAAGCCGTCGAGGGCCGCGGCGTCCCGGTCCATGTCGAACGAGCGGACGAAGGCATGGGGGGCGTGGTCCATCCGCTCGCACAGGTTTTCCAGCTTGCGCAGCATGACGTCGCGCCGGCCCCAGGCCAGCAGCGCGGCGTATAGCCCGATCACCTCCTGGTCCCGCGGGTCGTCGAACGCGTGGGGAATGGAAATCGGATCGTCGTCGATGAACGCGGGCGTTTCGTAGCGGTCGACGAGGCGGTCCAAATAGGCGCGGAGTTCAGAGAGCGTCGCCATCAACGAAGGGGATGTGGATCCGACGGAACGTGAACGGGCATCGGGCGGGAGACGCCGTCACGCGAGTCCGTGTTGTTCGAAGAGAGCGGCGGCGCGGCCAAGGTCCACATTGCCCCCGCTGATCACCACGCCGACGCGTTCGTCGGGGGCGGACACGACGCCGTCCAGAAGGGCGGCGGCGCCGAGGGCTCCGGTGGGCTCCACGACAATCTTCATGCGTTCCCAGAGCAGGTGCATGGCGCGGACGAGCGCGTCGTCGGTCACGGTCACCATGTCGTCAACGTATTCCAGCACGAGCGGGAACGTGACGTCGCCCAGGTACGGGGTGCGGGCCCCGTCCGCAATCGTGTCCGGATTCTCTACGGTTTGCAGCGTGCCGCTGTGGAACGAGCGCGTGGCGTCGTCCCCCGCCGCGGGCTCCACGCCCACGACGGTGCAGTCGGGCGCGTGGTGGCGGGCGGACAGGGCGCAGCCGGAGAGGAGGCCGCCGCCCCCACAGCACACCAGCAGCCGGTCGAGCCCATCCACCTGTTCAAACAGCTCGTCACCCACGGTGCCCTGCCCGGCCACCACATCCGGATGGTCGTAGGGGGGGATGAGGGTGAGGCCGCGTTCCTCCGCGATCTGCTGACCCAGCGTCTCGCGGGCCGTGGTGGCCGGATCGTAGGTCACGATCTCAGCGCCGTAGCCGCGGGTCGCGTCCAGCTTGACCTGCGGGGCGTTCTCCGGCATCACGATCGTCGCGTCGACGCCCAGCGTGCGGCCGGCCAAGGCAATCGCCTGGGCGTGGTTTCCCGACGAGTACGTGATAACACCTCGCGCCTTCTCGTCGTCGGACAGTTGGGCCACGGCATTGAATCCCCCCCGAATCTTGAAGGCGCCGGTGCGCTGGAAATTCTCGCACTTGAAGAACACGGTGGCGCCGGTTCGATCGTCGACGGTGCGCGAGGTCATGACGGGCGTGCGGTGGGCCACGCCATCGAGGCGCCGGGCCGCGGCGGCCACGTCGTCGTACGCGACGGTGGGGACGTCGGTGGGGGGAGACGGCATGAGATGGAGCAGGTGGAGAGGAACGAGTGAACATCCGTTCTATGAACGCGGGCCCGCCCCGTTCGCTTCTGCCGGACGTGCTACCGTTGGGTACGTCCCGGAGCTCCGCTCCCAAGGGGCGCTCCGTCCCGGACAACGGGAGGCATTTTCCGAGGAAGAGCGTCTTTTCCCTTCCGGTCTCACTCTTGTCATTCCGGCCAACGGAGCGACGCGTGGAGAGGCGGGGGAAAGGCTCCACAGCGTGCAGGGCTTGCGGCACGTCGTGGATCCAAGGGACGGTTTGTCAGTGGTCGGCCCCGTTGCCGTTGATGGACGGCGTCGTCCGGGGAAATTCGACCCGAAAGCAGGTGCCCTCGCCGGGGGCGGTCTCCACGTCGATGGTTGCGTCGATCTGCTCAACGAGGCGGTCCACCACCGCAAGGCCCAGCCCGCTGCCCTCGTAGGTTCGCCCGGGGCCGGTCGAGGCTTGCTCAAACGCCGTGAACAGATCGTCCACCTCGTCCGGGTTCATGCCAATGCCGGTGTCCTCCACTTCCAGCACACCGGCGTCGTCCGTCTCTCGGACCCGCACCACCACCGATCCCCCTTCCTCTGTATACTTGAGGGCGTTGCTTAGGAGGTTGCGCTCGATGCGATGGAGCGCGCCCGGGTTGGCTCGGACGTACACGGGCGCGTCAGGCAGGTCGGTGTGCAGCGAAATGTCCGCCGCCTCGGCTTTTTGCTGGAAGAGATCGACCGTGTCGGCGGCCTCCTGGGGGAGATTGACGGGCTGGAGACGCAGGTCCATGGCTCCGGCCTCCAGCTCCGACAGGTTGAGCACAGAGTCGAGGGTCTCCAGCAGGCGCTCGCCCCCCTTCGAAATCCGTCGCGAGAATTCCTCGATGGGCACGTCCGTCTCCTCGGGACTCGTGACGGCCTCTTCAATCGCCTCCGAAAATCCCAAAATCGAGGTCAACGGCGTGCGGATTTCATGGCTCATGTTGGCCAGGAAGGTCGACTTCAGCCGGTTCATTTTCTCGGCCTCCTCCTTCGCCCGTTCCAGCTCCTCCTGCCGGCGCTTCTGCTCGGTAATGTCCACGAACATAGCGTACCCTTCCACTTTGCCGTCGGCCTGCTGACGTGCGGCAAAGTGGAGAGCAAACTCGCGCGGCCCGCGCACCGTGTCGCACGTCAATTCGACCTGCTGGACGGGCGGGTCGAGGGCGTGGTCGATCAGCGAATCCATCTCACCGACGTCGGTTGGATCGAAGAAGGCACACAGGTCGGCCTCTGACACCTCCGACGCGTTGACCCCGAACACCGTCTCGAAGGCCCGATTGACGCCCTTAATCGTGCCGTCGCCGTCCGCGATGCCGCAGTGGACGACCGGGGTGGGGAGGTTTTCGAACAGGGTTTGTAGACGGTCGCGCTCGCGTTCCAGCGCCCACTCGCGCTGCTTCCGCTCCGTGATGTCCTGAAAGGTGCCCGTGAGGCGCGTCCCCTCACCGGTATAGTCGCGCAGCTGGCCGCGAAGGCGAGCCCAGCGGACGGACGCGTCCTCCGTTTCGAGAGGCACCTCCAGGTCGAAGGATTCGCCCTCCGTGAGGCACTGATCGATGGCGGTCGCCACCGTCTCCCGTGCCTCGGGCGCGTACGCGGTGAGTCCATCGTCGAGTCCGAGGGTGCCCTCCTCCGAAATCGAGAGGAGCTCCGTGAGCTTCTCGGTTCCCGTGACCACATCCTGCGCCGGGTCGTACTCCCATCCGCCCACCTGGGCCACCGATTGCACGCGACGCAGCAGGTCGCGGTGCTTTTGGAGCTGGGCCTGAGCCTGGCCGAAGGAGAGGTGGCGCTGGTACAGCGCGGCGCTGGTGGCCGTGACCAGAACGGCACTGCCGACCACGAACGCCAGGTGGCTGGCCATGGCGGGGGAAAAGGCAAGCGTGCCACTCCAGACGGGCCCCGTCGGGCCGAAGGCATACACCACGAGGGCCACCATCC
>JBKHEM010000046.1:0-16416 GCA_046540815.1 Salinivenus sp.
GACCACTTTCCGGGCGCTGATCTCCGGTTGCGTCGTCCCACGTTGGCCCGCCGACAGCGCCGAGCAGGACGGCGTCGCTCTCCAGACACGCCGCCCGTGTTTCGTCGGGGAAGGGCGTGCCGGTCTCGTCTAGCGCCGCGCCGCCCATCAACTGCTCTTCGGCGCTGACGGTGAACCCGTGGGCCGAGGCCACGGCCTCCAGCACGCGGAGGGCCTCCCGTGTCACCTCGGGGCCGATGCCGTCGCCGGGAAGCCAGGCGATTTCGTACGTTGAGGCGTCTTGGGAAGCCGCCTTTGCGTTGTCGTCGGACATAGGGGAGAGGGGAAGCGGGGAAGCGTTGCGCGAGGGAGCTCTCTAAGCCGATTCCGGCATCGCTTCTTCGGCGTCGGGGGCCGCGCCGTTTTCCGACGGTGAGTCGCCCTCCAGCCACGGCATCATGCCGCGCAGCTTCTTGCCCACCTGCTCGATCGGGTGCTTTTTGAGGGCCTCTCGCTCTGCCTGGAGTCGGGGCGCGCCCTTTTCGTACTCCTCAATCCACTCCTTCGCAAACGCACCGGATTGAACCTCCTCCAGGATCTCCTGCATCTCCTCGCGGACCGCGTCGTCAATGACGCGAGGGCCGCGGGTGTGGTTGCCATACTCGGCCGTGTCGCTCACCGAGTAGTTCATGTATTCGAGCCCGCCCTCGTAGTAGAGGTCGACGATCAGTTTCAGTTCGTGGAGGCACTCGAAGTACGCGAGCTCGGGTGGGTAGCCGGCGTCAACCAGCGTCTCGAAGCTCGCCTGGATGAGGGCCTGCGAGCCGCCGCAGAGCACGGCCTGCTCGCCGAAAAGGTCGGTTTCGGTCTCGTCCTTAAACGTCGTTTCAATGACTCCGGCGTGTGTCCCGCCAATGGCGTCGGCATAGCTGATGGCCAGGTCCATGGCGTGACCGGAGGCGTCCTGCGCCACCGCGGCGAGACAGGGCACGCCGCTGCCGTCGGTATACGTGCGGCGGACCAGGTGGCCGGGGGACTTTGGGGCGACCATAAATACGTCCACGCCCTCCGGCGGCTCGATGCGGCCGTAGTGCACGTTAAATCCGTGACCGAAGCCGAGGGCCGTGCCGGGGGGGACGTGCTCTTCGATGTTCGACTCGTAGACATCCTTCTGGTGCTGATCGGGGATGAGGAGCATCACCACGTCGCCCCAGGCGGCGGCCGCGTCGATGTCCATCACGGGGAGGCCCTGGTCTTCGGCCTTCGGGCGCGAGGAGGAGCCGGGCCGCAGGCCCACGGCCACGTCGATGCCGCTGTCGTGCAGGTTGAGGGCATGGGCGTGGCCCTGGCTTCCGTAGCCGATGACCGCCACCTGTTTGTCGCGGATGAGAGACGGATCAGCGTCGTAGTGTACGTCCATGAGAGAGTAAGCGTTGGAGGAGAGGTTTATCGAACCGGTGTGCTCTTAGTGAGGGACCGTACCGGCGGATTGGTATTGCGTATTCCGTGGTGTGTATCGCGTATTCCGTAATGTGTGAATCGCATTCATGCCTCAGGCATCCGATGCGGATCCATTTTCGGACTGGGGGGCGTCGGCGGAGGCGAGGGGATTGGGGGCTTCGTACTCCAGCGCCCGGTGCATGGCAACCTGCCCGCTGCGGGCCACTTCTTCGATGCCGTGCGCCTCCATCATGCCGACAAACGCGTTGATTTTCTTCGTCGGACCGGTCACCTCCAGGACCATGGTTTCCGGCGTCACATTCACCACGCGCCCGCGGAAGATGTCCTTGATGTCCAGCACCTCCGACCGGGTGTCCTCGGTGTACTGCACTTTTAGCAGGCACAATTCGCGCTCGACGTGCGCCGCGTCGGTCAAGTCCGTCACGTCGTACGTGTTGACGAGGTTGTCGAGCTGGCGCGTAATCTGGGCGACGATTCGGTCGTTTCCGACGGTGACAAGCGTAAGACGGGCAATGGAGGGGTCCTCCGTTTCGCCCACGGCTACGCTTTCCAGGTTGAACCCCCGTGCGGAGAAGAGATTCGTGACGCGGTTGAGCGCCCCGATTGTATTTTCGAGCGTGACAGCAATGATGTGTCGGTTTTCCTGCTCGGTTTTATCCTCCTCTTCGGGCAGAATGGGTTCACCAAACTTCCGCTTTCGGCGGATCTGCTGGCGGGTGAGGGTTTCTTCGGACATGGGGGCTTAGGTTTGTGCAAAGGAGGCAGCGTAAAGCAGAGTGCCTGGAATGAGGGAGCGTATTGCGTATTTCGTCGATCAGCCCTTGAGATACGCAACACGCAATAGACCCGTCACTTGTCAGCCAAATTCTCCTTGTTGAACATTTCGGTGAGCATGTCGTCGCTGGCGGCGCCGGCAGGCACCATGGGGAAGACCATCTCTTCCTTCGGCACCGCAAACTCCATAACAACCGGCCGGTCGTCGACGGCCCAGGCCTGGTCAATCACGTCGCGCACTTCGTCGGGCGAGGTGGCCCGCAGGCCCACGCAATGGTGCGCCTCGGCGAGCTTCACAAAGTCGGGGTTGGTCGGCTTCAGATCGGTATGGCTAAAGCGATCCTCGTGAAAGAGAGACTGCCACTGGCGCACCATGCCGAGGTACTCGTTGTTGAGGATGGCAATCTTGAGGGGCAGTCCGTGCGCCGCGGCGACGCTCAACTCCTGCCCGTTCATCACGAAGCCACCGTCGCCACTCACACACACGACGTCGAGATCGCGCCCCTCGCGCATCCCAAACGCCGCCCCCATTGCCGCGGGCAGGCCAAAGCCCATGGTGCCGAGGCCGCCGGAGCTGATGTGGGAGCGGGTGCGCCCAAACTTGTAGTACTGGCAGACCCACATCTGATGCTGGCCAACGTCACTCACCATCACGGCGTCTCCCCCCGTTTTGTCGTAGAGCTGCTCCACCACAAATTCCGGGGCAATCAGGCCTTCCTCCGGCTCATCGTACTCGTACGGCGGGCACTCGTCGCGCCACGCGTCAATTTGCGTGAGCCAGTCGGAGGTGTCCTTCGGGTTGACTTTGGGGAGCAACTGCTGCAGGACCTTCTGCGCGTCGCCAATGAGGGCGCAGTCGGCGTACACATTTTTGGAGATACAGGAGGGGTCGATGTCAATGTGGATGATTTCCGCGTTGGGGGCCCACGCGTCCACCTTGCCCGTCACGCGGTCGTCAAACCGTGCGCCGCAGGCAATGATAAGGTCGGCATTTTGCACCGCCATGTTCGTGTGGTAGAAGCCATGCATGCCGAGCCAGCCCAGGGCCAGATCGTCCGTTTCGGGGAACGCGCCCAGCCCATGCAGGGTGGTGGTGACCGGGATGTTGGTCTTGCGCGCCAGCTTGGTGAGGTGCTCCGGTGCGTCCGCGTTGATGGTCCCGCCACCGACGTAGAGGAGCGGCTTTTCGGCCCTCTTGATCATCTGTGCAGCCCGGTCCACCTGCGTCGGGGCGGCGGCGCCGGGCACCGAGTAGCCGGCAAGGTCCGGCTCGTCGGGATAGACGAACGGCGCCTCGTTCATCTGTACGTCCTTTGGAATGTCGACGACGACGGGCCCCGGTCGGCCGGTGCGGGCAATATGGTAGGCCTTCTTAATGGTGGAGGCCAGCTCGTTAACGTCCCGCACCAGAAAGTTATGCTTCGTGATGCTTCGGGTCACGCCGGTGGTGTCCGTCTCCTGAAAGCTGTCGTTTCCGATCAGGTGGGTGGGCACCTGGCCGGTGAACACGACGATGGGGACGGAGTCGAGGTAGGCGTCGGCGATGCCGGTTACTGTGTTTGTGGCGCCGGGGCCGCTGGTCACGAGCACAGTGCCGACGCGCCCGGTGGCCTTGGCATAGCCCTCGGCGGCGTGCGTGCCGCCTTGCTCGTGGCGGACGAGCACGTGATCGTAGGTTGGCTGAATGCGCTCCATCGCGTCGTAGATCTTGATCACCGCGCCGCCGGGATGGCCGAAGACGCGATCTACGCCCTCGGCTTCGAGCGAGCGGACGAAGATCTCGGCGCCGGTAAGGGTCGGGACGTCCGGTGTGCCATTGGCGGTGGACGATCGGTCGGAGGACTTCAGGGCATCCGTCGGCATTGGGGCGTCATTGGCTTGGAGTGGGAGAAACAGGGTAAGGGGGCGGCAGGCGGAGTCGAGCAAACACGCTCGGGACGTCCCAATGCCTGGGAACGGCTCGCACGACAGATCGACACACGGATCCCGTGAGGTAGACAAGCCGCTTGGTCGCGATGACGGAGAAGAGAGTGTCAGGCATTGGGTGCGTCGGTGAGGGGCCAATCCCCTCATCGTCGCACGATACCTGGTGTCATCGAGTGAAAGGGATTGGCCGCTGGCTGTTAACCCGGAAGAATCGCAAGAATAAGAAGAAGGACGAGCCCCAGAATCTCTGAGATCATGGAGACCCGTCCCGGTGCGGCAATCCCATCCGCTGAGATTAGTCCCGTCCCGTTCTGTGGGATACGAGTCCACTCGTGGCGCAGAGCCACGAAGGCTGCCGGACGGGAAGAGAGCGCGGATGCGAAATCCATCGCTGGCGGGGAAGTCGTTTGCTCAAGCTGCTTCCACGAAAAGAGGTGCATCCGTGATTGTCAAGTTGCCTGGACGGCGGGGAGGAGCGGCGGGAAAGGGCAAAGGTCCTGCGGACCAGAAGCGCTTTCGAGCGCAATTAACTGGGAGAAAGCCCGCCTGAGAGACTAGTTGCACCTGTGAAATCAGTAGATTAGCCCAACTTCTGGCGTACCAATGATGTCTCCAGTGGGAAAAGGCCCCGATGTATTCACAGTTTATACATAGAACGGTGGGTTATACGGCGAATCCATACCGGAGGGCCTTTAGAAGCCGGCGGACTTCTCGGTCGTTGTAGCGTTGCACGAGGGGGGCGAGGAGGGGACGAAGGACTGAGGGGCCGGGGACGGCATACGTCGCGGCGTACGTGAAACGGGTGCCCCCGTTGAGAGAAGAAAAGTACCACCGAATCGTCCCTCGAAGGTCGCCTTTCAGGGCCCAAACGATTCGCTCGTTGGGTTTATAGTCGGTGGCGACGACCTCGCCACGAAAAGAGAGGCCGAAGAGGGAGTAGACGTACCGCGCTCGGGCACCGCCGTTGGGCAGGCGTTCGACCAGTTCGGAGTGAGATAGGCTCGGCGTGAGATCGGTCTGGCGGGCCGGTTCGTCCATGAACGAAAACACGTCTTCGACCCGGGCCGGGAGGTCAACGTGGTGGCGAACAGTCAGCATGTCGGAAGGAGGGAAGCGAAAGCAGCCGGACGGGGAGCCTGGACTCAGCGCTGATATCGAATGTCCTGAACCCGCCGGCCAATGGAGACGACGAATCCGACGGTCATCACGATGATTCCAATCCAGAGCAAACTAATGAGCGGTTTTGTGTAGGCCTGGACGACCACCCATTCCTCGGGCATGACGTCGACCCCCTCCACCGCAAAGGTTGCCTTTCCATTGCTGGCATCCATCTCCATAAAGGACAGACGGAGGTCCCAGTCCTCAACTTGATTTTCGATATACTGCTGACTGTTGTCTTCCATGACCACATAAATGGGCATGAGCGACCGGGTCTCCTGCGTTTCAAGGTTGGTCACTTCCATTTCCGCCCCAACGGCCATCTGGGCATTGTCGGGGACTCGCTCGTCGCTCGACGAGGTAGCGTTGGGTCCCTTGAGCATGTTGAAGTCTTTGAAGGCAACAGCGTATCGCTGGTCGCCTAGGGTGGTCGAATCGCCGCGGGATAGTTGAAATTCACCGCCGGGCGGCCCCTCCTCTGATTCTGTGCCCGTGGCTTCCTTCGGCGTGACGGCCACAAACACGTCTTTTTCGAGGAAGGTCTTCACGTCTGGGTGCAGAAACCACTGGTCGTTGCTTCCCTGGTACGCCACGGGCCGAAGGGTATAGGAGCGGCCGCGCGGATCGGTAATGTCAAGGATGTACTGTCCCCGGTCACGGTCGGTCGTGGTCTTGTCGCGGTATGTCACCTGATACCCGTTGATGACCCGGGTTTCGTCTTTGGCCACCACGAAGTTCTCGCGGGGCATCTGCTCCTCATCCGCCATCTGCGGTTCGTTGAGGCGGGGCAGGGCCTGATCAAAGCCGCTGGAGGCAATCACTCCCAGGACGGTCAGGGCAAAGCCGACGTGGGTGAGTGCGCCGCCGGCCATGCGCGGGTTGCCTCGCAGCGTACGCCATAGGACGGTGGCGTTTCCGAAGAGGGAAAAGAACCCAACAAACAAGAGGAGCAAGACTTGCAGGGCGTGGCCGTAGGTTGTCCAAAACTCGGACAGGCCGTTCACGAGGCCGGCAGAGGCCGTGGAGGGCGAGCCGGGCGCGGAGCTTGGAAGCAGAATGGTCTGTTCGGCAAAGGGCGTAAGCACAAGCACCGCGATCGTACTCACCGTCGCGAACACAATTGGCCTCAAGAGCACCTGATTGATGGTGGCTACCTTCATCTTGCGCCACCAGAACAGCTGGCCCAGCCCGGCGAGGAAGACAAAGCCAAGGGCGAGCGGAAGGGTCCACCGGTTGTAAAACTCCTGCGGCACGGCCGAGGGGTTGTCGCGGAAGATCTGACCGAAGATGGGGGCGCTGGTCCCAAGAATGATCACGGCAGCCGTGGCGGTCAAAAGCGTGGCGCCACTGAGGACCATAAACTCACGGGAGAGAACCCGTGGCTCCTTATCGGGCACCGGCAACTCGTGGTAACGATAGAGGAAGAGCCCAAAGCCAAGCGCGCCCACGGCGACGATCCAGAGAAGCAACTGGTTGTACAGGCCAAGATCCACAAAGGAGTGGACGGACACGTCCCCCAGGATGCCACTACGGGTGAGGAACGTGGAGTAAATCACCATCAGGTACGCCCCAATCGAGAGGAGGAGAGAGGCCTTCTGGCTGGACCCGCTCTTTTTCTGGACCAGCATGGTGTGGAAGGCGGCCACCCCCATAAGCCAGGGCACGAGGGACGAGTTTTCAACTGGGTCCCACGCCCAGTAGCCGCCGAAGGAAAGCGTAATGTAGGCCCAGTATCCGCCCATGGCGATGCCGACGCCCAGAGACATGACGGCAAAGAGGGTCCAGGGCAGGGCAGGGCGGACCCATTGGGTGAATCGCTTTTTCCAAAGGGCCGCGAGGGCAAAGGCAAAGGGGACGACCATCGCTGAGAAGCCCGGGAAAAGGACCGGCGGGTGGATGGTCATCCAGGGATTCTGGAGGAGGTCATTCAGGCCCTGTCCGTCCGCAGGGACAAAGTCGGGGTTCTGCTGGAAGATGGGGGCGTCGGTAAACTTCTCTGCGAGGGTTGAGAAGGGAGAAGAGCCGATTTCTACCGGCCCCAGTTGCACCCCGATAATCATTGAGAGCAGGAAGAGCTGGCACAGGCCGACTATGGCCATCACAGGGGTTTCGTACTCCCGGTCGACGTAGGCAATGAGGGTACCCCCCACGACGCACATCATTAGAATCCAAAGCAGAAACGAACCCTCCTGTCCCGCCCAAAAGGTGGAGAAGAGATAGTGGAGCGGAAGGTCGTTCGACGAATTCTGGTAGATGTAGGCGTACTGGTACTGGTGGTTCATAATCGCCCACCAGAGAAGGCCAGAGACTCCGACAACGGCCCCGCTCATCACGGCCCACGACACACGGCCGATACGTTTCCACGGACGGGCGGCTGGAGCGTCATCCGCCTGCGCCGACCAAAAGAATGCAAGGGCCGACAGGCCGCAGGCCCCGAAGGCGAATAGAAGAAGAAGCTCACCTAGTGTGCCCAGCATGGGACAAAACGAATCAGAGACTGAGTCGGATGGATTCTAAAACAACTGGCATTTTTCGGTTCCTTTCAGGAAGTGCCCGAAAGGGGGCCCCGCTCTGTCTTCACTGGGATTTGCGGCACCGTTACCTCAAGGGATATTGGCGGACTGGCCGGGAGGCTGTCCAGAGAAGTCGGTTGCCACCCAAAAGTGGTAGGCCGTGGCCGCCGCGTAGATGAGGTATACGGCGAGGGCGACAGTCCCATACAGGGCCAGGTCGGACCAGGGCGTGTATGGATGGACGAGTTGGGCATATTCCTGGGGAGGAATGTACCAGGTGTTGCACATTGTTGCCGGGGAGATCCACAAGCAGGAAAGCAGCGGCAGCATGTAGAGGAGTCCGCCGGCGGTGTATACGGTCGCAATCATCCGCCACCCACGAAACAGCACGGCGTGCCATCCCTCGGTCGTTGGTTCATGGCGGCCCGGATACTGGGAGAGAACGTCGCCCCACCACAAGACCACGGGAATGACGGACCGTGCGGCGATTCCCGTCAAAAAGCCAATCGAGCGTTCGCCAATCAACAGATACACGGTGATGCCGAGTAGTGCGGAGGCGCGCCAGTAGGCGAGCAGACGGTCCCGGACCCAAGGGCGGGGAACGGAGACCAGTAGAAGGATGAGGGGCACCACGACCAGCAGTCCGACGGCCGCGAGGAAGTCCATACGAACGAGGGTTTCGTAGGTCGGCATGGGAGGAGTAGGGGTGCGAGGGCAACGATGTAAAGGCGTGGGCGTTACGCTTCATCCACCCCTGTCCGCCCTTTAACTTCGATTGCTCTAGTTTGGCTGTTCGCGCGAGAAAAATGACATTCAGCCGGGTACCGTTGCGCCAGATGCGTCTCGGGGGCCTGCTGGTACTGGTAGCGATTGCGTGTATATCGTGTGCGGCCACTGGGCGTTCGGCCGAAGACAGCGTGTACCAACGCGGCGAGGCCAGCTACTATGCGGACAAGTTTGAGGGGCGTCCCACCGCCAGCGGCGAACCCTACGATCCCGAGGCCCTGACAGCCGCTCATCGGCGCCTTCCGTTCGGGACGCGGGTGCGGGTTACTCGGACCGACGTGCCCGACGCGCCGTCCATCGTCGTGGAAATCAACGACCGGGGCCCCTTTGCTCGGGGACGAATCATAGACCTTTCGGAGGAAGGGGCCCGGTCGCTGAACATGATTGAGGACGGGGTGGCAGCGGTTCGGGTGGAAATTGTTGAGCGTCCGGACTCGGCGGACGCGGAGGCATTTCAACGGGGAGCCGAGGGCTGGTAGGGCTTCGGCTCTCCGGGCTCAGTACCAGTGAGGGGCGAGCAGTTCCAAAACCTGCGTGCTCGTGCGTTCATTTTTCTGCGCGATGGCCTCGGGGTGCGAGACACGAAAGGACGGTGCAGAATCGTGAAGGGTGGGGGAGAGAGAGGCGTCGAGACGGGACTGCCAGTGCTCCCTCCACTCATCGGGCAGGGCCTCTGGTCGGTCGTGGCCCTGGACAACCAGAGCGAGCAGGGACCAGATCCGAGCGACCGCATCCAGGCGGTAGCCTCCGCCAAAGGTGCACAGCAGGCGGCCGGCGGAGTGTTCGTCGGCCAAATCGAGGAGGCGCCCGAATAGGACTTCGTACGCCCGCGTGGTAAGAAGAAGGTCCGCCAGCGGATCGCTGTAGTGGGCGTCGGCCCCGCACTGGGCCACGAGCACGTCGGGCCCGAAGTGGGTCAGGGCATACGGCACCACGCGCTCAAACGCGTCGAGGTAACTTTCCGACTCGGTGTGGGGGGCGAGGGGCACATTGACGGCGGTGCCTTCCCCGGCCCCCTCACCGATCTCGTCCACGTGGCCCGTGCCGGGATAGAGGTACCGGCCGGACTCGTGGAGGCTCAAGGTGAGCACGTCGGGATCGTCGTAGTGGAGCCACTGCACGCCATCGCCGTGGTGCACATCGAGGTCGATGTAGGCCACCCGCAGCTCGTGGTCGCGCAGAAGATCGATCGCAACCGACAGGTCGTTGTAGACACAGAAACCGGCGGCCTGGTCGGCCTGGGCGTGGTGGAGTCCCCCGCCCATTTGCAGCACGCGAGACGCATCGCCGGAGGCGATGAGCCGAGCCCCGTGGAGCGTGCCCCCCACAAGGCCACGAGCGGCGGTGTCCATGTCGGGAAAGACGGGCACATCCCCTGTGTCGAGGCCGAAGGTGCGGGCCCCGGGCGGCGGGGCGCCGCCGGACGCGGCCTCCACCATTTCTACAAAGTCCTCGCTGTGGACGCGCCGCACCTGCTCACGAGAGGCAACGGGGGGCTCCACGACGTCCAAGGGGGCCTCCAGGGCCTCCAATAGGCTCAACACCATCTTCTGTCGCACGGGGCTGAAGGGATGCTCCGGCCCAAAGTCGTAGTCGAGATAGCGGTCGTGGTAGAGGAGGGTGGACACGGAATGAGACAGTGCTACGAGGGACGTCAGTCAGGACGAGAGGGCCTCCGCGAAAACGGCATGGACGGCCTCCGGGGGCGAGGTGGGGCGCCGGCGGGATGCATCCATAAAGCAAAGCGTGGTGTGGCCGGTCACGAGTACGGTGTCCTCGTCTTTGCGTCGCACGGTATACTCGATGAAGACGCGCACCGAGGGCATCTCGTTGAACTGCACCGCCACCTCCAACTCGTCGTCGTAGTGGGCGGGACGACGGTACTGCACAGACACGTCGGTTACGGGCATAATGATGCCACTTTCTTCGAGGCTCCGGTACGAGACACCCAAATTACGAAGCGCTTCGGTGCGGGCGGCCTCAAAATAGTCGAGGTAGTGCGTATGATAGACCACCCCCATCGGGTCGCACTCGCGATAGCGCACGCGATGGGGGTGCCGGTATTCGTAAGGCACGGCGAGGGGGCAGTTAGGGAGTGGCGGGCGACAGAGGGGCGCCGGTGTCGTAGGCGCCGAGCGCGTCGTATTTTTCTAGCCGCTGGTCAAGAAGAGACGCGGAGGGGAGGTCCTCCAAGTCCTGTAGGGCATTGGCGATGGCGAGGCCTACCGCTTCGTAGGTGGCGTCCGGATCCCGGTGTGCGCCCCCCACGGGCTCGTCCACAATCTCATCAATCACATCGACCTCGACCAGGTCCTTGGCGGTCAGCTTCAGTGCACGCGCCGCATCTTCTTTGTGGTCCCACGAGCGCCAGAGAATCTGGGAGCAGCTCTCCGGCGCAATCACCGAGTACCAGGCATTTTCGAGCATAAGAATGCGATCGCCCAAGCCGATGCCAATGGCCCCTCCAGAGGCCCCCTCCCCGATAATCACGGTGACGATGGGCACCGGGAGTCGGGCCATTTCCATAAGGTTGCGGGCAATCGCCTCGGCCTGGCCGCGCTCCTCGGCCCCCATTCCCGGGTAGGCGCCCGGCGTGTCGAGAAGCGTGACGATGGGTTTGTTGAATTTGGCCGCCATCTCCATAAGGCGAAGGGCCTTGCGGTATCCCTCCGGATTCGGCATGCCAAAGCGCCGGTACTTTCGCTCCTTTGTGTCGCGGCCTTTTTGGTGCCCGAGGACCATGATCGTGCGATTGCGATAGCCGTAGCGCCCACCCTGAAACTCTGCAAAGCCTCCGACAACGGACCGGTCGTCCCCAAACCTCCGGTCGCCGTGCAATTCGACGAAATCGTCGGTCCAGGCGTCGATGTGGTCGAGCGTGTAGGGACGCTTCGGGTGGCGGGCAATCTGTACGCGCTGCCACCGGGTCAAATTGCGGTAGATGGACGTGCGGAGCTCTTCGACCCGCGACTCCAGTGCGTCAATCTCGTGGGAGAGGTCTTCTTGCGTCTCCTCGTTGAGTTGACGCATTTCGGTCAGCTTATCCTCCAGCTCCACGAGCGGCTTTTCAAAATCGAGTAGATAGTCGTCGGCCATGTCCGAAGTTGATTCATTCGATGCCCACTGCGCCCGTACAGTATGGTTGTTGGAGACCGAAATGACAATGCCGGACGGCGAAGTCCCGAGCTACAACTGGCAGGGGACCTGCGGGGGAGGCATTTTCCTGTGTTGAACGATGCCGTGTAGACTCCGAGTAGGGACGTTTGAGATAGTGGGGGTGCGAACCCGAGAGAACACGGGCGGATGGGGCAGAATCCGTTTGCTCCTAACATTCTTATGGTGCGGATAGTTAAGGTTTGGCGTAAAACAAGTGGGATTTCTCCTAAAGAGGACGACGGTTTTGGGTTGATGGCGGCTCTGCCGTATATTCGTTCGTGCTGATGTTAGGAGGGCCTGTGCTGAGTGTGCCGCCAGGGGGCTTTTTCATTAAGTACGCGCGATCAGGGCCCGCAGGGGCCGATTGTTTCCCGCTGAACCCGAACATCGTATGCCGCAGATTTTTCCAAAAAAGGCCAACGCCCTGCCGGTCTTGTCCCTCGTGGGGGCACTGTTGGGAGGGGTGCTCTTGGTTGTTCTCGTGTGGTACTACTTTTCGCCCGAGTTCACCACGGTGGGGTACCAGCCGGATCAACCCGTGCCGTATAGCCACGAGTTGCACGTTGACAAGCTCGGCATGGACTGCCAGTACTGTCACACAAATGTGGCCAATTCGGAGCACGCTAACGTGCCCCCGACCCAGACCTGCATGAACTGTCACAATCAGATCAAGACCGACTCGCCGAAGCTGCAGGAGGTCCGTGAGAGTTGGGCGGAGGATGCGCCGATTCAGTGGACGAAGGTAAACCACCTGCCCGACTACGCGCACTTCAGCCATGCGTCTCATGTTGACAAGGGGGTGGGCTGCGAGACGTGTCACGGGCGCATTGACAAGATGGGGGAGGAGGGCGTCTATCAGGCAGAGCCCCTGTCCATGGGGTGGTGTTTGGAGTGCCATCGCCAGCCCGAGTTGTATCTGCGTCCTGACGACGAGATCACGGCGATGGGGTACACGCAGCCGGCCAATTTCGTAGAGCGAAACTTGGAGCGGATCCGGGACGAGAACATCCAGCCGCCCACGAACTGTTCTGCCTGCCACTACTGATTGGGGACGGGTCGACGGCCGCTCCGTTCACGGTCCGGGCTCGGGCCGCTCCTACTTATCCGCAACGCCAAAGCGTAGCATGATTGAGCTTGACGTCATTGACTCAGACACGGCCGACCGCGACGACGAGTCGGGGGTGCAATTCTGGCGCCATCCGGCGGAGCGCGGCAACAGTGCGTCCGAGGATGCCGGAGAGGATCCGGAATTCGGGCCAGGGGCCAGTGAGCCGCCCGGCGGCGCCTCGCGTCGGCAATTCTTGCAGTTGATGGGGGCCGCCATGGCGATGGCGGGCCTTGCCGGGTGCCGGCAGCCGGAGGAAAAGATTGTCCCGTACGCGCGAGCGCCGGAGGGGCAGATGCCGGGCATTCCGAAGCGGTATGCCACGGGCATGCCGTTCCGAGACGTGCTGCGTCCGGTGCTGGTGCAGAGTCACGAGGGGCGGCCGACGAAGGTAGAGGGAAATGGCGACCACCCGGTGGGACAAAACGGCACCAGTCCATTTGAGCAGGCGTCGGTGCTCAACGTGTATGATCCAGACCGCAGTCGGACGGTGCGTCGCGACGGGGAGGAGGCGTCCTGGGAGGATTTTGTCTCTTTCTGCCGAGGCCTAGCGGACGAGGCGGAGGAGCGCTCCGTGGCGGTCGTAATGGAGCCGTCGCCGTCGCCCACCGTGCAGGCCCTGCGCGAGCGCCTTGAAGACCGCTTTCCCGATCTCCGATGGGTGACCTACGCCGCGGGAGGCGACGATCCGGTGCGGCAGGGCACGGCTCTTGCCTTCGGCCAGCCCCTCCGCCCTCGGTACAATCTGGGCGAGGCCGAGGTCATGGTGAGCCTCGACTCCGATTTCCTTGACGGCCGCCATCGCGATTTCCTACATAACACGCAGGCGTTTGCCGAGGGCCGGCGACTGGAGAGCACAGACGACGAGATGAGTCGCCTCTACGTGGTTGAAAGCACGTTTTCAACCACAGGCGGTGCGGCCGACCACCGCCTCGCCCTGCCTGCGCGTCGGATCCAAGCCTTTGCCGCGGCCCTGGGAGCCGAACTGGGGGTGGGGTCTGCCCCGGACACGTCGTGGAGCGAGCGGGAGCAGGCGCATGTGCGCGAAATGGCGCGCGATCTTCAGGAGGCCGGAGAGCGTGGAGTGGTACTGGCCGGTGCATCTCAGCCCCCCGAGGTGCACGCCCTGGCGATGGCCATCAACCAGCAGCTTGGGGCCCTGGGCACCACGGTGACGCTCTTCGACGCGAATGAGGAGGAGACCAGCCAGGCCGAAAGCATCGCGGATCTTGCCGGGGCGATGCAAGACGGGGACGTGGATACTCTCTTTCTAATGGGCGTGAATCCGGTGTACGATGCACCGGCCGAACTGGGGTTTGAGGAGGCCCTCGAGAATGTAGAAGAGACGGTTCACCTGGGACTGATTCGAAACGAGACGGCACGGGCCTGCGACTGGCACGTGCCGCGAGCGCACTACTTGGAGCAGTGGGGCGACGGACGGGCCTACGACGGCACCTTGTCGATTATCCAGCCCCTGATCCGTCCGTTGTATGAGGACGCCCACTCCGAAATCGAAGTACTGAATGTGATCGCCACGGGGGTCGACGCGGCGGGGTACGATCTGGTGCGAGACCAGTGGCGCGAGCAGCTCTCGGAGCCCTTTGAGCCGAAGTGGCGTCAGGCCTTGCACGACGGTTATCTGGAGGACTCTCAGTTTGAGACGGCATCGGTCGGGACGGCGGACGCTCCTGCGGTGGAGATGCCGTCGGACGAGGACGACCTGGAGGTGGTCTTTCGGCTCGATCCCAAGCTGCTGGACGGGCGCTTCTCAAACAATCCGTGGATGCAGGAACTGCCCCACCCCATAACGAAGATTGTCTGGGACAACGTGGCCCTGATGAGCCAAGCCACGGCCGACGATCTGGGCGTGGAGGTGGAGTACAGTGAGGGCAATTTCTACGCGGACCGCATCGAGCTGTCGCTCAATGGCCAGTCCGTTGAGCTGCCGGTGTGGGTGCAGCCCGGCTACCCGGACGGGACCATTGGCGTGGCGATGGGCTACGGGCGCACCCTCTCCACCACCCGCGAATCGTACAGCACACCGTTCTGGGACGTCACCGACGAGGTGGATGTCTACAACGGCGGGCCCATTGCGGGAGGGCTGGACGAGGCGGGAGAGCCCACGGACGTGGTGGGCGAAAACGTTGCGCCCCTGCGTCCCCTCGACGGCCGCGTCGCAACGGGGGCGTCGGCCGAAAAGGTGGACAGCGGTTACCTCATCGCAACCACGCAGGAGGAGGGCTCCATGCAGGGACGTCCCATCGTGCGCTGGGCCACCCTCGACGAGTTTCGGGAGGATCCGTATTTCGTCGACGACGAGCAGCCGTACGTCCCTCATCTGGGACATGACGACGGCCACGGCGATGACGATCATGGTGGCGACGATCACGGAGAGGACGAGCACGGGGACGCCGCAGGAGAGGGGGGCGCTGGTGGCGACGGGGCCGTCCAAGGCGAAGGGGCATATGGCCTTATGGCCGGGCCGGGATCGAATGACCATACTGTGAGTGGGGTGGCGGGCACGC
This sequence comes from Salinivenus sp., assembly GCA_046540815.1. Lineage (GTDB taxonomy): Bacteria > Bacteroidota > Rhodothermia > Rhodothermales > Salinibacteraceae > Salinibacter. Next base: position 15,384 of record JBKHEM010000046.1, read on the forward strand.
AGGTGGAGCCCGAGGGGGGATACACGCGGGGGCAGCGCCAGCGGGAGTACCCGACGGTCTGGCAAGACGACCATCCGCAGAATCAGGAGGCTATGAAGAGCAATCCCTACTATGGGAATCAGTGGGGAATGTCGATCGACCTGAACACCTGCACGGGGTGTAACGCCTGCGTTGTCGCCTGCACGAGCGAGAACAACGTCCAGGTGGTGGGGAAGGAGGAGGTCAGCCGCGGCCGACACATGTACTGGATCCGTAATGACCGATATTATGTGACGGAGGGGGAGGAGGATGACAACCCCGACATGATGACCCAGCCGGTCATGTGCCAGCACTGCGAGAATGCGCCGTGCGAATCGGTCTGCCCGGTGGCGGCGACCGTGCACTCGCCCGACGGCACCAACCAGATGATCTATAACCGCTGCATCGGGACCCGATATTGTGCCAACAACTGCCCGTACAAGGTGCGGCGCTTCAACTTCTACGACTGGACCAACACCCTGCCCACCGAGGTGCAGATGGCTCAGAACCCGGATGTGACGGTCCGCTCGCGGGGCGTGATGGAGAAGTGCTCCTGGTGCGTCCAGCGCATCCGCGGCGCGCAGCAGCAGGCCGACAATGAGGATCGCGACCTGCAACCCAATGAGGTTGAGACGGCGTGCCAGCAGGCCTGTCCGACCGACGCCATTACGTTTGGCGACTTGAATAACCCTGAGAGCGACGTGGTGGCGGAGAAGGAAAATCCCCGCCGGTACGAACTCCTCTCGTACCTGAACACGAAGCCGCGCCTGTCCTACCTTGGGCGGGTGCGCAACCCCAACCCTCGACTTGAGGAGGCCCTGGAGTCGGCCACCGCATAGTCTACACACACCACGCTCCGCCTGTAGAACCAACCCGAGAAGCTCGTGGCGCACACAGAGGAATCCAAATCGATTCCGGCCGACCCGTCGGCTCCTGAGTCGGCGCACGGTGGGGGAGAGCACCTCATCAAAGGCAACCTCTCGTTCCACGACATCACCGAGATGGTGTCGCGGCA
>JBKHEM010000047.1:0-16290 GCA_046540815.1 Salinivenus sp.
AACGCGTAGAGGAGGAAAAGAAGTCGGCCGAAGGTCGTGTCGCCACATGGCAATATGTCCACATCCAGAGGGTGGTTATTCGACCGGGGAGGACACGTCGCTGAGGGGCGCCGTATTTTTGAGGCGGTAGGCGTTGCCGGTGACCAGGAGGCTGCTAACCGTCATGATGGCGACGGCAGCGAGAGGGTGAAGGAGGCCTGCCACGGCCAGCCCCAGCCCGATGGCGTTGTAGCCAAATGTCCACCACAAATTCTGACGGATCACCCGATCGGTACGGGCGGCCAGTTGATGAAGCCAGGGGAGCAGGCGGAGGTCCGGGTGGTAGAGCGTCACGTCGGCCGCCTCGATGGAGACGGAGGCGCCGGTGGAGAGGGCAATGCCCACGTCGGCGTCCGCGAGGGCCGCAGCATCGTTGATGCCGTCGCCCACCATGACGACGGCCTCCCGATCGTCGGAAACGGTGGCGAGGCGCTTCACCTTGTCGGATGGGGCAAGGTCCGGCACTACCTCAACGCCGAGCGTATCGGCCAGCCGCCGGGCCGCGGCCGGATGGTCGCCCGTGAAGACCGTCACGGTGTCGATCTGCTCTTGCAGGGCCGATATCGTTTCCGGGGCGTGGGGCGCGAGCTGTTCATCGAGCACGAGCAGTCCGACCGCCCGTCCGTCCTCGACCACGTACAGCCCGCTGCGCCCGTCGGCTCGCTCACGGGCAAACGCCTCCGCGAGGTCCGGAGGGCAGGACGCGTCCATCGTCTCCAGCAGCCGCTCGTTGCCGACGCCGACCCGCCGGGGGCCCTCGGGGGTGTGCACCGTCCCGCTGACGCCCGCTCCGGGGTGGGTAACGACGTCCGAGGCGGATGGAAGGGACTCGTCCCCGGCCGCATCCACGATGGCGCGGGCCAGGGCGTGCCGGGTCCCCTGCTCAACGGCGGCCGCACGGCGGAGCAGAGCCGGGGCGGCAGGCCCCTCAGGCCCCCCGCTGCCGGCCGGCACGGGGGCCGGGCGGTGCACGTCGACGGTGGGAGACTGCATCGTGGTGAGGGTGCCCGTTTTGTCGAAGATGATCGTTTGGACCCGCGCCAGGTCGAGGAGCGGCCGGCCCGAGCGCAGGAGGATGCCCTCCCGCCCGGCCTGTTTTAGGGCCACGACGAGAGAGAGGGGAACGGCCACGCCCAGGGCACAGGGGCACGTGATGAGCACAACACTGAGGGCCACGTAGAGCGCCTTCGAAAAGCCGGCGACCCACCACCACGCCCCAAACGTGACGAGGGCGAGGACCACGACGCCGGGAATGAGCCAGCGGAGGATGCGGTCGGTCCGCTGGGCAATGCGGGGCGGGCGTTCCAGGGCGCGGCGCATCATGGCGGCCACGCGGGCGAGGCGGCGGTCCTCGGCCACGGCCGTCACGTCAATGGTGAGGGCTCCGTCCAGGGCCGAGGTTCCGGCGTAGACCGAGTCGTTCTCCTCCTTCACGGTCGGCTGGGCCTCCCCCGTCAGGCTGCTCTCGTCCACGTAGCTGCGTCCTGCGGCCACGGTGCCGTCCACCGGAATGACGTCGCCGGCCCGCACCCGAATCCGATCGCCTTCCCGGAGCGCGTCGGCGGCGACGTCGCCGGGATCGGGGTCCAGGCGCGTGTAGGCCGTATCCGGCACGTCAATGAGGCGTCGCAGGACCCGGGCCGTGGTGCCCTTTGCGCGGGCCGTCAGGTAGCGGCCCAGCGTGTAGAGCGCAAGGAGCATAACGGCCGTTTCCAGGTAGATGGGGCCGGTGCCGCGCCCGTAGCTGATGGCACTTACCACGACCGCGCTGGTGGTGCCCAGCGTAAACAACACGTTGAGGGAGAGTCGGCGCTCGCGGAGGTCGGCCCACGCCGAGCGGAGCAGCGGGAGGCCAAGCAGCAGGAGCGCCGGCACGGCCGGGATGAGCAGGACCCAGTGGGCCGTGCCCACGTCGTGCTCCAGCTGCCGAAGGGCGTCAAATCCATACCCGGAGCTGATGGCCAGGCTGAAGGCCATCACGAATCCAGCCATGAGCACGCCCGCAAAGAGGCGGAGGAGCAGGGCCTGGTGCTCGCCGCCCAGGGGCGCGTCCGCGGGGTCGTCCAGGGTTTCGGCCACCATGCGGCAGCCGTGGCAGCAGTAGTGAGCGGTGCCGTCCCCGCCCGTCACGTCGGTGCCGGAGAGGGGAAGGCCGCAGTGGTCGCAGTGTTGCATAGACGGGCGGGTCGGTCCGGAGGGGCCGACTTACGGGGTGGCGGGACGAGCGGCCACGATGTGGTCGTAGAGCTGCTGTCCCGTCGTGCGGGTGTGGGCCGTGGAGGCGTCGTCGTCCGACGGCACGGTCTGATTGTCGTCCTCCTGCAGTTCGTCAGCGGTCCAGGGGTCGCTTCGGTCCTCGGTTGCGGAGCGGACGGCGGCGATCTCGTCCGCCGTGACCTCGCCGTAGTCGTTGTCCCAAGACTCCCGAACGTGCGTGATCACCGCCGCAATCTCTTCGTCACTCAGGGTGCCGCCCCAGGACGGCATGTTGCCGTTGTAGGTTTCGCCCTTGACGGTCACCTCGCCTTCCATGCCGTGGAGCAGGATGCGGATGACCTGCCCCTTATTCTCAACCCAGCGCGTGCCCACAAGGGGGGGGAATTGATTCTCTACGCCTTGTCCGTCGGACTGGTGGCACGTAGCACATCGGTTGCTGTAGACCTGCTCTCCACTCACGGCTTCCTCGGCCGGAGGAGCCCCGGACTGCGCGACGGGATCGGGCGATTGCAACCAGGGGTCAGAGCTAAAGTCGCCGACGTACAGCCCGAGGTAGAACACACAAAACAACAGGACGCCGAAGATGAGCATCCATAGCCAGAGCTGGGGCGGCTCACCGCCTTCCGGGGGCAGCGGCTCCTCGCGGAAGAGGGGCTGCAGCATGTCAATCGGCTCCGGCGACGGGTCGGACGAAGACGAGGGTTGCTCCGGCGCAGGATCGGGACGGGAGTCGTCGGCCATGGGACGGATAGAGGTTAGGGGGAAGGGATGCCGGCGGGAGCGATCAGCCGCCATCATCCTGCTCGAGCGGCTCCAGCTTGAGGGTCATGAGGTAGTCGTAGAGCGCCAGAGCCTCCTGGGTCGCCACCACGACGCTGTCGCCCGGGGGGCCGTATTCCGAGCTGATGGGTACGGTCACCTCGGAGGGACGCACGTTGGACTTGCGCTTGACCTCGAACAGGTAGGGGTAGGCGGGCATCACGGAGCCGGAGCTCACCGAGCGGGGCTGGTAGAGGTGCGCCAGCTGCCAGTCGCGGCTCGGCTGCCGGTTGCCGATGTCGTGGAGGTCGGGGCCGGTGCGCATGGTGCCCAGCTGGTGCGTGTCGTCGTACACGTAATCCCCCGGCTCGGACCCCCGCGGTCCCCACCCACGCTCTTGATCGGACCCAAACCCCTCGGGCCGCACCTGCTGGCTGTGGCAGTACATGCAGCCCTCGCGCATGTACACTTCGCGGCCGAGCTGCTCGCTGCGGGTATAGTCGGCTGTGCCCGGCGTCGGCTCAATGGCGGAGAGCTGAAGGCTGGGAAGCAGGGCGAGGGCCGTAAAGCTCATGGCAATTGCCGCGAACGCCCCGAGAAAGATCAATGCAACGCGCGTCATGGCGAAAAGAAGAACAAGTCAGAGCGTCGGGAGACGAGAGGCGAAGGGACTCAGGATGGGGAGTCCGGGGTGAGGGCCGCGGACTGGGAGGGATCGGTGCCGTCCCCGCCCGTCGCACGAAACGTGCCTTCCGGGACGGGGTGGAAGTATGCGGGGCCGTCCGGGCGGTCTCCGCTCCGCAGAAGAATGCGGGCCAGCAGGTAGGCAAACACGAAGTGGCCGATCGTCATGAGCGTCCCGGAGACCGAGCGCACAATGAGCCACGGCTTCGTGTCCTCGACAATTGTGAGGAAGCCCACGTCCGGGTCCAGCAGCTGCAGGCCCTGCAGCACCCCGCCGATGGTGAGGGCGGTGACGTACGCCCCCACGCCCAGGCCCGTGCTCCAGAAGTGGAGGCTAATGAGACGAGAACTGCCCCATTCCCAGTCCACCACGCGGGGCATGATGTAGTAGATGGCCCCAAAGGCAATCATCGTGGCGAAGGCGTAGACGCCCAGGTGCGAGTGGGCAATGGTGTAGTGCGTAAAGTGCGTGACTTCCTGCCAGTAGCGGAACGACTGGAGCGAGCCCTGCAGGCTGACCACCGTGTAGCTCATCGCGCCAAACACCACAAAGCGAAGCGTGGGGCTGTAGATCAGCTTTTTGAAGTGGCCGACGACCGTGAGGTGGTGGTTGACCGCAACCACGATCACCGGCACAATCATCATCGCGCTAAACGCGATGGAAACCGTGACCACCCACTGCGGGGCGGGTCCGCCCACCAGGTGGTGTACGCCGGCCCAGTTGTAAAAGAGCGCCAGGGTCCAGAAACCGAGGTACGACAGGTGGTAGCTGTGGACAGGGCGGCCGATGACCTTGGGGATAAAGTAGTAGGCAGCGGCCAGGCCGGGCGGCGTGATCCAGAGGCCCAAAATGTTGTGGGCGTACCACCAGTTGGCGGTGCCCTCCGGCACGCCGCTGTAAATGGGAAGGAGGATCGCAAGGATCAGAAACGGCCCCCACAGCAGCGAGGCCCCGATGTACCACACCGAGATGTAGAGGTGCTGCACGTGACGATTCCAGAGCGTTCGGACAAAGGCAACCACCGCCAGTAGGAGGGCCGGGACGATGAACGCGAAGGCGGCGTACGGCATCTCCACCCACTCGATCGAGCGGGAGTAGCCGGCCAGGATGCCGATTGTGCCAATCACCATGCCGATATTCCAGAGCCCGGCGCTGAGCAGCAAAAGCCACTGCCCCCGAAGCGGCGTCTTCAGGAGACGGGCCCAGAGCCAGATGCTAATTCCCACCCCCGCCATCGAAATCCAGCCGTAGATGACGGTATTCAGGTGGGCGGGCCGCACGCGGCCAAAGGTGAGCCAGGATTGCTGGACCCACCAGTCGGGAAACTGGAACTTAAAGCTCGCGATGAGCGCCAGCAGGGAGCCGATGAGGAGCCAGGCAGTGGCACTCGCAATGAAGGCAACGACGGGGCCGCGCGTGGAGGTGTCGACCACGCGGCGCCAGTTCGACGGAAGCGAGGGCGGTGCCGCGGGCGAGGACGACGAAGACGAGTGGTCGGGAGAGGCGTCGGGCATAGGCCTCAGGAACGAGGGCAGAGAGGAGAAGCGTGCGACGGGGAGCTACGACGAGGCGTCGGGGGATCCGTTGTCGTCAGGGGCCGGCGCGTCGTCTGAGTAAAACAGCTGGTCCTGGGGCGTACCGACCGGTTCGTCCTCATCAAAGATCAGATAGGCCCCGGCCCTGAGGTTTCGAAAGTATCCCTTCTGATTGGCGTAGAAGAGGATGGTAAGCGTGGCCCCGGCCCCAATCACCAGGACCAGTAGGATCACGGCGAGCGGCGTGTAGCTCATGAGTAGGGGGGAAGATGCGAGGGGGGGACGCAAAGCGAGGAGAAGTCTCAACGCGGACGGCCTGAGCGGACGAGTCGGAGGACTCCTCCGAGCCGTCGTCCATATTGTCCATCACGAAGTACAGCAGACTGGCCAGGAGCAGGGCAGACGCCACGAAAAGCGCCATCACGAGTCCGGCCGTGGCCCGCTCAACGTCAAATTGGGCCTCAGGCATGGCGGCGTGGTCTCAATGTGTGTCTGTCGAGAGTCACCAGAAGGAAAATGCCTCCGAACGGGGGAGGCTGGAACCGTGAGTCGTACTGACCCCTTCATTCAGCCATCAAACTTGGAGGACCGGGAATCGTTGCCGCTTCGCTGAGAATAACGGCGCGCAGCACCGCGGCTACTCGTGCGGCTGCTGGCCCCGCACCAGGTGCCAGTGATGACGCTGGTGGTGCTGGCCGTAGGCGAGTAGCCCCATGTAGCCGAGCGCACGAATTTTCTCAACGTCCGCCCCGTCCTCCGTCGTTGTGCGCAGGACGTAGGCGCCGCTGTCCTCTTGCACGTCCATGGTCCAGCCGGCCTCTTGCTTTAGCATGTGCGGGTGGGCATCGAGAACCCGCTCCAGTGAACTGCGTGCTGCTTCGTTTTCGGGGCGCACCCGCAGCTGCACCCCGTCGTCGATGGGATCCTGCGCCTCCACGTCCACGTCGAGGGCCACCCGCTGCATGTCCTTCAGGTGTTGGTGCAGGGCCGCCACGTTGACCTCGGACCAGTCCGTCGAGGAATCAGCCTCCAGTGTGCGAATGGCCTCCTGCACGGTCCCGAAGATCGACTGCCCCGGCGCCTCAAGGGGCAGATCTCTCGAATGAGCGGAGCTGTCGTCCGCGGCGTGCATGTCGTGCGGGGCCTGGGCGCGGGCATCGAGTGGAGCGCCCATCAGACCGGTGCCAAGGAGCAGGAGGACGACTGTGACGGGCAAGAAGACGCGACGCTGGAACGATCGCATGGGCGTGGCGGATTGGTTGAATCAGAATTACCTGTTATAACAAGTGAAGTGATTGCAGTCTTTTTCGCCGCGTGAGATCCGTTGAACGGCCGGGCCAACACTGATTTGACATAGGGTTCACGCCGCCGGGCGGGCGTCTGGCGCAGCTACGGAGCGGAGCCGCCTGGCGTTCGGCGGTGGAGGGAGTCGTTGAGGAGGGTGCCCCATGTCCGGTCGTACGGATGCACGGCCTCTACAGGCGTGCCGTCGCGCACCACGGGCCGTCCCTCGTTGGCCCATCGGAAGATGGAGCCTTCCAGGTTGCGCACGTCGGTAAAGCCCTGGTCGCGCAACTGGGCCGTGACGCGCGCCGAGCGGTAGCCCACGCTGCAATAGACGACAATGGGTCGTTCGCGAGACAGGGTGTCGAGGGCGGGAAACGAGTCCGCCTCGGGGTCGACCCGGTGGGCGTCGGGGAGGTGGCTCACGGCGTATTCCTCGGGGCTGCGGGCGTCGAGGAGAAGGGGCTGGGGCACGGTCGAATCCGCGAGCCGGGCCGCCAGCGAGTCCGTGGTAAGGCTGGACACGCCAGGGAAGTCGGCCTCGATGATGCGGTTGACGGCCGACCATTTGAGGTCTTGTGAGCAGCCGGTTTGAAGGGCCAGGACGCAGAGGGCCGAAGCGAGGAGCGTACGCATGGGAGAGGGGTTAGGCGTCCGGATCAAACACGGGCTCAAAGTCGCGGAGGGGCATGCCCTGCTCGGGGGAATGCGCGTCGGTGTCGCGGGCCAGCTCAAGCTCGTAGGCCACCCGGTCGCTGCGGTAGTAGCGACGCTGAAAGTAGATGGGCTTTTCGCCTTGCGTGAGCGAGAGGCGCTCGATGAGGAGCAGGGCCCGATCGGGCTCCACGTCGAGTGCCTCTGCCGTGTCGGGACCGGCATTTGCGGCGGTGATGCGGTAGCGTCCGCGCAGCACCGGAATTTCGTAGTCCTGCTCGAGGATGCCGTAGATCGTTTCGCGGGACAGGTCGTGGTCGTCCAGGAGCTGAGCGTAAAACATGGGAAGCCACGTGCGGTCGAACGCGACGGGGTGCCCGTCGCCTAAGCGAAGCCGGTCGAGCCGCATCACCGTTGCTCCGTCCTCGAGGCCCAGGCGCGTCGCCACGGCGGGCGGGGGCGTTTCGGGGCTGTGGTGACGCACCTCGGAGGAGGCCTCCAGGCCGGCCTGTGCCATGTCCTGGGCAAAGTCCGTGAGGCGGACGAGGCCCTGCGCGGCGGGACGGTCGTTGACGAACGAGCCGAGGCCCTGCCGGCGGTAGATGTAGCCCTCGTGCTCCAGGGTCTGGAGCGCACGCCGGACGGTGACGCGGCTGACGTCGAACATCTCCCCCAATTCCTTTTCCGATGGGAGTTTTGCGTCAACCTCGTAGAAGCCGTCTTCGATTTGCTGGCGGAGGTACTCGCTAATTTGTTCGTGGCGCGGGCGGCCGGGCGCAAGGTCCATGGGAACAGGTGGGGGAACGCAAGAAAATCAGGTGCACGACGCGTAGTAACAGGTTGTAACAAAAGAAAAGTTCCCCGTGCCGGACAGGCGCCCGTCCACGGGCTACAGCGAAATCACGCCTTCGATGGTCGAGGCCTCTTCGTAGATATCCACAACGTCTTCGCTCGACGACATCCGCAGGTGTGCCGTAACGCTCTTATAGTTGCCCTTGCTTGACTCGCGCACGCGGACGGTGTGGTCCCCAAACACGGCCTTCAGGTCGTCCAGCCGGCCGGCCGGCGCGATGAACTTGAAGGTATAGCGGGTTGGCCAGTCGTTTTGGTCATCCAACAGCTCCTTGAATCGGTCCCACCATTCTTCGTCGTTCGCGGCGTCGGGTTGATTGATAAACTGCATGGGCTGGGGCTTTTGCTTGATGTGACGAGTCCTTTCAACGTGAAGAAGAAGGACTTCGTTCGAACTGAAAACGCCAGATGTAACAGTTCGATGATGAGCTGCGTGAATATGGGCTGGATCCGAGGGCGGGCCGCCACGTAGCTAGGGTCCTCGGCTCTACGTCCTGTTCGCACATCCACTTCGAAACCCCATTCCCACAGTCTATGCCATCGCTTTTGCATCGGTTCTGGACATGCCAGAGGGGCCGCGTGCTGGGCTCCGTGCTTCTGCTTCTTCTAGGAATTGTCCCAGCGGTACAGGGACAGGAATTGCTTCAGGAGTTTGAGGACAAGGTCACGACCTTCACGCTAGAGAACGGGCTGGATGTTGTTGTCGTTGAGCGGCCCGACGCGCCCGTGGCCTCGTTTGCGACGTACGCCGATGTAGGGTCGGTAGACGAGCCGGAAGGACAGACCGGCATCGCCCACATGTTCGAGCACATGGCGTTTAAGGGCACGACCACGATTGGCACGCAGGACATCGAGGCGGAGATGCAGGCCCTAAATGAGCAGGAGGACATCTACCTGCAGCTTCGCCGGGAGCGCATGAAGGGGCCGCAGGCCGATTCGGCCCGCATCGCGGACCTCGAAGAAGCATTCGAGGCGGCACAGGACGAGGCTCAGTCGCAGATCGACGACGGTGAATTTGAGAACATCCTTGAGCGCGAGGGCACGACGGACATCAACGCCAGCACCTCGGCGGACGCGACGATCTACCGCTACAGCCTCCCGGCCAACAAGATCGAGCTCTTTTTTGCGCTGGAGTCGGATCGGTTTGCGAACCCGGTCCTGCGCGAGTTTTACACCGAGCGCGACGTGGTGATGGAGGAGCGCCGACAGCGCACCGAGTCGAACCCGCAGGGCCGCCTCACAGAAGAGTTCCTGACGACGGCCTTCAAGGCGCACCCCTACGGCAACCCGACCATCGGGCACATGTCGGATTTGGAACGCCTCTCGCGGACCGATGCCCAGCAGTTCTTTGAGAAGCACTACGGCGCTGCCAACCTGACCATCGGCATCTCAGGCGATGTGGATCCGGAGCGCGTGCAGGCACTGGCCGAGGAATATTTTGGGCGTCTGCCGGAGGGCGAGGAGCCCCTCCCCATCCGGACCGACGAGCCGGAGCAGCGTGGCGAGCGCCGCGTGGTCATCCGGGAGCAGACCCAGCCGTTTCTGGTGATGGGGTACCACCGCGGCAGCATGCAGAGCGAGGACGCGCCCGTGTACGACGTCCTGGCCGACGTGCTGTCCGGCGGCCGCACGAGCCGACTCTACCAGGGCCTGGTCGAAGAAGAACAGGCCGTACAGGTGCAGGCCGTGCCGGCCTTTCCGGGGAGCAAGTACGCCAGCCTCTTCGGCATCTTTGGGGTGCCGAGCCGGGGCGTCTCGCCCGACAGCGTCGAGCAGGAGATCTACGCCGAACTGGACAGCATCAAGACCAACGGCATCACGGAAGCAGAGCTGGAACGGGCCAAGACGCGCTCCCGAGATCAGCTGATTGGGCAGCTCGACTCCAACCTGGACTTGGCCGTCCAGTTTGCGCAGACCCAAACCCTCACAGGCGACTGGCGCACCGTCTTCCGTCGGCTGGAGGACATTCAGAACGTGACGGCGGAGGACGTGCAGCGTGTGGCACAGGAGACCCTGACGCAAAGCAACCGCACCGTCGGCATGATCAAGACGAGCGATGAGGCGTCCGATGCCGACTGATCCTCCTGCGCTTCGTCTTCCGAATTGTCCACGTCCCCCGAGTACAGATCAACGCCCAATCGCGATGACTCGTCTCCTTCGATTCGCCCCCGCGTTCCTCGCTGCCCTTCTCCTCCTTGGCCTCGGCACTCGGTCGGCCCTGGCCCAGCAGGAGGGCGAGATCCGTACGGCCGACTACGACGTCTCGGAGCTCACCTACCCGGAGCTCCGTGATTTTGACGTGCCTGAGCCCGAGCGCATTGTGCTGGACAACGGCCTGACGGTCTTCCTTCTTGAGGACGAGGAGCTTCCGCAGGTGAACGCCTCGGCCCGCATCGGCGTCGGCTCCGTCTACGAGCCCGCCGAAAAGCGCGGCCTGGCCTCCGTGACCGGCACCGTCATGCGCACGGGCGGCACCGAATCAATGTCGTCCGATAGCGTGAACGTGGCGCTCGAAGACCGCGGCGCAACGGTGGAGACGAGCATTGGCGAAACCTCGGGGTCGGCCTCCATGTCCACCCTGTCCGACCACGCGGACGCCGTGCTTCCGGTCTTCGCCGAGGTGCTCCGCGAGCCGGCCTTTGCCGAGGACAAGGTGCAGCAGGCCAAGAGCCAGCAGAAATCCGCCATCTCGCGCCGCAACGACGATGCGCAGCAAATTGCTTCCCGCGAGTTCGACAAGGTACTCTACGGGGACGACAGCCCGTACGCTCGCACGCCGGAGCACTACACCATCGACCGCATTGAGCGGCAGGACCTCGTGGACTTCCACGACGAGTACGTACAGCCCAACAACGTCATCCTGAGCGTGTGGGGAGACTTCGATGCCGGGGCGATGGAGGAGAAAATCCGGGAGCACTTTGGGGACTGGACGGCCCCGGACGGGTTTGAGCCCCCCACACCACCCACTCCGGAAGCCGAGCGGGAGTTTTCGGTCAACTTCATTCAGAAGAGCGACGTCAACCAGAGCACAATCTACATGGGGCATCCGGGCGAACTCACGCGTCGCAGCGACGATTACGCCTCGGTGACCCTCATGAACGAAGTCCTGAGCGGCGGCTTTTCGGGGCGGCTCTTCCAGCAGGTACGGAAAGACAAGGGGCTGGCCTACTCGGTCTTTGGAAACTACTCGGCGGGATACGAGCAGCCGGGGCGGTTCTTTGCCGGCGTGTTCTCGAAGAGCTCCACGACCGTGGAGGCGGCCGATGCCGTGATGGACGAGGTGGAGCGCATGCGGCAAGAGGCCCCAACCGAGGAGGAGTTGAGCCTGGCAAAGGACAGCTACCTGAACTCCTTCGTGTTCAACTTTGACACAGAGAAGGACATTCTGGGCCGACGGATGACCTACGAATACTACGATTACCCGTCGGACTTCCTGCAGCAGACGCGCGACGCAATTGAGGAGGTGACGTCCGAGGACGTGCTCTCGGCGTCGCAGGAGTACCTGCACCCGGATTCATCGCACATCCTGGTGGTGGGCAACCGCGAAGAATTCAGCGACTCGCTGGCCACGCTCACGCGGGACAGCACGGTAAACGAGATTGACATCTCCATCCCGCAGCGCCCGCCGGAGAGCGAATCTTCCCCAACCGCCGAAGACAAAGAGGCGATGGCCGCCGGGAAGAAGCAGATGGCCGAGGCGAAGGAGGCTCTTGGCGGATCGGCTTTTGACGAGCTCGAGAACATGCGCGTGGTGACGAATCAGGAGGGCAACGAGAGCACGCTCGTGGTGCGCCTGCCCGACCAGATTCGCACGGAGATGACCACGCAGATGGGCACCGTTACGGTCGTCGACGACGGCGAGACCATGACGATGGATACGCCGCAGGGCACGCGATCGGCCCCGCCGCAGGCCCGCGAACAGGTGAAGGGCCAGCTCTGGAGGAGCCTGCCGTATCTTCTGGCCAACCTCGACCACGAGGACCTCTCGCTTCAGGCCCGGGGCGACACCACCATCAACGACACCACGTACCAGTCGGTGCAGGTGCAGCCGCCGCAGGGCACGGACTACACGCTTCACCTAAACGCGGAGACGATGCGCCCGGAGCGCATGACCTTTGAGCAGTCGAATCCGCAGAGCGGCGCGTCGGTGCGCGTGGAGCAGTCCTTTCGGGACTTCCGCGAGGCGGGCGGCATGACGCTGCCGTTTACGACCCGCATCCGGCAGTCGACGTCGCAGGGCGAGCAGGAGGCGACGGCGACAGTCGAGAGCATCGAGGTGAACGTGGACCTGGAAGAGGACGCCTTTGTGCTGGAGGAATCGTCGGGAGAAGAGGACTCCTAGTGGGAGCGGGGGCCGGACGGGCGGAGAACGTGTGCGTGGGGGACGGCGTTTGGGCGACGGTTCCATGCTGAAAGATTTCCCCGGTCTCATGTCCCTCCCCGCACACGTTGAGCTCTGCGACGTCGGGCCCCGCGACGGCTTCCAGTTCGAGGAGCAGTTCATCCCGACGGACCGCAAGGTGGAGGTCATTGCGGCCCTTGCGGACGCCGGCCTGCCCCGCATTCAGGTCACGTCGTTCGTGCACCCGAAATGGGTGCCCCAGATGCGGGACGCAGAGGCGGTGTGCGATCGGCTGCCTGAGCGCGACGACGTGACGTACGCGGGCCTGGCGCTCAACCAGAAGGGGCTGGAGCGCGCCCGGGCCGCCGGCCTCTCCCACGTGGACCTGTCGATCGCCACGCACGACGCCCACAGCCAGTCCAACGCGAACATGACGGTGGACGACGCCGTCGCGCAGGCGGAGGACATGGTGGCGTACGCCCACGAGCACGGGATGCAGCCGCAGATGGGCTTTCAGACGGTCTTCGGGTATCAGGAACCGGGCGATACGCCGCTCGATCAGGTGGTAGAACTGAGTCGCCACTTCGCGGACCTCGGGGTCGAGTCGATTTCGCTGGCGGACTCGACCGGCATGGCGAACCCGCGGATGATTCAGGAGCGCGTGGAGGCGGTGCAGGACGCGATTGGCGACACGCCGCTCGTCCTGCACCTCCACGACACGCGTGGGCTGGGCCTCGCCAACGTGTACGCGGCGCTGCAGTGCGGGGTCATGCGCTTCGACACGTCGCTGGCCGGGATGGGCGGCTGCCCGTTCATCGAGGGGGCCACCGGCAACATTGCGACCGAGGACACGGTCTACCTCCTCAACGGCCTCGGGGTGAAGACGGGCATTGACGTGGAGGCGGTGGCCGAGGCCTCCCGGAACATCGAAACGTTCCTCGACAAGCAGTTTCCCGGCAAGATGCACCGCCTCCTGGCCCGAGACGCCGCGACGGCCCCTGCGGCGTAGCCCCGGCACAGGATTGACGCGGCCGCGGGGAGCGCGGATCGCACAGTCTTTCAGGAGGTCCTCCGTTCACTCCGTTTCCCTTGCCCATGTCGCACGATCTGCCGGATTGGAATCGGGCCGTTGTGAAGGTGGGGAGCGCCCTTGTGGCCCCCGACGACCGGGGCTGCAGTACGACCCACCTGCTGCCCATCGCCCGCTTCATCATCGAGAGTCGACAGCGGGGCAAGGAGGTCATTCTGGTGTCCTCGGGGGCGGTGGCGGCCGGCCTCGCGGCGCAGGGCGACGGAAATCCGGGGGCCGGGCTGTCGATCCCGGAAAAGCAGGCGCTCGCGGCCATCGGGCAGCCGCTCCTCATGGCCCACTGGCGCCGCCTCTTCGACGTGCCCTGCGCCCAGGTCCTCCTCACGTACGACGACCTGCGGCGGCGCGCCCGCTTCGTGAACGCCCAGAACACGATCAACGAGCTGCTGGATCGGGGCACGCTGCCCATCGTCAACGAAAACGACACGGTGGCGACCGAGGAGCTACAGGTGGGCGACAACGACAACCTTGCCGCGTTTGTCGCCGTCCTTGCCGAGGCCGATCTGCTCGTCATTTGCTCCGATGTCGACGGCCTTTACGATGCCGACCCGCACGAGGACCCCACTGCGGAGCACCGGCCCGTTGTGGACACGATCACCGACGAGGTGTACGACTGGGTGGGGGGCGCCCACCGGGCCACGGCCACCGGCGGCATGCGGACGAAGGTGGAGGCGGCGGAGAAGGCCACGGACCGCGGCATCGACACCGTAATCGTGAACGGCACGACGGGCGCCCACCTCGACGCGCTGGAACGCGGAGAGATGCCCGGCACGCTCTTCCGACGAGCCAAGGACCCCCTCTCCGCCCGTCGCCACTGGATGCTGCACGCCCTCCCGACGGCCGGCCGGCTCGTGGTGGACGCGGGGGCGGCGGAGGCCCTGCGCCACCGGGGCGCCTCGCTCCTGCCCGCCGGCATTGTGGCGAGTGAGGGCCATTTTGCCCGCGGCGACGCCGTGGCGGTGGTCGTTCGCGTCGACGGGGCCGAGCGGCGGGTGGCGAAGGGCATTACGCAGTACGGCGCCGACGACCTCGTCCGCATTCAGGGCCGCCAGAGCCACGCCCTCCCCGACGTGCTCGACGACGTGCCGAGCGACTACGTCATCCATCGCGACGACCTGGTGCTGGCGCGGCGGTAGACGGCCTCGCCACACGCGAGACCGGGCGGCGTCCGGCCGAGCACCGCGGGGCGTGGAGCAAGCCTGCTCGCTCTGGGTATAGTCGGTCCGTTCATCTCACCGCGACGCATTCGCTCCGACCCTTCATGCCCGAGTCTCCTCCCGATACGCGCTCCGTTGAATCGCTCGCCGCCGATTGCGCCGCAGCGGCCCGCGAGCTCAGCACCCTCTCGACCGACAAAAAGAACCGCGTCCTGCGCCGCATGGCCGATGCGCTGGAGGCGTCCGAGGACGACATCCTGGCCGCCAACGAGACCGACATGGCGGCCGGCCGCGAGGAGGGCCTGTCCGACGCGCTTCTCGATCGCCTGCTCCTGACCTCGGAGCGGATCGAGAAGATGGCCCACGCCCTGCGCGACGTCGCCTCCTTCTCCGACCCGGTGGGCGAGATGAGCGGCACCCGGAAGCGGCCCAGTGGCATCGAGGTCGGAACGATGCGCATTCCCCTCGGCGTGATCGGCATGATCTACGAGGCGCGGCCCAATGTGACGGCCGACGCCGCCGGGCTCTGCTTCAAGGCGGGCAACGCCGTCCTGCTGCGCGGCGGCTCGAACGCGTTCCATTCCAACCAGGCCATCGCCGCGGCGCTGCACCGCGCGCTGGAGGCGGAGGGCGTACATCCGGCCGCCGTGACGCTTATCCCCACCACCGACCGTGCGGCGGTGCAGGAGATGCTCACGCTCAACGAGCACCTCGACCTCATCATTCCCCGCGGCGGCGAGGGCCTGATCCGCTTCGTCGACGAGACGAGCCAGATTCCCGTCATCAAGCACTACAAGGGCGTCTGCCACCTGTACGTGGACGAGGCGGCGGACCTTGAGATCGCCCAGGACCTGCTGCTCGACGGCAAGGTCTCGCGGCCCAGCGTCTGCAATGCCCTGGAGACGCTCCTCGTGCACGAGGCCGTGGCCGAGGATTTTCTGCCCCGTGCCCAGGCGCTGCTGGACGACGCCGGTGTGGAGCTGCGCGGCGACGAGCGAACCCAGCAGCTTCTCCCGGGCGTGGGCCCCGCAACCGACGAGGATTACGCCGCCGAATACCTCGACCTCACCCTCGCGGTGCGCGTCGTGGAGGATGACGACGAGGCCATGGACCACATCGCCACCTACGGCTCCAACCACACCGAGGTGATCGTGACCGACCGGCTGCCCACGGCCCGCCGATTCGTGCGGTCGGTAGACGCGTCGGTGGTGCTGGTGAATGCCTCCTCGCGCTTCTCGGACGGGGGCGAGCTGGGCCTGGGCGCCGAGATCGGCATCTCGACCACCAAGCTGCACGCCTACGGCCCGATGGGGCTGGAGGCCCTCACGACCGAAAAATTTGTGGTGTACGGCGAGGGCGAGACGCGGCACCCCGTCCACCGCTAACACATTCTGACGGTTGCCGACCGTCGATCATCGTTCTCATGTATCAAGTTCAACGCCACCCGTGGATCCCGAAGAGATTACTGTCACGATTCCCCGCAAAGAAGACGCCGCCGATAAGCCCGAACGCATCGAGGTCTGGCCGCTCATCACATCGGCTCTCGACAAGATCGACGCCGACCCGTCCACCCGCGACGCGGCGGAGGCGGCCATCGAGCACGGGGACGGGAGCGTCGTCCTGGCCAACTACCTGAACAGCGAGGCCAAGCGGGTCCACAAGATGGACTACCGCTT
>JBKHEM010000048.1:0-16170 GCA_046540815.1 Salinivenus sp.
TCCGCAGGGATCGACAGCGAGACTGCTTGCACGGCCACCGTGTCCCCGTAGCGCTTGGTGACGGCCTCAAGGTGAATCATTGGGCGGAGAGGCAGGTGGCGGGGCCGTTAATCGAACGTGAAAGCGCCGGAGCACGGGATCTTCGGTTGAGGATCTCCCGTGAGTACCTATCCGAAAATTATTACCCTGCCAACGTAGCTCAGCTGGTAGAGCAGTCCCCTCGTAAGGGACAGGTCACCGGTTCGAGTCCGGTCGTTGGCTCCGAGGCGCCTCACCGATGGTGGGGCGCCTTTTTCGTTTGGTCATTGCATGGCCCGGGCCCGCTCCTCCCCCGCGGGGGTGCACGCCACACGTCGCCCCTGCTCGGAGACAACGACGAGTGTTGCGCGGGAGAGGGACTGCACCGCGTCCTGGACGGCACGCGGCCCGGTGCCCACGGCCCGTGCCAGATCGTAGAGGTCGGCCGATCCCTCGGCGTGTACCGCCTGCAGGACAGCGGCTTCCGTTTCGGACAGGGAGGGAGTGCTCATCGCGGCGTGTGTGGGCTATTTCTCGTCGGCTTCCGGCTGTGGGCCGGCCTCCGGGTCGGGCACACTTCCGGGGCCGATCCCGGGCACGCCCATGCCGCCCCGGATCCAGTCCCAGGCTTCGTCCTGCTCGTCTGCGTCGAATGTTCGGATCTGTGAGGTCGGGAACAGGACGCCCAGCTTCTCCCTCCACGGCTCCCATACGTCGTCGCCAGCAATCGCCACCTTGTCGAGGGTGCGCACGTGGCGAATGTCGAAGGCAAGGTCCTCCCACAGGGCCTCCGGCTCCCAGCCGTCCACGTCGTCGAGCGCAAAGAACGCCCGGGTTGTGGTGTGGGCTTCCATCGTGTGCTTCAACGTCGAAGCAATCGCGTCGTGATCGTCTTCGGTCAGCGTGCCGCTAAGCGCAAAGCCAACGATATTCGCGTCGGGGGTGTCGAGGATTTCGTGCATAAGGAGAACAGGGAACGTGGAAAGAGTGCGAAAGGCAGCGGGATCAACCAGTGATGGGACTAACAGCGGGTACGAGGCGAGGGGAGGGCTGTTCACGGACACCCCGAAAACGCAAGTGGATCCCGAGAGGGACGAGCGTCGGATCCCTCCCGGTTCTCGATTCTCTGAGTAAGCGAACACACGAGTTGACAGGCTCCGCCGGATCGTCAACGTTAGGCATGCACGGTTTTCGTTTCTCAATCCCTGCATACCATGTCTCCTTCCACCCCCGAAACGCCGTCTGACGCTCAAACGCTTCTGCGATACACCCACTGGGCCCACGGGCGCGTACTTGACGCGCTCCGATCCGTCGACCCGGTGCCGGAACGAGTTCTGGAGCTCACAAGCCACATGCTTCGCTCGCAGGACGTTTGGTACGGTCGGGTGGCGAACACCGACCACGCCGAGATCGACATCTGGGCCGTGGACGATCTGCAAGCGTGCGTGGAGCGGGCGGAGGGCAGCATGGAGCGCTGGCAGGATCTCCTACACGAGCGGGCCAATCGCCTCCACCAGCCCATCGCGTACACCAACTCGAAAGGGACGGCATTCAAAACGCCGCTCCGCGACATTCTCCGGCACGTCGTGAACCACGGCACGCACCACCGCGCCCAGATTGCGCTCCTGCTCCGCGAGGCAGGCATTCCGCCGCCCGCAACCGGTTACATCGTGTTTGTTCGGGAGAACGGGACCGAGGACTGAGAGGGGCCCACCTACTCGACCGGTTCCAGCCGGTAGAGGCCGCCCTCCGGGTCATCGGTCAGCAGGTAGAGGTAGCCGTCCGGGCCCGTGGCCACGTCGCGGATGCGGCCGAGCTCTCCGCTAAGAAGGTCTTCCTGGGCCGAAACGGAGTCCTCATCGAGCGTGAGGCGCATCACCTTCTGGCGGGCGAGGGCGCCCATGAAGAGGTGGTTCTGCCAGTTCGGAAATTTGTCGCCCGTGTAGAACGTCATGCCGGACAGGGCGGGGGAGGGATCCCAGTACTCGACCGGGTTGGTGACGCCTTCGGCTTCGGTCCCCCCGATGGGCTTCTGATCCGAGTAGGTGTCGCCGTACGAAACGTCGGGCCAGCCGTAGTTCGCGCCCGGCTCAATCAGATTCAACTCGTCGCCCCCGTGCGGCCCGTGTTCGTGCTGCCAGATGTCGCCCGTTTCGGGATGGATGGCCATGCCCTGCTGGTTGCGGTGGCCGTAGCTGTAGACCTCGTCGAGTCCCTCTTCGTCGCCCACAAACGGATTGTCGTCGGGAACGGAGCCGTCCATGTTGAGGCGGACCGTGGTGCCGACGGAGGTTGTCGGAGTGGGGATGTCGACCGTCTCTTCGCGGCGCTGGCCGCGCTCGCCCATCGTCACGAGCAAGGTGCCGTCGTCAGGAAAGGCAATGCGGGAGCCGAAGTGATAGTCCGGTTCCAGGAAGGGCGTCTGGCGGTAGACCTCCTCTACGTCGGTGAGCGACGTGCCGTCGAGTTGGGCCCGCGAGAGCACCGTGCCGCCCTCTCCGTCCTCTCGCATCGAGTAGGAGAAGTAGATCCAGCCGGACTCCTCGTAATTCGGCGCCACGCGCACATCGAGCATGCCGCCCTGGTTTTCAGCCCACACCTCGGGGACGTTCGAAAGCTCCGTGGCGCCCTCGTCGTCCACGAGCAGGATGCGACCGGGCCGCTCGGTGACCAGCATACGGCCGTCCGGGAGCCAGTCGACGGCCCATCCGTGCTCAATGTCGTCCAGTAGTCGCACAACGCGGAACGTTTCCTCCTCGGATTCGACCTGTTCCATCACCACCTCCTCGTCCGAGGCCATCGTGGAGGAGGAGTCATTGGGCTCCGACTCCCCGCTGTACGCACAGGCAGACAGAAGGAGCGAGAGAAGAACGACCAGAAAACGCATGGCGGTGTGCGGACTATGCAGAAGGAAAAACCGATGTACAACATCCCCCGCACGCCCAGAGCGAAAAGCCGTTCCCGGGGGTGGGACGGGCGTCACATTGGTTACGTGGATGTCATTTCGGGAGAAGGCAACCGGGCATCAATGTTCGGCGCCCGTCGTATAGCGTTCTGGTTCCATCTTCTCGACTGACTCCCGGTCGCTTCATGCCCACCGCCGAACGCCTTCCTACGCAGGACCCCGTCATTGCCAACGCGTCGGTGGCTGCCCGCGAGTCGGCACAAGATCACATCGTGATTCGCGGGGCGCGGCAGCACAACCTGAAGGACCTGGACCTGGAGCTCCCGCGCAACGAGCTGATCGTGTTCACCGGCCCGTCCGGCTCCGGCAAGTCGAGCCTCTGCTTCGACACGATCTACGCCGAGGGACAGCGCCGCTACGTGGAGAGCCTGAGCGCCTATGCCCGTCAGTTCCTGGAGCGAATGGACAAGCCGGAGGCCGACCTCATCACGGGCCTCGCTCCGGCCATTGCCATCGAGCAGAAGACCTCGGGCAAGAACCCGCGCTCCACCGTTGCGACGCAAACAGAGATTTACGATCACCTGCGGCTCCTCTTTGCCCGCATCGGCACCACCTACTCGCCCGTAAGCGGCCGCCCCGTGAGCAAAGACACGCCGCACGGCGTGGCGGACACCCTCGAAGCCGAACTGGAGGACGGCGCACGATTCTACCTCGGCGCCCCGATCCCGGAGCATTCCGACCTCGCCCTCCGCGACCAACTCCGGGAGCTCCGCGAGCGCGGCTTCTTCCGCATCCTGCTGCTTCCCACCGAGCGGCAGGCGGAGAAGGGGAAGCGGCCCGAGACGCTCGACCTCAACCAGACCCCGCCCGACCAAGCCAACAACTACGGACGCGACCGTCTGCTCGTCCTCATCGACCGTCTCAAGGTCAACGCCGGCGACGAAGATGCCCGCTCCCGCATTGCGGAGTCGGTGGAGCAGGCCTTCGACGAGGGGGAAGGGCGCTGCCTCGTCGTTCCGGCCCCGCGGGAGGGGCCGATGCCCGAGCCCCTGCGCTTCAGCGCCCGCTTTGAGCGCGACGGCCTGCAGTTCGAGGAGCCGTCCCCGCAGCTCTTCAGCTTCAACAGCCCGGTGGGGGCCTGCCCCACGTGCCAGGGCTTCGGGCGCGTGCCGGGGCTCGACGAGGACCTCATCATTCCCAACAAAGAGCTCTCCATTCGGGAGGGGGCCCTGGCTCCGTTCCGCGGCGACAAGTGGTCGACGCACTTCAAGGACCTGATCGCCGAGGCCGCCGACGTGGGGCTCAACATCGACTGTCCGTACCGCGAACTGGCGGAGTGGGAGCGGGAGATCGTGTGGGAGGGGCGTGGCGACTACATCGGCCTCAAGGGGTTCTTTCGTTTCCTGGAGGAAAAGTCTTACAAGCGCCACTACCGCATCTTCCGCGCTCGCTTCCGCGGCTATTCGGAGTGTCCGGACTGCGAGGGCTACCGCCTGTGCGACGACGCCCTGTACGTTAAGGTGGGGGGGAATGCGGTGGAAAAGAAGCACATCGGCGAAATCTGTGCGATGACCACCCGGGAGGCGCGCGACTATTTTGAGGGCCTGGAGCTGTCCGCCTACGAAGAAGAAGTGGCCGGGCGCGTGATGGAGGAGCTCCGCGAGCGCAGTCGCTATCTCGTGGACGTGGGGCTCGACTACCTCACGCTCGACCGCCTGGCGCAGACGCTCTCCGGGGGCGAGACGCAGCGCATCAACCTGTCGACCTCCCTCGGCTCGTCGCTCGTCGGCTCGCTCTACGTGCTCGACGAGCCCACCGTGGGCCTCCACCCCCGCGACAACGAACGCCTCATCGACATCCTGCAGCGCCTGCGCGACCTCGGCAACACCGTCCTTGTGGTGGAGCACGACCCGGTGACGATGGAGGCCGCCGACCAGCTCGTGGACATGGGACCGGGCTCCGGGGCGTTCGGCGGCGAGGTGGTCTTCCAGGGCACGTACGACGAGATGTTGGAGGACGAGGACTCGCTTACGGGCCAGTACCTGAGCGGTCGGAAGGAGGTGCCGGTGCCCGACACGCGCCGTCCGGTCGACGCGGACGACGTGCTCGTGGTCGAGAACGCCCGGCAGCACAACCTCAAGCACATCGATGTCGAGATCCCGCTGGGCATGATCGTGTGCGTGACCGGCGTCAGCGGCTCCGGCAAGTCGACCCTCACCAATCAGACGCTCTACGAGGGCCTGCACCGCCTCAAAGGGGGGAGTGGCGACGGCAAGGTGGGCGCGCACGATACCATTCGCGGCCACGAGCGCATCGACGCCGTGGAGATGGTGGACCAGTCGTCCATTGGGCGCTCGCCCCGGTCCAATCCGGCGACCTACACGAACGCGTTTGACGGGATCCGAAAGCTCTTCGCCGACACGCGCCAGGCCAACGTGCACGGCTACGACAAGGGCTTCTTCAGCTTCAACACGAACGGCGGGCGCTGCGAGGAGTGCGAGGGGCAGGGCGTGGTGAAGGTGGAGATGCAGTTCCTCGCGGACCTGTACCTGGAGTGCGAGGCGTGCAACGGACGTCGCTACAAGAAAGAGGCCCTCGACGTGACGTACCAAGGCAAAAACATCGCGGATGTCCTCGACATGACCGTCGACGAGGCGGCCGAGTTCTTCGACGGCGAACGCGCGATCACGAACAAGCTGGAGACACTCCAGGAAATTGGGCTCGGCTACCTCACGCTCGGCCAGCCGTCGACCACCCTCAGCGGTGGGGAGGCGCAGCGCATCAAGCTGGCCAGCCACCTCAACGGCCGCTCGTCGGACCGCACGCTGTACATCTTCGACGAGCCGACGACCGGGCTTCATTTCGATGACATCCGGCAGCTCCTCGGCGCTTTCAACCAACTGGTCGAAGCGGGCCACTCGGTCGTCATCATCGAACACAACCTCGACGTGATCAAAGCCGCCGACTACGTGGTCGACCTTGGGCCGGAGGGCGGGGACGAGGGGGGCGAGGTCGTGGTGACGGGAACGCCCGAGGAGGTGGCCGCCTGCGAGAGCAGCCACACCGGGCGGTTTCTCAAGGATGTCTTGGGATAAGCCGGGGGGCGAACGGAGAGGAGTCGCCGGTTCTGGGGGTGGGTTCACGAAAAACCCACGCACGAGGCGTTACTCTCCGCCGCCTATCTGCGACCTAGGCGATGGCAAGTACCCGAAAAAGGTGTTTTATACGCTGACACTGACACACCGGCCGTTCACACATGGCCTCCCCCGCAACGAAGACCCCTCCGGCACAGACAACACGCATGGATCGGCCCTCCCGCCGGTCGGACAAGCGTGTGGCCCTGTTTGCCGGCGCCTACAACCACATTGCTGACGGCGTCTCGCTCACGCTCAATCGGCTGGTTGACTACCTGGAGCGTCAGGGGGTGTCGGTGCGCGTCTTTGCCCCTACGGTGGACGATCCGCCGATCGATCACGCCGGTACGCTCGTCCCGGTGCCGTCCGTGCCCCTTCCGGGTCGTTCTGAATACCGCGCCGCGTTAGGGCTCACGCCGTCGGTGCGTCGTCGGCTGGAGGCCTTCGACCCCACGCTCTACCATATCGCCACGCCGGACCTGTTGGGGCGCCACGCACTGAAGGCGGCTCAAGAGAGCGGCACGCCGGTCGTTTCGTCCTACCACACGCACTTCAGTTCGTATCTGAAGTACTACCACCTCGACCTGCTGGAACCCGCTCTGTGGGGCTACCTGCGACGCTTCTACCGCCAGTGCGAGCAGGTATACGTGCCCTCCTACGCCGTGGCCGACATCCTTCGCGAGCAGGGAATCACGGACGGCCTTCGGCTGTGGCGACGCGGTGTCGACACCAATCGGTTCTCGCCCCAGCATCGCTCGCTCGAGTGGCGGCGTGCCCACGGAATTGGCCCCGACGAGGTGGTCGTCGCATTTGTGAGCCGCCTCGTGTGGGAGAAGGGGCTCGACGTGTACGCCGACGTGATTGAGCGGCTGGAGGCCCAGCGCGTCCCGCACCGGAGCCTTGTGGTGGGCGACGGCCCGGCCCGCGACGAGCTGGAGGAGCAGCTCCCCAACACGGTCTTTGCCGGCTTCCTGGAAGGCGACGACTTGGCCGAGGCCTACGCCTCATCGGACGTCTTCCTCTTCCCGAGCGACACCGAAACGTTTGGAAACGTCACCCTGGAGGCCATGGCGTCGGGACTGCCCACCGTCTGTGCGGATGCGGCCGGCAGTCGCGACCTCGTCGAAGACGGCGTCACGGGCCGGCTCTGCCCTCCGGGCAACGCCGAAGCGTTCACTGAAGCCACCCGCCGCCTTATCCTCGATACGGCCCGTCGTCGCGAGATGAGCACCGCTGCGCATGGCCGTGCGCAGGAGTTCACGTGGGAGTCCGTCCTCGGACGCATGAACCAGTACTACGACGAGGTCCTATTCCGCCCCGCGTCATCCCTTGCCGGCGCGTCCGTCCGATAGTCCCTCGGTGCTCCCATGCGTCTGCTCTTCGTTTCTCATTCGATGCCCCCCAAGGGGCGTCCCCTGGACAATGTGGGGGGAATGCAGCGCGTGGCCCTCAAGCTCCACGAGGCCCTTCAGAAACGGGACAGGACGGATTCAGCCTTCGACTACAATGCGCTTCTGCTGCGGAGCTCCTGGCGGTGGGTCCATCTCAAGACGCCTGTCTTCCTCACAAAGGTGCTTGGCCGCCTCTTGTGGAAAGTCCACCGCGAGAACGTCGACGTGGTCCTCTTTTCCTCGATGGTGACCGCCGCGCTCGCCGTTCCCCTTCGCGGCGTGCTCCGTCGCCACGGGGTGCAGACGGCGGCCATCGTGCATGGGCTCGACGTCACCACGCCGTTTGCACCGTACCAGTGGTTCGTTCCGAAGGTATTCGACGCACTCGATGCCGTACTGCCGGTGAGTCGCGCCACCAAGCAGGCCTGCCTTGATCGCGGCGCGGCCGAAGAACAGCTCTGCGTTGTGCCCAACGGGATCGACACCGACCGATTCCGTCGGCCGAACAGCCGGTCCGAGGCACGGGCACAGTTAGCGGAGGGCCTCGGGATTCCGTTGCCTCCGCCGCCCCCCGAAGGCCTTCTGCTGTGCAGCGTAGGACGACACGTGCGGCGGAAGGGATTTCACTGGTTTGTGGAGTCCGTCATGCCGCGTCTCCCAGACGACGTACACTACTGGATCGCGGGCGACGGGCCGCACACCGACACCATTCGAGCGGCCGTCAAGGCAAGCGGCCTCCACCCTCGGGTGCGACTGCTGGGGCGCATTTCCAACGCAAATCTGTCCCGGCTGTACCGCGGGTCGGACCTGTTCATCATGCCCAATGTGCCGGTGGAGGGCGACATGGAGGGGTTCGGGGTTGTGCTTCTGGAAGCGGCCCAGTGCGGCACACCTGCCATCGCGGCTCAACTGGAAGGCATCCAGGACGTGATCGAAGAGGGCGAGAATGGACACCTCGTGGAGCCGGAAAACCCGAGTGCATTCGTGTCGGCCATTCGCCGGTACTACGAGGCGCCCGAGCAGCTGGCCCCGATCGCCCGACGGGCCGCCACCTACACGACGAATCGCTTTGGATGGGCCTCGGTGGCCGACACCTACCTTTCTGTGCTGCGTACCCTCGATGCGTCGGGGCACCCTCCGGCCCAGGTGGAGCAAACTCCGTCCGAGCCGCTTCCCGCGTCCGTCGGCGCCGTGTAGATCGCAGGCGGCACAATCGGTTCGCATCGGCATATGAAGCCGTCAATTCGATTCGAACCACCCTCCCGAACGCATGCCCACCCGCCTCGCCCGCGAACTCGCCGAACTGCGGTCTCGACTGCTCGACATGGCTACCATCGTGGCGGAGCAGTTTACCGACGCCGTCGATGCGCTCATGGACCACGACCTTGAACGGGCCGAGGCCGTCGTCGAACGCGACCGTGAGGTCGACGCCATCGAGCTGGAGGTGGACAAGTACTGCGAGCGCATCCTGGCCCGGCACCAGCCCGTTGCCACCGACCTCCGGACGCTCCTCACGGTCGAGAAGATCAACACCGACTTGGAGCGCATTGGCGACCACTGCCGCAACCTGGCCCGCAACACGGAGCACGTGACCGAGGCGCCCGGCGTGCTCGACTCCATCAAGCTCCGCGAGATGAGCGTCACGGCCCGCCGCATGCTCGACGATGCGAAGCAGGCGTTTTTGGACCGCGACGTGGAGCTGGCCCGTCGCATTCCGGACCTCGACGACAAGGTCGACCGCCTCCATCACGAAAACTTCCGGACGCTGGTCGACTACATTCGGACCCATCCAGAGCACGCCGAGGTGGCGGCGCATCTCATCACGGCCAGCAAGGCCCTGGAGCGCATTTCGGACCATTCCACCAACATTGCCAAGAGCGTCGTCTTTCTCATCGAAGGCGTCGACCTCCGTCATCCCGACGTGCAGACCGAGGCGGCGTCGGGAGACGGGCACGCCGAGGTGTAACGCCCTACTCGGACGACGAGGTGTTCCAGTGCAGCTCGGCCACGACGGGCCGGTGATCCGAAACGGCCTCGTGCCCGTCGAGCGACCGCACGCCGGCGGAGCTCACCCGCCACTCCGGGCTGGCCAGCACGTGATCGATGCGCACCAGGGGGCACCGGGCGGGAAAGGTGGCCGTCCATCCCCGTCCACGCTGCGTGATCGCGTCCTGGAGGCCCTGCGCAATGTGCCGGTAGGCCCACTGATGCCGCGTGCTGTTAAAGTCGCCCGTGACCAGCACGGGATCCTCTGTGCGCTCAATGGCGCGCCGGACGCGCCGGGCCTGCTCCGCCCGGTACAGGGCCCCCGTCCGGTACGTCCCCAGAAACGCCCACCAGCGCGTCGGATCGGTCCACGCGTCCGCCTCGGCCCACGGGCGACTGCCCACCGTGTGCAGGTGGAGGTTGAAGAGCACAACCGGACGATCTTCCCACCGAAAATGGGTTTGGGTAAATCGGGAGCGGGCCGACGAGTCGCCGTCCGGGGGCAGCGGGTGCACCCGGAGGGAATCGAGCGGAATGCGCCCGAGGACCGGTTGCTGGATCACCGTGCCCCACGGGAGGGAGAGCGGAAGGGTATAGCCGGTATCCGCCTGGACCACGCCGCGCAGCGAAGGGGACACCGAAATGGAGCGGTCGGCGGAGGCGGGGGTGTGCACGCGGGATTCCTGCAGGGCCAGAACCGCGGGGGCCTCCCGGCTCAAAAGGGAGGCGAGGGCGGGGGCGGCATCGTCGGGAATGTATTGGCCGGGCACGTTGAACGACATGACGCGCAGTCCGTCGTCCGCAGGAGAGGCCGTCCAGGCGCCCAGCGAGGGGCCGAAGCGGGCGACGAGCAGCGCCATCAGTACGAGGGCGGCGCCTCCTGGAAGCCACTGGCGTCGGTACCAAGCCCGTCCCACCAGAACGAGAGCCACGGCCCCCGTTCCGACGGCCAGAGGGCCGAGGCCCACGGCGAGCAGGTTTGTCCACCAGAAGGGCTCCGGGGGTAGGTAGGGGGCGGCGTATCCAAGCACGAAGCAACCGACGAGA
Organism: Salinivenus sp.; assembly: GCA_046540815.1. Classification (GTDB taxonomy): domain Bacteria; phylum Bacteroidota; class Rhodothermia; order Rhodothermales; family Salinibacteraceae; genus Salinibacter. The sequence goes on from JBKHEM010000048.1 coordinate 10,482, forward strand.
AGTGCAGCCCCTCCGTTCAGAACAGCCCGCAGGTAGCGCCTGAGCATAGGAGAAGAGGACGGTCAGGTGGTGAACGAAGAACGGGGAAGCCCGGGACTACCGACTGGGCTGGGCCGGTTCAAGGAGGGGGGGCTCGGGCCGAGCGGTCGATGGGGGGCGGGCGGGGGCACGGTCGGCCACCGCCTCGATTTCCTGAACGAACCGAGACTGGGCCTGCTGCACCCACTGTCGAAAATCATCGGCACGGGGTCGGAGGTCCGGGAGGAGGGAGCGCAGCTCGTCGATGTTGAACCGATCGCTTCGAATGCCGGCTCCGGCCCGCACGGTATCGAAGGCGTTGCAGAGCTGTTCAAAGTGGCCCTCGACGGGCACCACCTGCACGGGCGTTTTCAGGTACATCGCCTCGGCCACCGACTCAAATCCAGCGGTCGACACGAAGCCCTGGCACCGAGCCATAAACGAGAGGAATTTCTCATCATCGAGCTGGTGGAACGTGAGCGTCTCGTCGTACGCGTCCACGGGGGGAGCGTCCGGGCGGTCCCAGAAGCAGTGGAGCCGCACGTCGGGGGTACGCTCGTGCCACCGGATGACCTCGTCGGCGTAGCCGCTGTTGAGGATATAGACGAGAAAGAAAGGCTCGGTGGATTCGGTGGACTGCTGGAACAGCGTGGGACGGAGGAGGGGAGGCAAGACCGTCAACTGGTCCTCGGGACGGTCGGGGGCCGGATAAAGCGAGAGCGCTAAGCGTCGCGACGCTCCCCACGCCGTGAGCCGAGCAAAGGCACGAGCCATCCAGCGCTCGCCCCAGCGTCCTGGGGGAAACTGGTACGTCGGGTGGTGAAACATGTACTGATGCCCCACCGCCACGAAGGGGACGTCCGGACGGTAGTACATCGCGAAGGCGCCGCCCAGGGGCTCGAAAAAGTTGACAATCACGTCCGGAGCGTGCTCCGTCACGGCCGCGTCGATCCGGCGAAGGCTTCGGAGGAACGACGGCGTGCGCGCCAGTTCGTGCCACAGGGTGGCCCAGGGACGCACGGACCGATCGTGGTCGTCCGGCACGAAGCTCGGGCTTTTGACAAAGGTGACTGGGGCCTCGAATCCGTCCTCGAAAAAGGAAGGGACGACCCGGGACCGGCTCTGTCCCACGATGACCTCGGATACAGAGTGGCCGGCCGCGGTGAGGAGGCGGCGCAGCGACAGGGCCTGCGTGAGGTGGCCTCGGCCCTCCCCCTGAACCAGAAAAAGGCAGCGCAGCGACATCGTGGGCGTCACTCTGGCGATCACGTGATCGAGATACCACATGCACACGGACCCACCGATGCCGTTCCGTTGGCGCCGACCGAAGGGGCAGACGTGACGGAGAACGAAAAAAGCCGGGCGCTCCCCCTCGGGAACGCCCGGCCACTTGACACCTCAAGCAGAGACGGGAGGATTTCTGTGTGATCGCACCGAGCTGTTACTGGAGCTCTCCGTTCTGATCCAGCAGCGTCCAGCCCTTCGCCCAGTTATCGTTGGGTCCGAAGGCGCCCTTGTAGTTGACCTCCACGAGATCCGAGTTTTCTCCTCCGGCATCACCAAAGCCACTCACCGAGGAGAGATCGGTGTTCGTGGCGGGACCGGCCGCTCGCGGATCGAAGTCGATGATCGTCTGATTGCTCTCCCGGTTCATCGACTGAATGGGCGATTCGGCCACGAGCTGATTGTCGTTGTCGCGGAGGACCTGCGCGAGGTCATCGGCCCAGCTCTCGTCAACCGGTTGACCATCTTCTTCGGTGATCTGGATGATGTCCTCGAACGTCGTGTTGTCCGGATCGTAGTCGTCCCCGACGTTCCACCAGAGGTTGTTTTCATGGACGAGATCGCCGTTCTCGGCACGCTCGCGCGCGTCCGTCCGGTCGGAGCGGTCTTCAATTTCCAATCCCGCGCTCGTCGTGCGCCCATCCATAAAGATGGTGTTGTAGTACGAGGTGGAGTTGTTGTCCCGTTGCATGAGCATCGGTTCGCCCTGATCGCCGGCAATCTCCTCCACGCCGGGTCCGACGCCAATGTAGGTGGCATTGGCGACCTTCGAGGTCGCAAACGGCTCGCCGTCTTCCGGGCTCGTGCCGCCGTCGTGCTCGCCGATGCGGCCGGACTCATCAGTTGCCTGTACCGCAAGCCAGAACTGGTTGCTCCCACTCCATCCCTCGTCGATGTCGAAGTTGTCGTCCGACGTGTAGGCGGCAATCAGATACTTCGTGTTCACCGTGCCGCCGAACCACTCGAAGCCGTCGTCGTCGCTGGCGTAGGACTCAACGTACTCGATCGTCGAGCCGTTGCCGACGCCGCCGAGGGTCAGGCCCTGAATTTCGTCGCCGCCGCCGAGTTGGGTTCCGGTGTGGCGGATGGACACGAAGCGAAACGTGCCAATGTCGTGGTCGTCGTTGAAGTTGCCATCTTCATCGCCGTACAGGATCCGGTCGCCGCCGATGTCGTCGGGCACGCCCTCGATCGCGGTCGTCGTCGGCTCGGAGTTGATCGTCGCGTCACCGAGCAGAATCACGCCGCCCCAGAGGCCGCGGGTGCCGCGGTCGAATCCGCTCCCGTCATCCCCCTCTCCGGTGAAGATGATGGGGTCTGCCTCCGACGGATCGTCGCTTCCGGGGTTGCCGTCCGCTTCAATCGTGCCGCCACGGGAGACGATGAGGGCCGCCGCGTCTTCCCCGTCGCCCGGCAGGCCTTGAATGAGGGTGCCCGGTTCAATTTCGAGGGTCTCGCCGTCATTTACGAAGACGAAGTTGTCGAGCTTGTAGACGTAGTCGCTCGACCACGTGACCTCCGTGACTTCGTCGCCGTTGGCATCCAGATAGGCGATGCCGCGACCGTCGGCGTCGTCGCTTACCGTGATCTCGTCGGGGCCGCCGTCAACCTCTGTCGTGTCGTAGTTCACGTTTTCGACGGTTGTGCCGTTGTCTCCGTCGTCATCATCGTCATCTCCATTGCTCATGCCGCCGTTCGAGTCACAACCGGCGGCAAAGAGGAGGGCGGCGGTGACGAAGACGGCCCCCAATCCCCGAAGGAAAGAGAACCATGTGTTTGTCGTCCTTGTAGTAGAAGATTGCATAATGCATGTGCTGTTGAGTGAAAAAGCGCGCGCTGCAACGCGGGAGGAACGCGTTCATGATTGGGTAACACCCTCCCGCAAATCACCGAAGGGGGTAAGCCGTTGCTGCGGCTTACCCCCTTTTCTGGTGTTCGTGCGTTTTGGGGATCGGATAGTCGATCAGGGTCATTGTCGGTTGCAAGTGCAAGGTCCTGTGCCGGAAAATGCGCACTCTAGAATGAGTACGAGACGCTGGCGGAGACGGTGCGTCCAAGCGGGCGTCGATCGTTGACGAACTCGTTTCCTCGAAACTCCTGTGACACGATTTCTTCGCTATTAAGGGCATTTTTGACGGCAAGGGTCGCCTCGATGCCATCGAGAAACTTCTGCGAAGCGCGCACGCTCAGGGTGTTTCGTCCGCGCTCGTAGATGTCGACACCGTTGCGGGACACGGTGTCGAGCCGGTCGCCGAATCGGTTGAAGAACACGTCCACGCTGGTGCCGGCGTCCGGATGCTCGTAGCCTGCGTTCAAGTTCAAGAGGAAGGGAGACTGGCCCTGAAGGGTCCGTGTCTCGCTCGGGTTGTCTTCATAGGCACGGATGGCGTCAAGCACATCCTCGGTACGGGTGACTTCCGACTGAGAGAGCGTCAGGTTGCCGCCCAGTTGCACGTGCCGTAGCCAGTCGGCAAGCCCGTCAAGTTGCGTTCGGGCCTCCAGCTCCAGCCCGTAAACGGTGGCGTTGTCCCGATTCCGGTACGTGACCACCTGGTTGGCCGCTGCCTGCGGGTCGATGGTGCGCTCGATCGGATTGGTGAAGTTCTTGTAGTAGAGGCCTGCCGACAGCAGCTCGCCCGGCCCTGTAAACCACTCCCAGCGGAGGTCGAAATTGTCAACCTGTGTACGGGTTAAGGCCTCGTTTCCGCGCTCGATATAGTCGCCGACGAAGCTAAACGATTCGAACGGTGCAAACTCGCGGAAAGAGGGAAGTGCGATGGTGCGTCCATAGGCCAGGCGAACGTTCATCTCATCCTGGAGCGACCAGATGAGATTGGCCGATGGCAACACGTCCGTCGTAGAAAAGTCCCCCTGAAGCCGGTCTTCGAAGGAGTCGAGCGACATGTCGGTCTGCTCCACCCGTACCCCGCCAATTACTTCGAGGGAGGGGACGCCGGGCATTGGGGCCTCTGCCATGAGAAACCCGGCGGCGCCTGTTTGGTCGGCATCGTAGTTGTTGCGGTCCTGCGTTCGGTCGAGCACGTACGTCCCGAAGGCCCCATTGTCTTGCAGCCCGGCCTGGGTGCGGACGTACGCGTCCGGATCTCCGGAAAAGTCGGCCTCGTCGGAGAGGTGCTCGAATCGACGCTCCCGAAAGGCCCGCGAGCGAGATCGGAGGCGTCCGCCCGTCGTGAGGGTGGTGGAGCCAAGGGGCACCTCGACCGACAGGTTGGCCGTCCGGTCCGACTCTGTCAGGTCGCGAAAATTACGCGCCGGCACCGGGTAAATTGATTTCGAAATGGAATAGGTTGTGTCGCCCGCCCGGGGCGTGAACTGGTTGGAGAAGAACCGGTAGTCCGGCTCGTCCCGCGCAACCTCCGACCACATCGCGTTCCACTGCACACGAACGCCGTCTGTCCCTTCGCCGAGGCGATGGGTGCCTCGAAGCTCTCCAGTGCTCACAGACCGCTCGGTGGTGCGCGAGACGCGCGTCTCGAAGCGCTGTCCGGAGGAAAGGTCCCGGGGAAGGAGGCCCCGCTCCACGCGCGACTCTCGTTCTTCGTCGGCATTGTAGATTCCGCGCAGGCTGATCTCGTGCTGTGGCGACGGTTGAAACGAGAGGCCCAGGAGTCCCCCCAGCAGCGTTTCCGACAGGCCGCGCTGCGTCGTGTAATCGGCGGTTGCCCCAAGTGTCTCCGACGAGACTCCTCCCTGGTCGTACCGCGTGGTCCGTCCGTCGTCGTATCCGGAGAACGATTCGTCGTACGAAACGGAGGCAAGAACGCCGACGGGGCGGTCGCCAAACACCTGAAACTGGGTCCCGGTGGACACTTCGACGCTTCGGTTGCCAATGATCTCGCGTTGCCCCGGCGTTACGCGTGTCGCGAAGGCCTGTGTGAGGTCCGAGAGGGCCTCTCGCTTCGCAGGGTCATTGAAGGTCTGCGCTATGTTCTGGGGGACGTCTTCGTGGTTCGCCTCGTTCGGAACCGACGACAATCCTCCTGTAGGACGAAGGAGCGTGCCGCCTACGCCCACCTCGCTGTTTGCGGCCGTGGAGACGGAGGCATCAAGAAAGAACTGTTCGGGGAACGACTTCGTCGTGATATTGAGCGCACCGCCGGTCAGGGTGGCGGGCCGGTCTGGGGTGAACGACTTCGTGGTGACAATATTTTCGATGAGGTTGGACGGAAAGAGGTCTAGCGGCACGCTGTTGCCGTCCGGGTCGGTCGTCGGCAGGGGGCTGCCGTCCAACTGCACGTCGATATAGCGGCCCTGCAGGCCGCGCACGTTCACGTACTTGCCCTCCACCACCGACGCTCCCGTGACCTGAGTCATCGCGTCGGCGACGGTGCCCGCTCCGGCGCGCCCAATGGCCTCTGCGCTGATG
>JBKHEM010000049.1:0-15870 GCA_046540815.1 Salinivenus sp.
CGCTTCCCCACGATCTTCGTGACCGACGACAACGCGTTTTTGGGCGAACTGCCGGCGCCGGTCCTGGCGCTGTTGGACGAAGGCATCGATTCCATTTCGCAGTACGTTGAAGAGACGCCGAGCGTCCGGTACGATGCGCCCGATACGGAGGTGGTCGAGGTCTTTCGGGCGCATCCCGAGAGCCGGGTTGCGGTGCTCGACAAAGAGGGAGGCATCCTCGGAATCATTCATGCCAGCGATCTGCTTCGGATTATCGAAGAGGAGGCGGGCGAGACGCTGTATGAGTTTACGGGCGTGGCGGAAGAGGAGAGCGTGCTGGATGGGCCGCTCGCAAAGGTGAAAAGTCGATACATCTGGCTCATCATCAACCTCGGGACGGCCTTTTTGGCCGCGGCAGTGGTTGGGCTCTTCGAGGAGACCATCGCGGCCTTTACGCTGCTGGCCGTGTACATGCCGGTGGTGGCCGGGATGGGGGGGAACGCGGGCACGCAATCGATGGCGGTGACGGTGCGGGGGCTTGCGCTGGAGCAGGTGTCGCTCTCGACCGGGGGGCGCGTCGTCTGGAACGAGGTTTTAGCGGGGGCGGCAAACGGCGCCATTACCGGGCTCCTCGTGACGCTCATTGCGTCGACTGTCAATCAAAGCCCGCTTCTAGGGCTCGTCCTCGGCGTCTCGATGGTGTTGAACCTCGTGATTGCTGGGTTCTTCGGGGCAGTGATTCCGCTTCTCCTGGAGCGATTCGGCACGGACCCGGCCACCTCGGCCACCATCTTCATCACCACCGCGACCGACGTGCTCGGCTTCTTTATCTTCCTGGGCCTGGCGAAGGTCATTCTCGGCATTTAGGCCCTGATCAACTTCTGGAATGCCAATGGTGACAACCGCTTCGTCATCGCTTTAAACGTGATGAAGGCCGATCAGAATCCCATAGCTGGCGGCAAGACGACGAAATCGGCCGTGTGGTTGAGGGAGAGGGCAACGATTGCTGTGGACGAAGATGCGTCAGGATGAGGTTCTTTCTGGATGATTAGCCGCCGATCACTTTGCCTGCATCATGTGGAAGGTCCGAAAACCCTCGGACGAGACCGCCGGATTTCCATGTGAACTCGTCTGGACTGGGCGTCTTGACAGAAAACCGACGTCCGCTGCTGCCAGTGCACCTCGTCATTCCGGACTTGATCCGGAATCTATCCAGCCATTCGAGAGGATGGACTCCAGCTCGGGGGCTGGAGTGACGGGAGAAGAGGATTTGGGGAGCAGTTTTCAAAAGTGATAGGTGGCCAGTCTGGATGATAGAACCTCGAGCGAGAGGGAGGCATTTAGGAGGGTACACTCTCCCTTCATTTCTTCTCCCCTTCCTCATGCCCGAAGAAACGCTTTTCAAGTTCGAGCGGTCGATGACACGCGCCGACGCGGCCGCCTACCTGCGCTCCGTGGCAGAGAAGTTGGAGGCCGACGGGGCCCTTCAGCTCACCGCCGGCGCCCGGTCGCACACCGTAGACGTCCCCGATCAGTTCGAGTTCGAGGTGAAGGTCGAACGCGAAACCGGGCAGAGCGGCGCCGAAATCGGAGTTGAGTTTGAGCTGGAGTGGAAGGAGGGAGGCGAGGCGTCCGCCGACGGTCCCCTCGAAATCAAATAGGCTGCTCTCTCCCCAAGGCCGCGTCCGGAAAGATCGGTGGACGGACGCTCCGGCACCGTGATGGGGGAACATTAGGCGCTCGTCTCCGGAAATTCCGCCACCACGTCCTCGTTGTAGACGGCCCCGGTCGTCTTGCTGACGATGCGGGCCGGCCACCGCCCGTACTTCCCGTGGTCCTTTTCGGTTGAGAGCACGAAGGGCCACCTCTCGTCCCCGGCGTGTTCGTCGAACCAGTCCCGGGCAAAGGCCGAGTGTGTCTGCCCCCGCCGATACTCGTCGGAATCGTGGGGCACCCCGTACACCTCGGCCGTGTCGACGCCCGTCACCCGCACGCGCACCCGCTTCCGCGTCCGGAAGCCGAGGTCGACCACCAGGTCCATCGTGTCGCCGTCCACCACCCGGGCAAGCCGGGCCTGAAACGTAAACCAATCCGTTTCCATCGTCGGTTTCTCTGCCAGTGCATGAGAGATCAAATGCGGCGCATCGCGTTTGTAATCTGACGCCCGCTCCCGAAAACCACAACCGGCACACGCCCACGGCCATACGACCAGGAGGGTCTCGGAAGACACAGGCAGCGGCACAAGAAGCCGCCGGTTTTTCCTTTCCGTTCCAACCGGTATACTGGAAAGAGCGCTGCATCCCCCCACCCGCTCTTCCCCCGTTATGTGCCGTCGCCTTCTTTTCGTCCTCCTCCTCGGAAGCCTGGGCTGGATTCACGGGGTCCCATCCGCCGTCGCCCAGGATCAGCCTCTCACGCACGATGACTACGATCGGTGGGAGGAGATTGAGGCGGAGGCGATCTCCGACGATGGCGCGTGGGTGTGGTACGTCACGAGCCCGCCGAAGGGCGACGACACCCTGCAGGTCGCGCACGTGGAGGCGGACCGCCGACACGAACTGGCCCGCGGCACGGACCCGCAGTTTACGTCCGACGCCCAGTTCGTCGCGTTTCTGATTGAGCCGCCGTACGACTCGACCCGACAGGCCAAGTTGGACGACGTGCCCGAGCCGAAGCGCCCGAAAGACGCCCTCGGCCTCCTCGACCTGTCGTCGGGCGATACGACCCGCGTGGACCGCGTGCAGTCGTACCGCCTCCCGGAGGACGACAGTCGTTGGATCGCCTACCACCACGAGCCGCCCCGCCCCGACAGTGCCGAGGCAGAAGAGAACGGAGAAGAGGATGAGGAAACGGACGGCGCGCCCCTCACAATCCGCCACCTGGAGAGTGGGGAGACCTGGCGCTACGAGGACGTGACGGACTACACGATGGCGGACACCGGCGCGCTGCTGGCGTACACCCAAGAGGACAGCACGGGCAGCCGCGTTCACGCCGTGCGGCTCGACGACGAGTCGCCGGAGCCGACGATGCTCCACGAAACCGAGGACGCGCATCCGCAGCTCGCCCTGGACGACGAGGGCACGCAGGTGGCGTTCCTCGCCGGGCCCGACAGCACCGACGTGCCGCACCACGACAATACGCTGTATCGCTGGGCGACCGGCGACCCCGAGCCGGAAGCCGTCGTGCAGTCCGGGGCGGCCGCCCTGCCGAACGACTGGCTTGTGAGCGAGCAGGCCGACCTGTCCTTCTCGAAAGACGGTTCGCGCCTCTTCTTCGGGACGGCGCCCTCGCCGCCCGACCCCGTCGAAAAGGACAGCCTGCTGGAGGAGGAACAGGTGGAGGTGGACGTGTGGCACTGGCAGGATCCGTACCTGCAGCCCATGCAGAAGGAGCAGGCGGACGACCGAAAGGAGCAGACGTACCGCGCCGCCTATTTTGTTGAGGACGACCGCACCCTTCAGCTAGCCACCGAGGACGTGCCCGCCGTCACCGTCGCGGACGAGGGCAATGGCGATGTGGCTCTCGGCGTCACCAACCGCCCGTACCGGAAGGACCTCTCGTGGGACTGGCCCGCGGCCTACGACGCACACCTGATCGATCTGGAGACGGGGGAGCGCGAGCGGGTGCTGGAGCAGGTGCAGGACACACCGCAACTCTCCCCTGAAGGAAATTACGTTGCCTGGTGGGACCGGGAGGCTCGCGACTGGAAAGCCCTCTCCACCGACACGCAGGAGCGGACGACGCTTTCTACGAACATTCCCCACCCCGTCTACAACCAGCAGCACGACCGCCCCTACCCCGCCGGCCCCTACGGCCTTGCGGGCTGGACCGAGGGCGACGAGCAGGTGCTCCTCTACGACAAATATGACGTGTGGGCCGTTGACCCCAGCCAGCCAGACGCCGCCCGGTCCATTACCGAAGAAACCGGCCGCGCCGACAGCCTGCGCTTCCGCTATGTGGACCTGGAGTCGGACCGCGACCCGGCGGCGTGGGGCTCAGGTCTCAACTCCGTGGATCCGCCCACCGTGGTGCCGGACGGGCGGCTGCTCCTCTCGGCCTTTCACCGCGGCACCAAAGCCGCCGGCTTTTTCCAGGACCAGGTGGACGGGTCCAACGAGCCGGAGGAACTGATCCTGCGGGATCGGTCCTTCTCTACGCCCGAGGCGGCCGAGGACGCGGACCGGCTGCTCTACACCCGCGAGAGCGTGCAGGAATTTCCGGACCTCCGCGTCACGGACCGCTCCTTCGACACGTCCACGCGCATCAGCGACGTGAATCCGCAGCAGAGCGAGTACCGCTGGGCCACCGTCGAGCTCGTGGAGTGGACCTCGACCGACGGCGAGAAGCTGCAGGGCCTCCTCTACAAGCCGGAGGACTTCGATCCCTCGAAGGAGTACCCGATGATGACGTACTTCTACGAGCGCAACTCGAACACCCTGCACGAGCACTACGCCCCGGCGGCCCACCGCTCGGTCATCAACCGCACGTTCTACGCCAGCCGTGGTTACCTCGTGTTCGTGCCGGACATTGTCTACAAGGAAGGCTTTCCGGGCGAGAGCGCGATGCAGTCGGTCATGCCGGGCGTGACGATGCTTGCGGATCAGGACTACGTGGACGAAGACCGCATCGGCGTGCAGGGGCACAGCTGGGGCGGCTACCAGATCGCCCACATGGTGACGAAGACGGATCTCTTTGCCGCTGCCGGGGCGGGGGCGCCGGTCGCCAACATGGTCAGCGCGTACGGCGGCATCCGATGGGGCACCGGCATGAGCCGCATGTTTCAGTACGAGGAGACGCAGAGCCGCATCGGGGGCACCCTGTGGGAGAAGCCGCTCCACTACATCGACAACTCGCCCATCTTTCAGGCGAACCGCATCGAAACGCCCCTCCTCATGATGCACAACGATGAGGATACGGCCGTGCCCTGGGAACAGGGCATCGAGCTGTTTGTGGCGCTGCGACGCCTTGGCAAGCCGGCGTGGCTCGTAAACTACAACGACGCGCCGCACTGGCCCACGACCCTCGCGGAGATGCGCGACTGGACCACCCGCATGCAGCAGTTCTTCGATCACTACCTGAAAGATGCTCCGGCGCCAGAGTGGCTGGAGGAGGGCGTCCCGGCTGTCGAGAAGGGCCGGACGCTCGGGCTGGAGCCGGCGACGGAGGATTCGGAGTGACCGGGGGCGCGTGAGGCCCCCAGTCCGCACGCTCCCTTAGGCCGAGTCCGAGACGCCCGCCGCGTCGGTTCGAGACAGCAGGGCGGGGGGCGCCGCGTCGAGGAAGGGGGACGGGCGCCGGGTGTAGCCCCGATCGTGCTTCGGGTATGTGAGCACGAGGGTACGCTCCGCCCGTGTCATGCCCACGTACAGCAGGCGCCGGCTCTCGCGCCGCCCCTCCGGATCCCGGGCGAAGTACGGCGGAAAGGCATTGTCGTGCACGTCCATGCACACCACGCGCTCGAATTCCAGTCCCTTGGCGCTGTGGTAGGTGGAGAGCGTGACCACGTCCTCGCCCTTCGGGGCATCCTCGCCCCAGAGCGCGAGGTGCGTCAGCAGGTCGTCGAGCGCACTGCTTTGGAGGCGGGCGTCGGCGTAGGGGGCAAAGAGGGCGTCCAGGCGGCGAGCGAGTCCGGGTTGCAGGCCGGCGGTGGCGGTGAGGAGGGCCTCCTCATCGATGAGCGTGTACAGGTCGTGCTGGCGCAGGCGATCGGGAAGGGCCCGAGGCAGGAGCGAGCGGAGGTCCGCGCCGGCGGGCGAGGCGTCGCGAAGCGCCCACGTGTGGCCCACCTGCAGGAGGACCTGTGCGTCGGGCGAAAGGGCGGCCGGGTCTGGGGACTCGTACGTGAGGGCGGCGACGAGGAGAGGAAGGAGCGGCTCGTGGGCAAAGATGCGATCCTGGCGGGCCCGCTCGGTCTGCAGGCGGTCCAGGATGCGTTGCTGGTCTTCGCAGTCGGCCAAGGCGCGGTGGGCCGTGTCCGTGTCCTCGTTCAACAGTTGTTCGCGCAGAGCCGCGGCGCTGTAGCGGCGCAGGTCGGGAAACAGCTCATGGGCGGCGGGCAGGAGGTCGTACGTGGCGGCCCACCGGGCGTCGGCGTCGTGCTCGCGGGCCAGGCGGCGGAGCACGCGGAAGTCGTAGCGCTGGCCGTTGTGCGCGACGAGAGGAGCCGTGCCCACGAATTCGCAGAAGTCGGCCCACACCTCGGCCTCGGGGCGGGCATCGTCAAAGTCCGTGTCGGGGTCCAGGCCGCACACCTCGCGGAGCGTTTCGCGCTCGTCGTCGGTCAAGTCGTCGGGAAGTTCGACGAGCGCCTCAAACGTGTCCGTCACCGTACCGTCCTTCACCTTGAGGGCGCCGATTTCGGCGACGCGACAGTGCCGCGGGTTGAGGCTGGTGGCCTCCAGGTCTACCATCACGTACTCGGGAAAGAGCGGCTCGGCGGCCGAGGGGCCGGTGGTCTGCTGCAGGAGCTTGAGTAGGCGCACCGACGGGCTGTGAAACGCCTCGTCCGGATCCACCACATGCACGCGGTCCGGGTCGAGGCCCATCAACTGTTGTCGGTCGGGGGAAAGGGCCGGGTCGCGGTCCAGCAGTAGGATCTGCGGTCGGTCCAACGCCTCGGGGAGGGCGCCGGTGCGCTCGGCCCAATCGAGGAAGCCCTCCAGGTCGGTGGTGAGCACGAGGTCGTCGGGGCCGAGCGGGGGAATGCCGCCCTCGGCGGGGCGGGCGAACAGGGCCTCCTGGGCCTCGGGCAGCGGGGCGGGCGGGTCCGTTTCGAGGCCGAGCGCCCGGCGCACAAACTGGCGCCACAGGCGCGTAATCTGGGGCGTTCGGTGGTGCAGAAGGAGACGCGGGTCCTCGCCCGCGGGGGGCTGGTGCCACCGTTTGAGAAGCGCTCCGGCCTCCCGGAACGAGGCGTAGGTGTTGGGGTCGCGCAGCGTATCCCGGTGGCGGGTGAGGAGCTGGAGGGGATCGCCGAGCTGTCGGAGCGCCTCTCGGACGAAGGGGCCGATCTGAAGGTCGTCCTCGTGGGCCGTCTGGAGCAGGTTGGTGAGGGTGGCGTAGGTGCGGTCGAGCCGGTCAGCAGCGGATGTGAGCTGGGCATTCTGGCGGGCGCCGGGGGTGGAAACGAGCGTCTGAAACGCGGCCCAGGCACTGCGGTCTGCCATGTGGCGCTGCCGGAAATCCCGCAGCCGCGCCATCACATCGTCGGGGAGCATGTGGTCGAGCAGGTCGGTCATGGGCCCGTCGAGAGGTCGGCCCCGGCGACGGGCGTCCACCACGCGGAGCAGCGCATGCAGCTTGCGGGCGGGCGGGGTGTCCAGGAGGTCCTCGCTGCCGCTGGTTTCGCAGGCGATTCCGGCCGCCAGAAAGTCGCGCTCCAGCGCCGCCAGCCGGTCGTTCTGCCGGGCCAGGACGGCCACCTCTCGCCGGGGCACGTCGTCGTCAAGCCAGTCCTCGATTTGGGTGCGGGCCACCTTTCGCTCAGCCTCCGCGTCGGGACAGGCGATCAACTGAACGGGCTCTGCGCCGTCGTCTTGGGTGCGGATGTCGCCGCGCTGCTTGAGGCGATCGTCGGTATCGAGCACAGACTCGGCCACCGCGAAGATGGCCCGGTTCGAGCGGTAGTTGGTGGTAAGGACGTGTCGGGTGCCCCTCGCCTCCGCGCAGCCAAACGTCTCGATGTAGCGGCGGATGTTTTCGGGGCGGGCGCCGCGGAAGCGGTAGACGGACTGGTCGTCGTCGGCCACGCAGAAGAGGTGCACGCCCTCCGTACCGAGGCGACGGAGGATGTCGAACTGGACCGGGTCGGTGTCTTGAAACTCGTCGACCAGCACGGCATCGATCTCGCCGGCCACGGTGTCTCGTACGGAGGCGTCGTTGCGAAGCAGGTCGCGCGTCTTGACGAGCAGGTCGTCGAAGTCGAGGGCGCCGCGCTCGTCGAGCATCTCGCCATAGGTGCGCAGGCCCTCGGTGAGCCGCCCGGACACCGTGTCAATGCCCAGCTTGATGCGGCTGACGTGGGTTTTGACCTGCCGGTAGCTGTGAAGGTCGTGCTCCTTGCACCAGTCTTTGTGGCTCTCGTACCAGTCCTGCCAGAACGCGTCGGCCGCCGCGTCGTCGACTACGATAAAATCATCGGGCACGTCGGCACGGTCGGAGTGGGTGCGCAAGAGGTCGTAGCAGAAGTGGTGTAGAGTGCCGGCCCGGACGTGCTGGGCCTCGGGGCCGACGAGGTCGGCGAGGCGATCGGTGAGCTGGCGGGCGGCCCGCCGCGTGAACGTGACGAGAACGAGTTGGGAGGGGGAGACGTCCCGATTGGCCAGGAGGTAGGCGGCGCGGCAGACCAGCACGCGCGTCTTGCCGGTGCCGGGCCCGGCGACCACGAGCTGCGGATCCATCGAAGCCGCGACGGCGGCGCGCTGGGCGTCGTTGAGGGCCGGCCAATCCGAGGAGAAGGACATGGGAGAGAAGCGGGACGGGCAGAGGAGAGGACGACCGGGGGGCCGTCGGGGGAAGGGGCGAATGTTGTGTGTGGCGCAGGGTGCGCGATCGAACCCTGTTGCGTTTTGTTCCGGGGGTAGGCGTAGCGGCCCCTACATGGCGTCTGCGTCGATTCTGGGGTCGTGGTGCGTCAGTGGCGCATGTCCGGTACGATCAGGCCCCGTACGTTACCCGGCCCATCGTTCGGTCTGTTCGTGTCTCACATCTCCTCCTCATCTCTTTTATGAGTCGTTTCCGTTCTGCTTCGTCGCATTCCCCCCGTGCCCCGTGGGGCCGGATCGCCGCCTTCGTTTTGTTGCCGATGCTCCTTCTGCTGGCGGCCGCAGGGCTCTTTGCGGCGGCCCGCGGCATTCCCGCCGCCACGCTCTTCCGAGACACGACCGCCGTGGTCAATGCTCCCTTGTACGTTGGCGCCCTGTCGCTCGTAGGACTCTTTCTATGGGCCGCTACGGCGGCCATCTGCCTGTTTACAGCGGCCCTCCTTTGGCGACACCCGAGCCGGTCTCCCGAGCGCACGTTCTTCCTCGGGGCGGGTCTGCTGACGGCGGTGCTTCTACTTGACGATGCCTTTCTGTTTCATGAGTCCATCGCGCCCGACGACCTGGGAATTTCGGGCAGTGCCGTATACGCGGCGTACGGCACAGCCGTCGCCGGATTGTTCTGGGCCCATCGGCGGGCCGTGTGGGATAGTGCCTACTCGATTCTCGGGGGGAGTCTGGCCTTCCTGGCGGCCAGCATTGGGATTGATCTGATGGTCGACTATGAATTTGTTCTCCCGGCGCTGTTTGTGGAGGCTCCGGGGCTGGAGTTCTACCTGGAAGACGGGGCCAAGTTGTTCGGCATCGCGGGGTGGGGCACCTACTTCGCGTGGACCGGATATCAGCGTCTCACAGAAGGGGACCGGCGCTTTTCTCCTCCGCCGGCCGGCCGTGGGGATGAGCAGCAAGCCCCCTCGTCGGCGGTCGCCGCCGCATCGAACAACGGGTCCTCCGCGCGCCCCCGACCCGAGACGCCGTAGCGGCGGGGCCGCGGTGCGGTCGATGCGGGGGAGGGCACCGGGTCGGCGGGACGACACGTTTCGAGGGTTTCACTTCATCTTGGCGCAGGGGGGTTGTAGAGATCAGCGGGCACGCGTAGTCTCTACGGTGTCAGGTGCAACTACAAAGCCCATCCTCATTGCGATAGGGAGTAGGGACCAGGCCCGATGATCCCCTGGCAACCGTCCCGGCTGCGCCCGGGAAAATGGTGCCCCATCCTGCCCCGCCCCGTGCGGGGACCGATGAGCGGAGGGCGCATCCAGAACGCGGGATGCCTCTTCTGCTCAATGCGGAAGGGGCTTTTCTATTGCGCCGTCGAGTGCGCGACCTTCCCGCTTGGTACTGGAGACGTCTGATGCGTTCAGTTCTGTCGTTTTCTGTGCAGGCCCCATTGCGTGGGACGCCTGCGTTTTGTCGATTGGTCGCATTGAGGGCCCAAGGTCACGGCCCGGGCCGTTCTGGCCGCCTCCCGGGTCCTCGTGTCCGGCCGCGGTGCTGTTTAAAGACGGCAGCGGCCCCCTGGGTGCCTCCCCGTTGTCGCTGAGGACGCGCCTCTGTGCCGCCCGCTCGTCCGTGCCTCCGATGGGCCGTCCTGAGCACGTGAAGGACTCCGGGCTCGGACGACGGTGCGCGAAAGGTCTCGCGCTCGTCTCCTCTCGAAATGCCTTCGTTTTACCAGCCGATCATGTTCTCTCGTTCTCGACTCATGAGCACGCATTCTTCTCGTTTGTTGCGTTCCGTTTCTTCGTTTTCTGTCAAGGACTCAGCGTGCCGTGCAGCGGCAATGCGACTCGTTCTGCTTTGCGCACTGACGGTCCTGCTGTGGATGCTGGGGCCCTCGGGGGCCGTTGCACAGGCCACCGGCACGATCGAGGGACAGGTCGTGAATGCCGAGACCGGTGACCCGCTGGCAGGTGCGAACCTGCGGGTGGAGGGGACGGAGCGGGGCGCCGCCACAGACGCGGACGGCCGCTACCAGCTCCGCGTCCCGGCCGGCACGGTGACGCTCCGGGCCAGCTTCGTGGGCTTTACGGCCCGCGAGCAGGAGGTGACCGTCGAGGCCGGAGAGTCCTACACGGTAAATTTTGAACTGCCGTCCGGGTCGACGCTCGACGACGTGGTGGTCGTGGGAAGCCGGGGCGAGAGCCGCTCGGCGCTCCGCTCGGCGGTACCGGTCGACGCCCTGCCGGTGAGCGAGCTAACCGGCCAGTCGGCGCAGACGGACCTCAACCAGCTGCTCACGTACACGGCGCCGTCGTTCCAGGCCAATCGGCAGTCGTCGGCCGACGCCACCGAATTTATTGATCCGGCCTCGCTGCGCGGCCTGCCGCCCGACCAGGTGCTCGTGCTCGTGAATGGCAAGCGGCGCCACAAGAGCTCGCTCATCAACACGCTCCAGACAACGGGCAACGGGGCGGCGGGGACCGACCTGAACGCGATTCCCGCCGCGGCTGTCGATCAGATTGAGGTGCTCCGCAACGGCGCCGCGGCGCAGTACGGGTCCGACGCCATCGCCGGTGTGCTCAACGTGCAACTGAAGGAGGACACCGATCAGCTCACGGCCAATGTCACGACGGGCGTCCATCGCGAGGGCGACGGTGAGCTCCTGGAGGCCGATGCAAACTACGGCTTTGGCCTGGGCGAGGACGGCTTCGTGAACGTGACGGGGACCTACCGAAACCGGGGCCGCACGAACCGGGCCGACGGCCACGATCTCGTGCTCTTTGATCAGTCCCGCTACAATGTGCCCAATCCGGAGGCGGACGCGTTCGCCTATCCGCTGACGAGCAACCCCGAAGAGGCGCGCCAGAACGACCAGGCGATCCTGGACGAGGTCGGGTTGGAGCGCGAGGACTTCCACTTCCGCGTCGGACAGTCCGCGATCGAGCAGGGCGCCGTCTTCCTGAACTCGGAGGTGGGGCTCAACGACGACGCCACCTTTTACGCGTTTGGCGGCCTTTCGTACAAGAACGGGATCGGGGCGCCCTTCCGCCGCCTGCCCTTCGAGACGGGAAACATGCCCTACCAGCCCGACGCCACCAATCCGGCCTTCGAGTTTGGCTATCAGCCGGAGATGAACTCCGACGTACTCGACCGCTCGATTACGCTGGGCGTGAAAGGCACGATTGCGGGGTGGACCTGGGACCTGGCCAACAGCTTCGGCTACAACAGCCTGGACTACCAGATCGACAACACGGTCAACGCGTCCCTCCTCCAGTCCACCCCCAGCAGCATTTACGCGGGCAAGCACGCCTTTAGCCAGAACACGGCCACGCTTGACGTGTCGCGGTTCTATGATGAGGCACTCGCGGGCGTGAATGTGGCCTTCGGCGGGGCCTATCGGATCGACCACTACCAGATCTTCGCGGGGGAGGAGGCCTCCTACCGCGACTACGGCCGCGCGCAGGTGATTGACAACAGCGGCCCGGAGCCGACGCTCGTGACGCGGGACACGCTCAACAAAAATCCCGGCGCACAGGGCTTCGTGGGCTTCCGGCCCGACAACGAGGTCGACCGCACGCGCAGCAACGCCGCCGCGTACCTCGACACCGAGGTGAATCTCACCGAGCAATTTCTCGTGACGGCGGCCGGGCGCTTCGAGGAGTACAGCGACTTCGGCAGCACCCTGACCGGAAAGCTGGCCGCCCGCTGGAGCGCGCTCGATGACCGTCTGAACCTGCGCGGATCGGTGAGCAACGGCTTCCGTGCGCCCTCGCTCCACCAGCTGTACTTCAACGAGGTGCGGACCGACATCAACGACGAGGGGCGGCTCGTGAACATCGGCACCTTTAGCAACGACAGCGAGGTGGCCCGCGTGCTGGGCGTGCCGGAGCTCGATGAGGAGCGATCCCGCAGTGTGAGCGCGGGCGTGACGGCCAGCCCCACCGACAATCTCGACCTGACGGTCGATGCCTACCGCATTCGGGTGGACGACCGGATTGTGCTCACTGGTGAGTTTTCGAGCGGCGTCGGGGATCTGCTGACGGAGGCCGGTGCGTCGAGCGCCCAGTTCTTCGCCAACGCTGTGGACACGGAGACCACTGGGCTCGACGTGGTGGCGACCTACCGCCTGCAGACCGGCGTGGGCACCGTCGACCTCTCCGCCGCGGGCAATTACAACCGCACGGAGGCCGACGACGAGCTCAACATCCCGGAAACGCTCCGTGAGAACTACGACGGGTCGGAGGAGGACCTGCGCAACACGTTCTTCAGCCCCAAGGAGCGGGCGCTGCTGGAGAAGAGCAGTCCGCGCACCAAGCTGAACCTCTCGGCGGACTACAGCGCCGGGCCGGTGTCGCTCTTCCTGCGCACCGTGCGCTTCGGGGAGGTGACGCGGAACGAGTTTCCGTTTGGCAGCGAGCAGGTGCACAGCGCGCAGTGGGTGGCCGATGCCACGGTGTCGTACCGCGTGACGGACAAGGCGACCGTGAGCGTAGGGGCCAACAACCTGTTCGACAATTACCCCGACGAACAGGTGTCTGAAAACTCCTACTACGGTGTCTTCGACTACGCGCCGGTGCAGCAGGGCTTCAACGGGGCGTTTTACTTTGCGCGCGTCAACGTCACGCTGTAGCGCGTACGCCGCAGCCGAGAACCGGCCACGGCCCGTCTCGTCTCAACGGACGAGGCGGGCCGGTCGTCGTTACCGGCCGGCTGCCGTTTCGGCCTCGTCCTCGAGGAGGAACCAGCGGCTGCCCAGGTACAGCAGCGCCCCGGCGCCCACCACGCCGAGCCCGACCAGCGACTCAAACGGGCGATCGACAAACGTGTAGACGAGCACCCAGACATTCAAAAGAATGAATACAATTGGTGTCACCGGGTAGCCCCACGTGGTGTAGGGACGGTCGACCTCCGGCATGCGCCAGCGCAGCACAAACACCCCCGCCACCGTGAGGATCATCGAGAGGGTGAGCGTAAACCCAACGTAGATCAGTACCTGGTCGAACGTCGAGGTGTAGATAAAACCCAGGGCAAGCGCTAGATGGAAGAGCACGGAGTTGACGGGTACCCCTTCGTCATTGGTGACGGCGAGCCAACGGAGCGCGCGCGTGTCCTCGCCCATGGCCTGCGTCACGCGGGGGCCGAGATACATCATGGCGCTTACGGATGCGACAAGGGCAAAGGCAATGATGATGGACATCACCTGCCCGCCCACCTCTCCAAAGATGACGCGGCCCGAGAGGTACCCGATTTCGACCTCGCCGGCCATCTCGCTAGTGGGCACGGTGTAGAGAAAGACAAACGTGAGCAGCACGTACAGGACCGTGACGATCGCGGTGCCCGTCACGAGCGACAGCGGCATGGTGCGCTGTGGGTTTCGAATTTCTCCCACGATATAGATGGCACTGTTCCAGCCGGCATAAGCGAACGTCACGAAGACCAGGGAGACGGCAAATCCCGACGTAACAACCTCCGCCATGCCGTTTGCGTCGGGCACGACGGAGATCGAGTGCGAGGGTGTGGTCCAGGTGGCCGCCGCAGCAATGAAGGCCAAGATCAGCAGCAGCTGCAGTCCGGTGACGGCATTTTGAAAGTGGCTCCCCCAGGTGATACTGACGCCGTGAACGGCGGAGCACAGTACGACGATGCCCGCGGCCAAATGGGTTGGGGGAAGACCAGGAAAGACAGCGGTCATGTAATCCCCGAAGGCGATGGCCGAAAGCGCGACGGGCCCGGCGAAGCCCAGAGTCGTGGTGATCCAGCCCACGATGAACCCGAGGGAGGGATGGTAGAGCTCCGAGATGAGGTGATATTCGCCACCGGAGCGGGGCAGAGCAGCTCCCAGTTCGCCGTACGCCAGGGCCCCACACAGGGCCATTCCCCCGCCCACGGCCCACAAGAACAGGAGAGCGAACGGGGAGTCGAGATACTCAACCTGAAACCCAATGCTCGTAAAAATACCGGTGCCTACCATGCTGGCGATGACGAGCGAGGTGGCCGTGACAAAGCCTACCTTGACGGGCGTCTGGTCGGGGGTCGTCATGAACGAAGGACCGTGGGGGCGGCGGTGGGGGAAAGCGGACGGGACAGACAGGTCAAAACGTAAGGCTTTCGCCCGTCAAAGGTTCAGGCCCCAACGCGATCCCGGGCGGCTTCGGAGTGGGGGACGAGGCTCACGCAGAATCAGAGGAGAGGACGCGAATCTCACAGAGGGCGTGCAGGCGCGACACCGTGCGGTCAAACTTCTCGGCCACGGCCCGGGCCACGCCCTCGTGGTCGTCCGGATGGAACCAGGTGGAGGGAGGGGCCGGGGCCGTAAAGGAAAGCGTCGGGGCGTCGGCGTGCAGGTAGAGGGCATCGATGAGGCGGAGCAGGCGGAACGCATCGTCCGAGTCCGCAATCGAGATCCCTTCAACAAAGAGATGGTCGAGTTGCGTCAGGTCCCGAATAAGGGTTGAATGGGCGGTTTCTGTCGTGGCCGTTCGAAGGGCGTCGAAGGTCCACCAGCGGAGCGAGCCGGAGGCGGCGGCGTGAGCCCGCTGCAGGGCCGGACGAGTGCGGCGGGCCGGACCGATCCAGCCGCGCCCAGGGGCCCGTTCTGCCGAGGCCTCGGGTTCCTGCGTCCGACGGTAGTCGGCGCCGGTGACGGAGACGACCCGGTATTGCTCCTGAAACGACCGCCGAAGGAACCGTTGAAAGCGGTCGCCGCTGAACGCCTGGGAGAGGTGGGTGCCCGGCGTGACGTTGCTCGTGGCCAGGAGGGGCACGCCCCGGTCGGCGAGGGTGTTCATCGTGCCGATCAGGCGCATTTCGTTGGCGGGGTCGTCGATTTCCACTTCATCGAGGCAGCAGACCGCTGCCCGATTGGCCAGGCGATGGGCAACGGCCGCGGGCGGGTCGGTTTGGCGAAACAGGGTGCTGGAATGGAGGAAAGCACAGGGGACCTCGGGCGTGAGGGCATTGTAGGCCGCCGCGAGGAGATGGGTCTTGCCGGTCCCCGGCGGGCCGACCAGGTAGAGGCCCTGGGGGGGCGGCACGTCAGTCCCCGTGATCCACTGCGTCAGGTCGGTTGCCCACGGTGGCGCCCACGACGGGGAGGAGGCGTGGCGCTGGTTCGCAACAAAGCGCTGGGCGGCTGCGAGAGCCTCGGCCTGGGAGGGCGACTGCGGCTCGTAGCGGTCAAACGTAGCCGTTTCAAGCCGGGAGGGAAGCGCAAGCGAGGAGGGGAGAGCCACAGCGCAGGGCCGTCCAGTCAGCAGTCGACGCTGAAGGTAGATCGCCAGTCCGTCGGATAAGTTTCGAGCCCACCCACAAACAAGTAAAGGCCCGCCCGGCGGGGTGCCAAACGGACCTGCTGTGCCCGAGAGAGGACTCGAACCTCCACGTCCTTGCGGACACGTGACCCTGAATC
>JBKHEM010000050.1:0-15506 GCA_046540815.1 Salinivenus sp.
GGTGCTTCGTCGGTTGTCGCCGACGGGACGTTGGAGAGGTCCGAGGTGTTGCCGAAGGTATCCTCCGACTTGACGGCAAAGAAGTGCTCTGTGCCCGGCGTGAGGCCTTCAACCGTGAACGACTGGGTGTCGCCGGGGGCCAGGGGCGAGGGCGGATCGTCGACCGGCGTGGCGTCCTCGAAGTCCTGATCGTCCTCGATCGGATCGGTGGAGTACCGAATGTCATACACCGCCGGGTCTCCCTCCGGGACGGTCCACTCCAGGTCCGCGTGGGCCGCACCCACACCGGTCACCGAGAGGTCGGTGATGGCCTCAGGCGGCTCGCCGTCGTCTTCCTGCAGCGCCTGGGCGAGATTCAGCCGACCGGCCCCAATGTCAACAGAGGCATCGATGTCGTCGGCCGCCTCCTCAAGCGTGGATTCAACCTGCTCAGGATCACTGATCCCGGAGAACTCCTCCACGACCAGGGCCGCGGCGCCCGACACGTGCGGGGCGGCCATCGACGTGCCGCTCAAGTACTCGTAGTTGTCGTCTACGCTGCCCTCTCCGGCGAGCCACGTGCTCAGAATTGACGATCCGGGCGCGGCGATGTCGACCCAGTCGCCGTAGTTCGAGAAGGAGGACACGTTGTCGTTCTCGTCTGTCGAGGCGACCGCAACCACCGGGTCGTAGGCGGCGGGGAAGTATTCGTCGCTGGACGCGTCATTTCCGGCTGCAAAGACCACCAGCCCACCATCCAACCGGTCGCCCCCGCCGTTGTCAATGAAGTAGTCAATGGCATCTTCCATGGCCTCTGGAAAGGTGCCGGGGGTAGTGTACCCCCAACTGTTCTGCGAAATCACCGCCCCGTTGTCGGCGGCGTAAATGTAGGAGTCTTCTTCCCCAATGGGCGTGGTCACCATGTACCGGACGCCGGTCCCACGGCCGTCTTCGTATTCACCATCACCACCCGCCGTGCCTGCAACGCCCAGGTCGTTGTTGGTGGCAGCTGCGACCGTCCCAGTCACGTGAGTCCCGTGCCCGTTGGTGTCCTGAATGTCATCATCCGCCCCTTCGAAGTTCTTCCCGTGAACGCTTCCGGAATCCGGGTCGCCCCCGTACCAGATGTTCGGGAACACATCGGGATGATCAAGCTCTATCCCTGAGTCGTGGATGCTCACAACAAGGGTTGTGTCACCCGTCTGCTGCGACCAGCCGCCTTCGGCTTCAATGTTTTCGAAGCCGTACTGGTCGTCGTACAGCGGGTCATCGGGCGGATTGATGAGTGGCTCCGGGTCCGTTGCCTGCTGTGAACGAGCCCGCTTGTCCACATCTCCGACCATCTGGGCCCGAGCCTTTCCCTCGGCAACGGTTACATCCCCAACCTCATCGTACGCCTCAGCAACGGCCTCTACATCTGCGTCGCTCGCGGCCGCGCCATCCTCGAGGCGAATCTCGTACCACCGGTGCAGTCCGTATTCCCGATGGCGCTCTTCGTACTCGCCACCGACGCTGAACACCGGCTCAATCGACACGGCGTTATACTCCGCGTTGAGCTCGTCGATCGCCGAGACGCCGAGCATCGCGACCCCATTTTGCTGCATGGGAACCGCTTCGTCGGCCACCTCGGATGACACCTTAATTCGGATTACATCGTCGTGCCACGTGCCTTCTCCCTCTTCTTGCTGGACAAATGCATCCGGCGGATCAGCATCCTGTCCGAATGCAGTCCCAGCAAAGAGAGAAGCAAAGAGAAAAATCGAAAGGGCAGCGGTCCCTAGAATGGGGATCCAGGACCGCGCCACAGAACCAACTTGACGTATCATTGTATTCATCAGGCTTGCAGTGGTGTCTGTGAGCGCCCCGTGCCGGCTGTCCTGCCAAAGACCCACCCGGCACGGGGCTTTATTTTGTGGGTACTGACGTGAATTTCTCAGAGATACGAGCAGGAACGTGCCGCTCGTGAGTTGAGTGCCTCCCTCCCGGTACGGCAGTCTTCGTTACTTTTCTTCCTGCTCTGAAAACTGTACACAGATGTCACCCCAATGTCAAGACTTAATGTATCTGTCTCTTTTTCTAATTCGGCACTTACAGTCACTCGCCCCGCTATACTCCCTCTCAGCCCGTCTCTCACCTCCCTTACGGGCGAAAGGCTGAAAAACCCTCATCCTCCCGCCCACTTATATAACACAAATTTCACAAAAAAGGGAGAATAATTTGGTGGGGGTGTTTTGGCGACCGCGGAGTTTTCGGTCTTTGGGATCGGAGAAATGTAATTATTACCTTCGAAGCCCTCCGATCAAGCGTCGAAAGCCCCCGGACCGTTAAGCCCCAGTGGAGAGTCCTCTACGGTCCTTGATGGTCGCTCTACGATGGTCGCTCTACCTCCGCTCTCGTTGATAAGGACACGTGTTTTGTGCGCGCGGTGAAGAGCCGCCACCGTTCCCCTGAAGGGATCACGGAGCTCGACCAAACAGCACACCTCGGGGCCGCGTAGCAGGGGCGCAAGAAGCCCCGAGAAAGAACGACCGCTCCCCACATGAGTACGTGCGCCGGCACCAACCAGGACGGCTCCCCCTGCCACAATGCCCCCATGTCGGGCAGTGCGTACTGCCACGTCCACCAGGACCAGGCCCACGGGGAGGCCGCCTCCGACGCCTCCAGCGCGTCCCGGCGGTTTGCCCGGGGCCTGGTTCTCGTCGTCTCTGTGTTGTTTCTGCTCGCCGTGGCCGTTCGCTGCGAGGTGGACCACTGGGTGGTGTGACGCCGAACGCCCCCTCTCTTCCCTCCCACCCCGGCTTCCTCTCCAGATGAACGACGATCCGAGCGACCAGCTCCATCCCATTCGGGCCGAGTGTCGCGCTCGGCTCCGCACGGCCCGCGACGAGGCGGCGGCCCAGGTCAAAGAACTGGGCCTGGCGGACCTGCGCGCCCTCCGAGAAACCCTCCAGGAGGAGCTCGACGCGGTGGCGGCGTCGCTTCCGTCCCCCGGCCCGCTCGAAGCAAAAGGGCCGATGCGCACGGACGCCCAGGCCGAATACGTGGAGCGCGCCTTGCGCTACAACGCCCTGCGGGTGCGGCACCAGCTGGTGTCCCACGAGCTACGGCGTCGCGCCCTGGGCTCGACCGCCGGGGCCCCAACTGCCTCCGTTCCGACCAAAACGAAACGCCTCGCCGCCCTCGCGTGGGAGGTGATGGGCGAGGGCCACGTCGACTCTCCCACGGGCGTCTACCGCGAGGTCGCCGACCGGGCTGACGAGGACCTGCACCTAACCACCGTAGAGAAGTGGCTCCGCCACGAAAACCCCTACCACCCGGAGGAGGGCGACGAGCGTTGGCCCGTGCTGCGCCGCGCCGTGCTCCTGGCCTCTGCCTAACCTCTGTTCCGTGTTCGCGAGCGCTCTCCCCTCTCCCGTTCCCGCTTTCGCCTCATGCCCGATTCTCCTTCCCCCACGCGCTCGAGCCGCATCTCACAGAAGGTGGGCCGCCCGCCGGGCTCCGTCATTTTTACCGGCGAGGCTCGGGACGAATCGATTGAGTTCACGGTCTTTGACTACACGGAGGAGCACATCGACGAAGGCTCGTTCCGTGCGGTCGAGGACGTGCTTCCCTTTCTTTCCTCGCCCACGACCACCTGGATCAATGTAGACGGCATTCACGAGCCGTCCGTGATCCAAACAATTGGGGAGCACGTTGACCTCCATCCGCTCGTGCAGGAGGACATCGCCAACCCGGCCCAACGCCCCAAGGTGGAACTGCACGACAAGCACCTGTACATCACGGCCAAGATGCTCTCTCTTGGCGACTCGTCCCCAGCCCACGCGGCGGATCCGGAAGTCGAGGTGCCCGAGGAGCCCGCCCTGGAGGCCGAACACATCAGCCTCGTCGTGGGCCCCGGGTATCTCATCTCATTTCAGGAGACCCCCGGCGATGTCTTCGACCCCGTCCGCAACCGGCTCCGGGCCGGGCGCGGCCGCATCCGAGGCGGCGGCCCCGACTACCTCGCCTACGCGCTGCTCGACGTGATTGTGGACCACTACTTCCCCGTGCTGGAGACGCTGGGCTCCTGGGCCGAGGACCTTGAAGACGAAATCCTCGAATCCCCGCAGGAGGAGACGCAGGAAAAAGTGAACGCCCTGCGGCGCGACCTCATCTTTATGCGGCGGCGGACCTGGCCGGTTCGCGAGCTTCTGTCTCAACTGACTCGCATCGAGTCGCCGCTCTGGCAGGAGTCGACCCGCCCCTTTGTCCGCGATACGTACGACCATGCCCAGCAAGTCGTCGACCACATCGAGGCCCTCCGCGATAATTCCAGCGGCCTCATGGACCTGTACATGAGTGCCCTGAGCCACCGCATGAACGAAATCATGAAGGTGCTCACCATCATCGGGACGATCTTTATTCCGCTCACCTTTGTCGCGGGCATCTACGGCATGAACTTCGAGTACATGCCGGAGCTCGGGTGGGACTACGGGTACTTTTGGGCGCTCGGGGCGATGGCCCTTCTGGCCGTGGGCACGCTCGGATACTTCCGGCGCGAGGGCTGGATCTGATCGGGGCCTATGGGCTCGCCTCGGACGCGGCGGCCGGCGCCTCGGAGAGGTCGGAGGTGCAGTGGGGGCAGCGGGTCGCCTGCACGGACACGTCCGACATGCAATACGGGCACTTCTTGATGGTCTTGGGCGGGGCCGGTCCCTCGTCGGGGGCGCGCATCTTGTTGATGTATCGCACCAGCAGAAACACGGCGAACGAGACGATGAGGAAACTGATCACCGCGTTAAAGAACGCGCCGAGGTTGATCGTCACCGCCCCTGCCTCCTGAGCGGCCTGCAAGGTGGCGTAGGGGGGCTCCGGCGTCCCCTCCTGAATCACGAGGAAGAGATTTGCAAAGTCGGCCCCTCCGGTCAACAGGCCGAGCGGGGGTGTCAGCACGTCGCGCACCAGCGACTGCACCACGGTGCCAAAGGCGGCGCCGATGATGATGCCGACGGCCATGTCGACGACGTTGCCGCGAATCGCAAACGTTTTGTATTCCTCAAGCATGGGGCGGGGAGAGCGAAGAAGATTTACTTCGAAGGAGGGCACGCTTCAGCTGCTCGGTTAGAGTATGGGCCTGCACCGTCGGTTGCAAATTATAGCTTGCCCGTCCATGAGACCTGTCCTGTCTCTTTCTTCGGTCCCCTGCCGAGGCCCCGCCCTCATCCCCCTTTCACCTTTCCGATCGATTTCGTTACGTTCAGGGCTAGCTCCCTTCTTTCACCACGGCTTTCAACTATGCCCCAAACATTTCGCCTGTGCTCCGTTTTCCTAGCCTTTCTGCTTGCCGGGCTCGGTGCCTCATCCGCACTCGCTCAACCCGACGATCCGACTCCCACCTACGATCCGGCGCACTATGGTGACCTGGAGGCCGAGATGATCGGACCGTATCGTGGGGGGCGTGTCACGGCCGTGACGGGGGTTGCGGACAAGCCGCATACCTACTACATGGGGTCTACTGGGGGCGGCGTCTGGAAGACCACCAATGACGGCCAGGACTGGCACAACATCTCCGACGGCGAGTTCGACGTGGCGTCGATTGGGGGCATCGACGTAGCCCCCTCCGATCCAAATGTCATGTACGTCGGCACCGGCTCGGCCTGCATGCGCGGCAATATCCAAACCGGGCGTGGGGTCTACAAGTCGACGGACGGGGGCGACTCCTGGTCGTTCATCGGCCTGGAAGACGCGGGGCTGATTGGCGATGTGGTCGTCCATCCCGACGACCCCGAGGTGGCCTACATCGCTGCCGTGGGGCAGCCGTTTGGCGATAACGAACAGCGGGGCGTCTTCCGGACCACCGACGGCGGCGACAACTGGGAGAAGGTGCTCTACATTTCCGACTCGACCGGTGTCGTCGACCTGTCGATGAACCCCAACAATCCCCGCGAGATCTACGCCGGCTCCTGGTCCGCCCAGCGGAAGCCGTGGACCATGGTGAGCGGATCCGAGGAAGGGGCCATTTATAAGACGACCAATGGGGGGGAAGACTGGAGCGAACTGAAGGGGGGCCTGCCGCAGGGCCTCGTGGGCAAAACCTCGGTTGCCGTCTCTCCCGCGGACCCGAGCCGCGTGTGGGCCCTGGTCGAGGCTCCCCAACCCGAAGGCGGCCTCTACCGCTCCGACGACCACGGCCAGAGCTGGACCCAGGTCAACGACAACCGGCGCCACCTGCAGCGCTCCTGGTACTACACCCACCTGTACGCCGACCCACAGGACGAAAACACGGTTTACTCTCTGAACGTCGAGTTCCTCAAGTCCGTGGACGGCGGAAAGTCCTTCGAATCCAAGGGCGTCCCCCATGGCGACGTCCACGACCTCTGGCTCAATCCCGACAACCCGGATCGCATGGTGGTCGGGAACGATGGTGGGGCCCAGGTCACCGTGGACGGGGCAGACACCTGGTCCACAATGTACAATCAGCCGACCGCCGAGGTCTACAGCGTCACGGTCGACGACGAATTCCCCTACCGCGTATACGGGCCGCAGCAGGACAACTCCACGATCCGACTGCCTTCCTGGTCGGAAGGTTCGATCCATCCGAAGAGCAACTGGACCGAGGTGGGCGGCTGCGAGACGGGCCCTGTCGCCCTCCATCCCGACCGTCCTCACCTCGTCTACAGCGGGTGCTACGGCGGTCACCTCTCCCGGTGGAACGAGGAAACCGGCCAGTCGCGCAACGTGATGGTGTACCCGCAGCTCCAGCTCGGACAGGCCCCCCGCACCCTCCGTGAGCGGTTTCAGTGGAATGCTCCCATCGTGGTGTCGCCGCACGACCCGGACGTGGTCTACCACGCGTCCAACCGGATCTGGCGCACCACCGACGGAGGAATGAACTGGACGCGCATCTCGGGCGACCTTACGACCGACACCGACGCCCATCAGGACTACGCCGGGGAGCCCATCACGCGCGACAACACCGGCGTCGAGGTCTTCAACACGGTCTTCTCCCTTCGGGTGAGTCCCCACTCGGCCGAAACCCTCTGGGCCGGCACCGACGACGGTCGCGTCTGGCTCTCGCGCAACGAGGGCGGCGACTGGACCGAGATCACGCCCGAGGCGATGCCGCAATACGGCACGGTCCAGCGCATTGACGTCTCTCCCCACGATCCTGGGACGGCCTACCTGGCGGTCCATCGGTACCGGCTCGACGACTGGCAGCCCTACATCTTCCGCACCACCGACTACGGCGAGTCGTGGACGCGCATCGCCGACGGCTCCCGCGGCATTCCGTCGGACTCCCCTGTGTGGGTCGTCCGGGAGGACCCGGAGCGGGAGGGGTTGCTGTACGCCGGCACCGAGTTTGGACTGCACGTCTCGTTCAACGACGGGCAGACCTGGCAGTCGCTTCAGCAGAATCTGCCGGTGAGCCGCGTGCCCGACCTGAAGGTAAAGGACGACGACCTCGTCATCGCTACGCATGGCCGCTCATTCTGGATTATGGATGACCTGGCGCCGCTCCGCCAGATGACGGACCAGACGGCCGACGCGGACCTGCACCTGTTCGACCCGGCGGCGGCCCACCTCATTAGCGCGTCAGGAGAAGGAGACCCAGAGAATCGGGACCCCGAGGGCGTTCCCAGCGGTGCCAGCCTCGATTACCTGTTGGCCGAGGCGCCGGACACGACCCTCACCCTCGACATTCTCAATGCCGACGGGGAGGTGGTCCAGCACTTCACCAGCGATTCCTCGGCCGCCGACGCGCACGATCACCCGTTGCTCCCCGCAGAGGCAGGCCACAACCGTGTGTCGTGGAATCTCCGGGGGGACGGGGTCGACGTGGTAGACGACGCTGTGGTCTGGGGCTTCACGGGCGGCCCGAAGGTGGCGCCGGGCACATACACTGCCCGCCTCGCGACCGCCGACGGAGATACGCTCCGCCAGCCGCTGGACGTGCAGATGGATCCGCGGCTGGAGCAGGTCACGCAAGAGGACCTACAGCAACAGTACGCCCTTGCCACAGAGGTGCGCGACACCAGCAACGCGATCTACGACGCCGTCCGGACGGTTCGGTCGGTCCGCGAGCAAGTAACGAACGTTGCCGAACATGCTCAAGAAGCCGGGCATGAGACTCTCATCGATCGCGCCGAAACTCTGTCCGACTCGCTGTCGAGCATTGAGCAGACCCTGATGCAAACGAAGAACGAAAGCTTCCAAGACCCGCTCAACTTCCCGCCCCAGCTTGATAACCAGTACGCGCACCTCTACGGGTACGTGGCGGGACCGGACGGGCCGCCCACCGAACAGGCCTACACCCGGCTGAACGACCTGAACCAGCAGTGGAGCGAGCATCGCAGCCAACTGCAGTCCCTCCTCAATACGGAGGTCGCTCAGTTTGCCCGGCGCGTGCGGGAACTGGACGGAGGGCCCGTGTTCATCCCGACCACGCTGGAGTAACCTTCCCCCTCGGGGCGGGCAGGGAGAATGCGCTTTCTTATGTACGATTTTGACCTCTTCTGTGGGCCTCGTACGACCTGGCGTCACATATGTCCTCTCCCTCCTTCTTTTGGTCGGGGGGGCAAGTAAACGAACATTCGCCCAGGACTCCTCCGGCACCGTCGAGGGGCGTGTCGTTGAGGCCGGGGCCGACACGCCAATTCCACGGGCAAACGTGCTTCTCCAGCGTGACGGACAAACGGACGGAACGAGCACAGGCCCTGATGGACGCTTTCAACTTTCGGTGGCGCCTGGAACGTACGTCGTTGAGGCCTCTGCTCTCGGCTACCGTGCAGCCCGCGAGACGGTCGGTGTCGCGGCGGGAGAGGCCGTCCGACTCGATCTGGCCCTTCCTCCCCGCGAGTATTCCCTGGATGAAATCGTGGTGAGCGACCACCGACGCGAACAGCAAGGTGCTGCGTCAACGGTGCAACGGGTGGATGGCGCCGCAATCGAAGCCCAGGACGCGGCCGACGTATCGGAACTCGGCCCTCTGGTGCCCGCGACGCACGTCCAGACCAACTCCCGGGGACAGACGATCCTTTACTTCCGCAACGCCGGGGACCGGCAGGTCGGCCAGTTCTTCGACGGGGCCCTCCTCAACATCCCCTGGGACAACCGAGTGGACATGAGCCTCATCCCGGCCGGTGTCGTAGGAGACATGACGGTCACCAAGGGCGTCCCCTCCGTTCAATATGGTGCAAACGTGCTGGGCGGGGCCATTAATTTTCAGTCGCGCACCCTAGACGCGCCGGGACATCAAACAGAACTCGAAGGGGGCCTTGGCACCGCCGGTCAACGTCGAGCCGCCGCGACCCATCTGGGCCGCACCGGTCGCTGGGACTACACGGCGGCCGTCCAGTATGCGGGACGAGGCAATCAGCCGATCCCCAGGGACGCCAACCTGGAGAACAATCAACCCCTCTCCGACCGCCGCGTCAACACGGACCGACGGCTCTTGAGCGGCTTCGGTCGGGCCGGCTACCGCTTCGAGGGCGGTGGACAGATGGGCCTTTCTATTCTGCACGTGGATGCCGAGCAGGGAGTTGCGCCTGAAGGAAACGTGACGGATGGTCAGGCACGGTACTGGCGGTACCCGCTGTGGCAGAAGACGACCGTCATTGCCAGCGGACAATCCACCCCTGGCCCCAACACCTCGGTTCGGGGCGCCGCCTGGGGCAGTCGCTTTGCCCAAGACATTGCCGACTACCGGAGCGTCTCCTACGACACCCTGAACCAGATCCAGCAGGGACGCGACTTGACGGCGGGGACCCGCCTTATCGGCTCGCAAAACCTCCCGGTGGGAACCCTCACGCTGGCCCTACACGGGCTCACCAGCCGGCACGAAAAGGGCACCATCCACAACGGACGGCCCGACTCGGCTCCCGACTCGGCGACGCATTTCCAGCAGCACCTCTTCAGTGCCGGCCTCGAATACGAGGCGGAAATCCACCCACGTGTGAGCGTCAGTGTGGGTGCAAATCTGGACGGAACGGACTACCCGCAGACCGGGCCTTTTCCGGAGCGGGATCCGTTCTACGCCTGGGGCCTGCGGGCCGGCGCAGAGGCAGGTCTGAGCGACCGGTGGACCCTGCGGGGCGTGACGGGACGCAAGAGCCGGTTTCCAACGATGCGCGAACTCTTCGGGGCAGCCATCGGAAAGTTCGTCCCCAATCCAACCCTGAATCCGGTGACTGCCTGGATCGGCGAGCTCGGCATCGAACGCCGGACCGACCGCTGGTCTGTCGGCTCGACGGCGTTTCTCAACCGAGTCTACAATACCATTGGCAAGCGAACCTTCACTCAGGAGATCATCGACGCGGAAAATCTTCCGTCGAGTTATCTCGGCAAGGAGCAGCGCATCAACCTGGAGGGGGCCCGTATCTACGGCGTTGAGGCAACGACCCGGTGGGACCCGAGCGAGTCTCTTCGCCTGGATGGTCACCTGACGTGGTCGCGACCCAGGGCGTTTCGGGGTGAGATCACCCAAAAACTGGACGAGAAGCCGGCCTGGCTGGGAACCGGCACAGTGCGGTACACTCTGCCGATGGGTCTCTCCGTCATGGGACAGGCGCGGTATACTGGCGGCGTCTACGCGCGCAACCAGCAAAACCGTTTCGTCCCGCTGGAGGCCTCTCTCCTCCTGGACGCGCGACTCGGATACGACCTCGGGAGCAGGACGGAGGCTGTGGAGGGAGAGGTGTATGCCCGGATCGACAACCTCACGGACGACGCGAAGTTCATCGGCCTGGGCCTTCCGGGGCCGGGACGCACACTTCGGGTCGGCATTGAGGTTGTCCTCTGAACCCAGGATTCTCGGTGCTCCTCCGTGATGAATCCGCCACTGCCACGGAGCCGATCGGTGCGCGCGAATGCAGCCCTTCCCCGAAGAGTCCCTCGGGCAGTGCAACCGTCCCGCTATCTGCTTGCATGCTGCCCCCGCCACGCACGCGCGGCCAGCACCGCAAGCGTGATCGCCGTGAGCGGCAGCACAAACGCGCCCATCGCCAGGCTAAACGTGGACAGGGCGTCGTGTGCCGTGGCGGCCAGGATGAGGTACGACGTGTAGGCGCCGTAGTAGACCAGAAACAGCGCGCCCTCCCACCGCTCGATGATGTGGCCGGTGTAGAAGATGGGCAGGCACGCCACCGCCGCGGCGATCATGACGGGGAAGTCGAACCAGAGCGCCGCGCTGGACACCGCAACGCCTTCCGGCGCGACGACGGCCGACAGGCCCAGCACGCCCAGCAGGTTGAAGATGTTGCTTCCCACCACGTTGCCCACGGCAATCTCGCGCTGCCCCCGCAGGCTGGCCAGCATCGAGGTCGCCAGCTCCGGGAGCGAGGTGCCCCCCGCCACGATTGTCAGCCCAATTACAAGCTCGCTCACGCCCAGGCTGCGGGCGGCCGTCACCGCGCCCTCCACAAACCAGCGGGCCCCCAGAACCAACAGGCCCAGGCCGCCGACCACCAACCCCAGATTGAGGAGCCAGGCCCAGAGCGTTCCGGGGAGCCCCTCTTCGCCAGACGCCGGAGAGACGGGCAGAATCCCGCCCGCCTCCTCTCTGCCGTCGCCCTTCGACCGGAGGGCCATCCCCACCTGCAGGGCCGTATACCCGACGAGCCCCCCCACGAGAAGCAGTCCATCAATACGCCCCACCCGCCCGTCAATCGCCAGCAGCAGCGACGCCCCTGCCACCGCAATTCCGATGGGCACGTCGAGGCGCGTGAGCTGCCGGTCGGCCACGAGCGGGGCCACCAGGGCCGAGATGCCCAGGATGAACAGCACATTGAAAACGTTGCTCCCCACCACATTGCCGAGGGCGAGGTCGCCCTGGCCCGACAGGCTCGACCCAACGCTGACGGCCAGTTCGGGCGCGCTCGTTCCGAAGGCGACCACCGTGAGCCCCACCACGAGGGGCGAGAGCCCGGCCCCGAGCGCAAGTCGAGACGCCCCCCGCACCAGCGCCTCGGCCCCGGCGACCAGCAGAAGAAGACCGGCAATCAACAATAGAATCATCACGGCAACGTAGAACGCCACAGGCAATCAGAGAGCACACGCAGTTCCCTCCCAGACGTCCCATCTCTCTCAAGTTGGCAAGGTAGGAGACAGCTCCGACGACTTCCATCGAACAACGCGTTCGGCTCTCGGGTCGGCTCTTTGGCCCTTCAACGTCCTCCGGGGGCCGGCTCAGTTGCGCCATAGGAGTACCGCGGCACGAGCCGTCTCTCGTATTCATTATTCTGAGCTTCTTGCCCTCCCCCCTCTCCTTCGATGTTCGGGTTTTCTCCTTTTTCCTGGATCTCTTCCTCGGAGCGGGCCTCCAAAGCAGACGCGCAGCCCGCGTCTGCGGATGGGACGAGCCGCGCCGCGCGCCGACGGTGGGCATGGATTGGTGGAGCCGTGCTTCTTCTGGCCGTCGCCCTCGTCGTAGAGGCCCGCACGTCGTGGGTGCAGTCGGTCGTCCTGTCCCGGCTGGCCGGCAGCATGACCTACACGATGGCCCCCGGCCCCAACCCCGACGCCCCTACGCCTCCGCACGGCCCCTACAACGAGCGGCTTGGCTACACGCGCCTGCCGGAAATGGTGGAGAGAGCGAGGACCCGCGACTTCGAGGTGGACGCCCAGGCCCGCCTTTCTGGCTCCTTCGAGACAGCCTTCGACCTGGGCCTCTTTCCCATCTACCCCCACAAGGCCCAGGCGGGACTTCGCCTGACCGATCGAGACGGCGAAGACCTTTTCCGGGCGCGCTACCCCGAGCATGTCTACACGTCCGCCGACACCATTCCCGATCTGGTCTGGAAAACGCTCCTGTACATCGAAAACCGGGAGCTCATGGACACGGACCGGCCCTACAAAAATCCCGCAATCGAGTGGGACCGGTTTCTCGGCGCCCTCGGCCAGCGAATGGTGCAGGGCGACGGGCCGGGCGGCAGCACCCTTGCTACCCAGCTGGCCAAGGTCCGCCACTCGCCCGACGGCCTCACCGGCTCGGCGTCCGAGAAACTACGGCAGATGATCAGCGCATCTCTCCTGGCGTACCAAGACGGCCCCCGCACGGTCGAGACGCGCCAGAAGATTGTGCGCGACTACCTCAACAGCCTGCCCCTCGCGGCCGCGCCGGGCCACGGAGAGGTCAACGGGCTGGGCGACGGGCTGCACGTGTGGTTCGGGGCCGACGTGGATCGCGTAAACCAACGCCTCGCCGCCGACACCACTGCACTTGAGGCACAGGGGCTCGCGTATCGTCAGGTGCTCAGCCTCCTTCTCTCCACCCGCGCCCCCACCCGCTACCTCCGGCAGCCGGGCGGCCCCGAGGCGCTTCGCAGCCTCACGGACCAGTACCTGCGCCTCCTGGCCCGCGACGGCGTGATTTCTCCGGCCCTCCGCGACGCAGCCCTCCGCGCGACGGTGACGGTGCGCGACCGTGCCCCTACGCCCACGCCGCCTCCGTTTGTGGCGCAGAAAGCCGCGTCGGCCATCCGCACCGACCTGCTGGGCCTGCTAGGCACCTCCAGCCTCACGACCCTGGACCGCTACGACGTAACCGCGCACACGACCTTCGACGGCGCCACGCAGCGGCAGGTGGCCGACGTGCTTCAGCGCCTTCACGATCCCGACTACCTGCGCCGGCAGGGCCTGATCGGCGACCGGCTCCTCGCCTCGGGCGACCCGTCGGCCGTCACCTACTCGGTGGTGCTCTACGAGCGCACCCCAGACGCCAACGTTCTGCGCGTGCAGGCCGACAACTTCCCCGGTCCGTTCGACGTGAATCAGGGGTCGAAGCTGGAACTCGGCTCCACGGCCAAGCTGCGCACCCTCATCACGTACCTCGAACTCGTCGAGGAGGTGTACGAGGAGCACCGGGGACGCCCGGCGTCCGAGCTGCGCACCCTTCCCGTCGCCCCCACCGACCCGATCACGCGCTGGGTCGTGGACCGGCTCCTTCAAACCCCCGACCTGAGCCGCGCCGACCTCCTGCGTGCGGCCATGAACCGCACGTACTCCGGCAGCGCCAACGAACGCTTCCGCACCGGCGGCGGCATCCACGTCTTCCAGAACTTTAGTCCCACCACGGGCGGAATGATGACCGTGGAGACGGCCCTGCGCCAGTCCGTCAACCTCGTGTTCATTCGGATGATGCGGGACATCGTCAACTACCACATCGCCCGCCTGCCGGGCCAGCCCAGCCACGCCCTCACCGACCCAGCCGACCCCCGACGTGCGCACTACCTGGGCCAGTTTGCCGATCAGGAGGGCCGCCTCTTCCTGGAGCGCTACTACCGCGCCTATCAGTCAGGCGACACGTTCGGAACGGCGCTCGAACTCTTTGGGCGGCGTCATCCGGCGAGCGCCCAGCGGCTGGCCTGGGCCTACCGGTCCGTCTTTCCCGAGGCCACCCAAAGCAGCTTCAACGCCTACCTTCGTCGCCACGCGACGGACGCGGATCGTCTCTCCGACGACGCCCTCGCCTCCCTCTTCACGATGGCACGGCAGGCGCAGACACTCTCGTGGCAGGACCGCGGCTACCTCGCCGGGGTCCATCCCCTGGAGCTCTGGCTGGTGCACCACCTCCACGCGTCCCCGCAGGCGTCCCTCTCCGAGGTCGTGGGCGCAAGTGCCGACGTTCGGCAGGCGGTGTATGACTGGTTGTACCGGAAGGGAAAGGCGTCGCAAGACGTGCGCATCCGCACGATGCTGGAGCAGGAGGCCTTCGTCGACATTCACCGGCGGTGGCAGCGGCTGGGCTACCCGTTCGAGCGCCTCGTGCCCTCCTACGCCACCGCCCTCGGAAGCTCGGCGGATCGCCCCTCTGCCCTTGCCGACCTGATGGGCCTCCTCGTGCGGGACGGCCTCCGCTACCCGTCCGTGCGCCTCGACTCGCTCCACTTTGCCGAGGACACGCCGTACGAGACGCGCCTCTCTCGGCGCCTGCCAGCCCCGACCCAGGTGCTGTCGCCCGAGCTAAGCCAGACGGTCCGGCACGCCCTCCTCGGGGCCGTCGAGCAGGGGACGGCGGTGCGGGCGCGTGGCGCCGTGACGACGCCCGAGGGCGTCCGCCTCCCCATCGGCGGCAAGACCGGCACCGGCGACAACCGCCTCCGCGGCCCGCGGGGCGACATCGCGCTGAATCGGACCTCCACCTTCGTCTTCTACATCGGCGATCGGTTCTTCGGCACGGTCGTGGCGTACGTGCCCGGCGACCAGGCCTCCTCGTTCACCTTCACCAGCTCGCTCGTCACCTCCGTCCTGAAGATCGTGGGCCCCTCGCTGACGCCCCTCCTCACCGAGAAAGACGCAAGTGTGGCGCAGGACGCCTGGGCGGCCTTCCAGCAGAGAGAGGCCCAGCGCCCTGTGCCCGCACGTCCGCCCATCGAAGAACAGCCGGTGCCCGAAACCACCCGCGTCGCCCCCCTTCCGATGGGCCCCGAGCGCCCAACCCGTGTGCCGATCGCCCCCCCGGACCGCCCTCCCGACCCCTCGCCCTCCCGAGAATGAAGCCCGAAGCTCCTACGGGGCCTTGCCTCGGCGGTCCCAGGGCAGCCGCACGACAA
>JBKHEM010000051.1:0-15504 GCA_046540815.1 Salinivenus sp.
TCTACGAGCTGGGGGGGCGGGGCTTCGATTCCAACAGTTTCGACCTCGACATCGAGTACGACCCGTCCGGGCAGGGGGCCAGCACGACGATCCCCGAGGTGGCCGGCCAGCAGACGCTTTTGCAGGTGCTGGGCCTGGACCGCGTCGACGAAAATGGGTCTCCCAGCCCCGACAATCAGTTCGACTTTACGCCGCTCACGATCGACGCGGAGGAAGGACTGCTCTACTTCCCCTACCTCCGTCCCTTCGGCGACCGCATTCTCGACGTGGCCGAGGAGAATGGCAGCCGGGCCGACGGGGAGCCCTTTGCCTTCCGGAATCTGTACCGCAAGAAAAAGTCGAACGCCGAGAAAGAGGACAAACAGAAAAACGTCTACACGATCAACGGAGAATATAAGGGCGAGAGCGAGGGGTTTTACGACCTGGAGGCCTTTGCGGGTCTGGTCGAGGGCTCCGTGGAGGTGACCGCGGGCGGGCAGACCCTGGAGGAAGGCTCCGACTACGTGGTGGACTACCAGAGTGGGACGGTGAACATTACCAACCAGTCCTACTTGGCCGAGGGACGCGACATTGACATCTCGTACGAGCAAAACAGCGTTGCCGACCTGCAGCAGAAGACCCTCCTGGGGGCGCGGGCCGACTGGAGCGTGCGCGACAAGTATTCCCTCGGGGCCACGATTATGCGGCTCAGTCAGCGGTCGCCCGTCGACAAGTACCGGGTGGGGGAGGAGCCGATTAAGAACACCATCTGGGGGGTGAACGGGTCGATGGACCTGACGCCCCAGTGGCTCACCACGGCCGTCGATGCGTTGCCGCTGGTGCAGACCCGAGCCGAGAGTCAGGTGTCCGTCACGGGGGAGTTTGCGCAGCTCCGGCCCGGGCACACGCGCACGGAGGCCTACGAGCGCACGATTGAGGAAGTGGAGGGCAGCGACCGGGAGAGCTTTGCCTCGGACGAGCGCAACGGCATTTCGTACATCGACGACTTCGAGGGCTTCGAGAACACCTTCTCCCTGCAGGAGCAGCTCAATGCCTGGCAGGTCAGTGCCGCGCCCGACTCGATTGCGGACACGGCCCCGCTGGACGAGGATGTGCCGGGCAACGCCGACAACCAGGCCCGCACATACTGGCGGGGCAGCTTTGGATGGTATCAACTGACCGAGCAGATTCAGGAGCAACTGGAGGGCAAGGTGGAGCAGCGCGGGCCCGAGGAAGCCACCAGCCTCCTGGACGTGCGCGAGGTCTTTGATCGGGACACGCGGGGGACGGCCAATCCCACCCTCCGGACCCTCGATCTGTACTTCGATCCGTGGATGCGGGGCCCCTACAATTACACCCCCGACCTGGAGTCGTTTGTTCGGACCCCCACCCGGGTGTGGGGCGGAATCACACGCCGCATGCCGGAGGGATATACCGACTTTTCGGTCCAGAATGTGGAGTTCGTCGAGTTTATCGTCAAGGTGTATCCGGAGGATGGGGACGTGGACGACGACGCCATGCTGTACCTGGACCTCGGGACCATCTCCGAGGACGTGGTTCCCAACGAGCGCCTCAACACGGAGGACGGCCTCTCGCTTTCCTTCAACCCCAGCGAGTTGGGTGATCTGAGTCGGATTGCTGGCAGCCCCTCCCAGAACGGCTCCATCGACATCCAGGACGGACGGACCGAGGACGTGGGCCTCGACGGGCTTGTGTCCTATACCGGAAGCGGGACGTACGACGAGCAGCTGCTGGAGACGAATTTCTACTCCGACTTTGTGGAGCAGGCGGACAGCCTTCGCGAGGCAATCGGGCAGTTGGGCCTGACCGAGGGGGAGCGCCGCCGCCTCCGGGCCGAGGTGGCCCGCATTCAGGACGACCCCTCGGGCGACGACTACCAGTACTACGAAAACGATCGCTACTTTGACGAAGAGGACTACTTCCCGCGCGGGGCGACGCTCCAGCAGCGCTTTACCCGCTACTACGCCGGCGACGAGCTCAACGGCTTTGAAACGCAAAACCAGCTCGCCGAAGACGTGTCGCTCCGCCGCGGCGTGGCGCGGTCGCCCAATACCGAAGACCTCGACGGCACCGGCGGCAACGTCACCCTTGACAACAGCTACTACCAGTACGCCATTCCGCTGGACGACCTGCGCGAGCAGGCCGAGACCGAGGGCGGCCCGACGGACTACGTGGTCAGCCGGGTGGGAGAAAACCAGGACTGGTATAAGATCCGCATCCCCGTGCAGAACCCAACCCGCACCGTCGGGGACATCCAGGACTTTACCCGCATCGAGTCCATTCG
Source organism: Salinivenus sp. (assembly GCA_046540815.1). Lineage (GTDB taxonomy): Bacteria > Bacteroidota > Rhodothermia > Rhodothermales > Salinibacteraceae > Salinibacter. The sequence goes on from JBKHEM010000051.1 coordinate 2,285, forward strand.
CCTGTGGACCACCGGCCACTCCGCGCCGGTGACGATGCGGTTCGCCTCGTTCGAACTGGTGGGCAGCCAGTGGCGCGCCTCCCAGCCCGTGGCCGAGCAGCCCGTGGACGACGGCACGATCATGACGCCGGGGGACGGGGAGCTGCGCGTGGCGAGCATCAACAACGAGGAGGATCCGCAGTACCGGGCCCCAGTGGGGGCCATCGTAAGTCGGAGCCAGACCTCGCGGGGGGCGCAGCAACGGGACCAGGAGCAGTCCCTGCTTCTCAGCATCGACGAACTGACCCCGGGGCGACAGCGCGGCATCTTCAAGACGTTCCAGGGACTCGACCTGCTGAAATACTCGAACCTGCGGATGTACGCCCACGTCCACGGACCGTCGAACAGCCCGCAGGTCAAAGAAGACATTCGCGAAAACCTGCGCCTGTTCGTCCGCGTCGGGGCCAACGAAACGGACGACTACTACGAGTACGAGCAGCCGCTTGACCCCAGCGACGTGCCGACCCCGGCGGGCGGGCAGCGCCTCTGGCCCGAGGAGAACGAGATGAACCTGGTGCTCAGCGCCCTCTCCCAATTGAAGACGGCCCGAGATCAGAGTCCCATTTCGACCGACTCCGTATATACAAGTGAGGACGCGGGACTGCCCCTTGACTTTGCCCCCGATAGCACGACGATCAAAATTCGGGGCACACCCGCCCTTAGCGAGGTGAGCACAGCGGTCATCGGCATTCGCCATGCGGGCGAGACCGGCGATCCGGCCCTCGAAGACCTGGAGCTGTGGGTCAATGAGCTCCGTGTAAGCGGGTACGACGAACGCGCCGGGTGGGCCGCCAACACCGACGCCGAGGTGGACCTGGCGGACCTGGCCTCGCTCCGCGGCAGTTTTCAGCGCCGCACCGACGGGTTTGGCGAACTGACCAGCACGCTCGACGACCGCGAAACCTCCGGCAACACGAGCTGGAACGCGCGGGCCGACCTGGAACTCGGAGCGCTCTTCCCCGAGCAGCAGGGCTGGAGCCTCCCGGTGACCCTGCAGATGCAGTCGAGCCTCACCGAGCCCCGCTACGACCCCGAACGGGGCGACATTGAAATCAGCGAGACCCAGCAGCTGTTCGAGAACCTGGACGCCGATACGCTGGAGGCGCGGTTCGGCGACCAATACCCCGATCGATCCTCCGGTCAACTGCGCGAGGTGCTTCAGGACAGCGTCCGGCGTGCCTCGGAGACGTACAACGTGCGCCGGACCGTCACGGCCGATTTCTCCAAGGACGGGTCGGACGCCTGGCTCATGCGGCAGACCGTGGATGCCACCTCGCTGAACTTCTCGTATTTTGAGCGCTCGGCCCGCAGTCCGCAGCGCATCGTCGACGACCAGTGGAATTGGAACGGCGCGTTCGAGTACCAGCTCGACTTTGGCTCGCCCCGCACTGTGCAGCCCCTCGGGTTTCTCCCCGAAGTCCCCCTCCTTGGTCTTCTCGGCGACGTAGACTTCAATTACGCGCCCACCTCGCTGTCCTTTAACGGATCCGCCGAGCGCAATGCCACCACCCGGCGCAGCCGCCTCTCCACACGGGAGTCGTCGTCCCAACCCCCTCGCATCGCCAGCCCGTATCGCGAAAACGAGGACTTTACCCACCAGCGCCGCTTCAGCCTGCAGTACGACCCGTTCCAGTTTCTCAGCTTCAGTTTCGACACCAACACCCGGCAGAACCTGGACGACGTGGCCAGCCGAACGCAGACGAACGTTCTGCTGTCCGAAAACTCGGCGGTGGGCCGGCAGGTGTTGACCGATGTGGACACGACGGCGTTTTTCAACGACCCTCGGGCGACCCTGCCGGACCTGCCGGAGGTGTATGAAACCAGCGCGCGCGACAGCCTCGGCACCACGATCTTTGTGGAGGACCGGCAGCAGCGGCGGTCGGAGTGGGATGTGTTCCAGGACCTCGTGTTTGGCCCCGCCCGCCCGCGAACCAACCGGTACGCGCAGCGTCTCTCCACGACCCTGCAGGTTGGGCTGCTGGACCGCGAGGCGTTCAACTGGATCGACGTGCAGGATGTCTCCTACCAGTCGTCCTTCGGCTGGCAAAACAGCTCGGAGGGCAGCCTGACGGGGGCCAGCGTAAACAACGAGGGCGTGTTGCAGACCGGCGTCAGCCTGCAGCCAAACCGGGTCTGGGAGCGATTTGGCTTCTTCGAGCGCATGAAGGAGGCGCAGCGCTCGGGAGGGTCGTCCACGCCGGCTGGGCCGGAAGACGAGGAGGAGGACGAGGAGGAGGGCGTGGGATGGGACGATGTGCCGGTTCCCAATCCCCTGGACCTGCTTCGCGGCCTTGCCCTCACGTTCATGGACATCAACGACCTCACGGTCAACTACGACGGCACCCGGACCTCCCGGTCCTCGAACGTGGGGGACGCCACGGTGAACGACGACGGGGAGGTGCAGAGCATCGACAAGCCGTATCGCCTCCTCGATGCCCTTCGGGGCGAGGGGCCGTCCCTCGGGTATCGGCTGGGGCTGGAGCGCTCGATCTCGCCGGAGTCCGGCCGCCGGGTCTTCCCGGAAGGACAGCGGGTGGTCGACAATCTGACCAACGAGCACGAGTTTGAGGGGAACACCACGCTGTCCCCAAGCCAGACCCTGGAGATGGACCTTAACTGGCAACTGGATTGGAGCCGCAGTCCGCAGGTGAGCTTCAGCCGGCCGCCGTCGGGCTCGGTCTCGCGGGCCCGGTCGGAGCGGGGGCGGACGCAGGCCTCGGTGTGGGCCTTTGGGTCCTTTGAGTCGTTTTTCGAGAGCCAGCTCAACACGCTCCAGGCCGGCGTGGGACGCGAGGACACCCTGGCCGCCGCCCAGGTGCCCCTCACGAACGCCTCGGTGACCAAGGACTTTCAGAGCGGGTACCTCACGGGCGGCGGGACCGGGCTCGCTAGCGGATTTGCGCCGTTTCCCTTGCCGGGGTGGACCGTTCGGTACTCCGGCCTGTCCGACTGGCCGTTGATCGGGGGCATCACGGAGCGCATCTCCCTCCGGCACGGGTACAACGCCACGTACCAGACCTCCTTTGAGCGCTCGAACGTGGCGGGCGAGAGCACCTCCCTTACCATTGCCGGGTCGGACGGCCCCAACACGTTCGTGTACCGCCGCTCGGAATACCAGCTCGGGTCGCCGCAACTGCAGGCCCAATTCAGCCCCCTGCTGGGCATGGACGTCACCTGGCCCGGCGACCTCCAGACGAGCCTGGAGTGGGGCCGGCGCACGACGACCTCCTTGCGTGTGGCCAGCCTCCGGATTGCCGAAAAGAAGACGAATGAGGTCTCCGGCCAACTCTCCTACAGTGCCCAGGGCTTCTCCATCCCATTTTTGCCCCTCGGCCGCATTGAAAACCGGGTGGAGCTCTCCGTTACGCTCACCCGCCAGGTCGAGGACGAACGGGAATACAGCCTGCGTCCCGCGCTCGAACAGGCCAACGCCGCCGGGGACGATTTCGACGTGGGCCAGGTCCGAGAGGGCGACAACGTCTCGATCATCAGTGAAACGGAACGCCTCGCCCTCTCGCCCCAGATCTCGTACAGCGTCAGCGACCGGGTGACCGCCGACTTTACGCTGGAGTATGAGAAGTTCAATGGCGACAGCCGGCAGCCGTCCTACACGAATGTGAACGGGAGCTTCAACGTACGAGTCAACATCTCCCAAAACTAAGCGTGCGCTGATGGGTATCCGAACGGCCCCTGTCGGGCGGCGCGTCCGTTCGCATACTCCCCGCCGATCATGTCCGACTCGACGCTGCGTCCCCTCGTTGTGTGCCACCTGGGCCGGATGGACTATGCGCCGGCCCGGACGCTACAACGAAATGTGCAGGAGCGCCTGATTCGGGCCAAGCGGGAGAGCCCGCCCGTGGCGCTCCCCCACGTACTGCTGCTGCTGGAGCACCCGCCCGTCTACACGCTGGGCAAGAGCGGAGACGATGAGAACCTGCTCGTATCGGAGGACCAGCTTGGCGCCATCGACGCCGAGTTTCACCGGATCGGGCGGGGGGGCGACGTCACGTTTCACGGGCCGGGCCAGCTCGTGGGCTACCCGCTGCTGGACCTCGACCGCATCTTTACCGACCTGGGACGCTACCTGCGCACGCTCGAAGAGGGGGTGATTCGCACCTGCGGCGAATACGGCGTGACGGGGACACGGGTGGAGGGGCGGACGGGCGTGTGGGTGGGGCCGGACGACCGCGGGCCGGAGCGAAAGATCTGCGCGATGGGCGTCCGCTGCAGCCGCTGGGTGACCATGCACGGCTTTGCGCTCAACGTGACGACCGATCTCTCGTACTTCGATCACATCGTGCCCTGTGGCATCGCGGACCGCGGCGTCACGTCGCTGGCCGAAGAGAGCGACGATGCCGTAACGGTCGACGAGGTCCGGGCCCCGCTGGTACGTCACTTTGCCGACCAGTTCGGTGCGAACGTGACGGCGTTGGAGGGGAAGGCGGCGCGGGACTTTCTGTCCGAATACACGCGCTCGGTGGAGGCGTCTCCACCGTGAGGGCCGCGTCGGCGGGGGCGTCTTCCCGCTCCGTCAACGCGCCGACGTCGATCCCGGGCAGGTCGTGGTACCAGTCGTGGTGGGGCGACCAGCGATGGCAGTCCAGGCACTGTGTCTCCCGCCACACGCGTCCGCACTCGGGGCACTGCCCCTGCGTGTCGAAGGTGTGCCAGGAATGACCGCACGTGCAGCTCCACCGCGCACTGGCGGGGGGCTCCCACTCGCACTTCGGACAGGAAATCTCCATGGTCGTGCTGGGTCGTTGTTGAAAAGGAACGGCGGGCTGAATACTCTACAGAACGAAATACGCCGCTGTCGCGCGTTCTTTCCGTTTTCGCCTCCGATCTGATGGCCGATTTTGACCTCGAAAACTTCACCCACCGTCTCCTGTCCGAGTCGCTGTTCTACGACCTGGAATACGGACTCGTGGGCAGCGTGAGCCTTATCGATCCCGAGGCCGATCAGGAGGCGTACATTGCCTCGTTCATGCCGGACGATGGGACGTTTCTGATCGAGGAGGCGACGGCGTGGGAGGAGGTGCCCGAGCTGGAGGACGAGGCGGACGTGGCCTACGCCCTGGCCGTCGACAGCGAGGTCCACGGAACGTACGAGGTGCCGGAGGTGGCCGCGGAGTCGCTGCTGGATCTGGCCCGCACGCACAACCTGCTCCCGAGTGTCACGGTACTCTTCGAGGACGAAGAACTTTGAGCGGAGGGATAGGAGTAGAGAGTGAGGGAGAGAGGGTATGGGAGAAAAGGGAGGGAGCCGTCGATTCCACCCGTACTTCCAAGCCCTCGCACCCCCGCTCCCAAGCCCCCGCACTCCTATCCCGTCAGCACGCCCCAGGCCAGCAGGCCCCACCCGGCCAGGAAGGCGGTGCCGCCCAGCGGCGTGATGGCGCCGAGCCAGCCCGTGTCGGTAAGGACGAGCACGTAGAGGCTGCCGGAGAAGACCAGGGTGCCGGCCAGGAAGCAGTACCCGGCCCAGTCGATTGCACGGCCCCATCCCTGCGCCGTGGCCCACCCCACCACGAGCAGGGCGAGGGCGTGGTACATCTGGTACGTCACAGCCGTGCGGAACGTCTCCAGGCGGTCGGGCGAGACGCGACCTTCAAGGCCATGAGCGCCAAAGGCGCCGGCGGCCACGGCTATCCCGGCGAGGACGGCCCCGCAGGCAAGAAAGAAGCGGGTCATGGGGGAAGGAATGTGCGGGGCTATTCGTCGTTGGGCGAACGCTGCAGCTCCTCGAGAAAATCGATTTCCGAAGCGTCCCCCTCCGCAGAGATTGTTTCGCTCTCGGCTTCTCCCCAGAGGCGCTCGATGCGGTAGTGTTCGCGCCGGGAGGGGAGGAAGACGTGCACCACCACGTCGACGTAGTCGAGCACCACCCACCGCAGGTGATCGGTCCCCTCCGTTTTCCACGGGGTTTCCCCGCACTCGTCCTCAATACGATCGCTCACCCCGCGAGCAATGGCGCGCACCTGCAGGTCCGAGTCGCCGGAGCCGATCACGAAAAAGTCGGCCATGCTGCTCACCTCGCGCAGGTCGATCACCGTGATGTCGTGGGCCTTTTTCTCGGCCATGGCATTCACGGCGTGGGTCGCCAGCACGGGGCCGGGGTTTTCCGGAGCCCGGGCCGTGGGCGATTCGGTAGTAGACGGGGAGGAGTTGGGGGAGGCCATGTACTTAGGGCATTGGTGGACGGGTACGTGGAGGGAAAGCGAAGCGGTCGTACGGAGGCACGGTCACTGCTCAAAGGGACGGAGATCGTCGTAGTCCTGACCGATGACGACCGACGCATCGAGGTAGTACTGGCGACGGATGTCCTGGCGCACGCGGCTTGCGGGCAGGCCCAGGGCCTCAGCGACCTTCCGGGCGGCTTCCGTATTGCCGACTCGATCGATCACGACAGACTGCTGCTGGTCGAACGAGGAGTCGTTGCCCACGTCGACCACGTCGAACCCGTGATCGCGCAAAAACTGCGTCGTACGGGCGGCGAGCCCCTCCGTGCCGACGCCGTTGCGCACCTCAACCTGAATGACCGAGCCCACCAGGGCCGTCGTGTCCTCCGACGGGCGGTCGGGGCTCGGGGTGGAAACGAAGGTGCGCGAGGCAACGGCGTACAACAGCACGGCGACCACCAGGCCCCCGGCAAGGAGGGCGGCGTTCAGTATTCCGTTCCCGACTCGGGTCTGCCACGAAGCCATAGGCACCAGCGAAGGCCATCTAAAGACAAAGCGCGGCAGGCCGGAGGGCGTGCCGCGCTTCACATCCGCGAGACGACGGCGGAGGCGCGGCTAGTTCTGCCAGAAAAGCGAACTGTTGGACGCTGCGGCCCGCCGATTCGGCTGGAGTCCGTAGGGGCTCATGTGGCGACCGTACGGGTTCTGTTGGACCTGTACGCGAAACTGCATGTTTTCGGACGGGCGGTAGGCGACCTCGGCGTTGCGCAGGTACACGCGCGGCTCCTGGTTCCCGAAGGTGTTTCCTCCGCTGAAGGGATGGGCCACGCTCACGTCTGCACGGGCGGCCCATTTCGAGTTAAACTGCCACATCATCGAGTTCGTGTACATGCCCATCGAACTCGTTTCGCCTCCAAGGGAGGAGAAGGAGGCCTCGTACGAGTGGCCCATACGGAAATGCTCCGCGCCGAAAAGGTCCCCGAGCGCATTCACCGCGCTTGAGCCCTGATCGTATAGCTGGGTCTGCACCGACCGGTTTTGCTGAGCCGTTTCACGGAGCTGAGCGTGGGCCGGGGCCATCACACTCAGCATAAATACGAGGCACAGGAGCGAAAGAGCAGTGCGCATAAGACCCTTTGTCGTCGGTTTGGGGAGGCCTGTGATTTCGGGAAAACTACCAGCGTTCTTCCATACCCTGAACGGGCTGGTTTGTTCGGGCTTCACGCCCGCGGCGGATCCCGTTCCGATTTCTTTTCGTGACAGGGGAGCGACCACTCGCTTCTTGCCTTCGGGCCCTATGCGCATCCTCGGCATCGAAAGCTCGTGCGACGACACGGCGGCCGCCGTGCTGGACGACGGAACGGTCCGCTCCAGCATTGTGTCCTCGCAGGCGGAGCTCCACGAGGCCTACGGCGGCGTGGTGCCGGAACTGGCCTCGCGCAACCACCAGCGCTTTGTTGTGCCTGTGGTGGAACGGGCGCTCGACGAGGCGGGAGCCGAGCCGTCCGATCTTGATGCCGTGGCCGTTACGTACGGGCCGGGGCTGCCGGGCTCGCTCCTTGTAGGCCTCAGTTTCGGAAAGGCCTTTGCCCGTGGGCTCGACGTGCCCCTGGTGGGCGTTAATCACCTGGAGGGGCACGTGTACTCGGCGGATTTGGAAGGCGCGTCCGTGCCGCGGCCCTACCTTTGTCTTGTCGTGTCCGGGGGCCACACGGAACTGGTCCATGTGGGGGCAGGTCGTGCCCACCGCGTGCTGGGGCGCACGCGCGACGACGCGGCGGGCGAGGCGTTCGACAAGACGGCGCAGCTCTTTGGCCTCGGCTATCCCGGCGGCCCGGCCATCGACCGTTGGGCGCAGGACGGCGATCCGTCCTTTCACGACTTTCCCCGCACGCGGCTCGACGACTACGATTTTTCGTTTAGCGGCCTTAAGACCTCCGTTCTCTACTACCTCCGCGACCGCTCGGAGGCAGAGCGAGACCGCCTGCTTTCGGAGCGGCGCGCCGACCTTTGTGCGGCGGTCCAGGCGGCCGTGGTGGACGCACTCGTAGACACGACCCGGCGGGCTGTGGCCGCGACGGAGGCCGAGCACGTCGCCGTGGTGGGCGGCGTGGCGGCCAACTCCGCCCTTCGTCGTCGCATGGCCGCGGCGGGCCGCACGGAGGGCTTCGAGGTGCATGTGCCGCCGCTCCGATACTGTACGGACAACGCGGCGATGATTGCGAACGTCGGCCACATGCACCTTGCGGACGGAGGCCCCAGCCCGCCGACCCTCGACGTTGCGCCCAATCTGCGGCTCTGAACGTCTTCGCATCAGAGCCCATAACGAACGAGACGGGAAGTGGGGAGTGCCCTTCCGGCCTGGGGGGCTTCGTCTTCTACACACGCTACAGTATGCTTTCACGCCGCGTCATTGTCGGACTGGCTGCCGTTCTGTTCCTCGGGGGCGTTGGGGTTGGAAGCGGCAGTATGCTGGTGTTTGGGCCCAATACACTGCCGGGCGAGCCGCGCAGTGTCGTGATTCCCCGCGGGGCCTCGCTCGACGCCGCCATCGACTCGCTGCAGTCCCACGGCGCGCTCCTGTCGCCCAGGACATTTCGCATGGTCGCACAGGGGACGGGCTGGGGCGCACAGATCAAAGCCGGCCACTATCGCATTCGGGGCGAGGCGTCGAATATTCACCTGCTCGATCGCCTGCGGCGCGGGCTTCAAGATCCAGTGCGACTAACGATTCCTCCCGGCGCCCGCCCGGAGGGTGTCGCCCGGGTGGCCGGTCGCCGCCTGGAATCCTCCCCCGACGCGTTTCACGCGGCCCTCCGCGACACGAGCCTCGCTCGCGACCTGGACACCACGCCGGCCCACCTCTTCGGCTACATGCTCCCCGAAACGTACGAGGTCTACTGGCAGACGGACCCGGAGCGCGTAGTGCGCCGCATCAAGGAGTCGTTCGATCGCTTCTACGAGCGCCGCCTGGCCGCCGGTGCCGACAGCCTTGGGCTCTCGAAGCAGGAGGTGGTCACGCTCGCGTCCATCATCGAGTGGGAGGCGCTGCTCAACGAGGAAAAGCCCATGATTGCGGGGGTCTACCTCAACCGCCTCGACGACGGCTGGCGCCTGCAGTCCGACCCAACCATCCAGTACGTTTTGCTCCAGACCCGCGGGGAGCGAACGCGACGCGTGCTCTACGACGATCTGGAGATTGACCATCCCTACAATACCTACCAGAACACGGGGCTCCCGCCCGGGCCCATCACCAATCCGTCGCCCGCGGCGCTCCGGGCCACCGTCCGCCCCGCCCAGCACGACTACTACTACTTTGTGGCCACGGGCGATGGGGGACACATCTTCAGCCGAACGTTCCAGGAGCACACCCGGGCGGCACAGAAGTACCAGAAGCGCCTTAAGCAGCGGCAGCAGGACGGGTCCTCTCGCTGACACCCCCGGCGCCTCGCCTAGAAGCGGTAGCGCACCCCGATCTGGAACTGGTTCCGGATTACGTCCTCGTCGATGATTGGCGGGCGCGTGTCGTCCACGATATCGTTCTGTACGAGGGAGGGATCCGGCGAGCCGTAGGGCTGAAACTGGTCCTGCGTGCGCTCCTGCATCCAGCCCGCGTCGAGGGTGAGCTGCTCGCTAATGGGGTGGCTGAGGCCCAGGGAAAAGAAGGTCCGCGATCGATCGTCGGTATCGCCGTCGAGGGTGGTAATATTGTAGGCGCGCGGGTCGGGGCGATATCCGGCGCCGCCCCGGACCGCCAGGCCGCCGTCGAACCGGTACTCGACGCCGCCGCGCCAGTTAAAGACGGCGCGGAAGTCGTCCTCAATGGTTTCGTTTGCGGTGGGGAAGTCGAAGGATTCGGAGTCGAGTTCCAGGGCCGACCAGTCCACGAACTCCACGTCGGCCGTGACGCGAAGGCGATCGGTGGCGTACGCCAGGCCCGCGCCGTACCGCCAGGGCGTGCGCACGCTGTAATCGAAGGTGCCCCGGGCCTCGTCCTCGTCGGGATCGTCGCCGTAGGTAAGGGGGGCGCCGTCGGTGAATTCGGTGCGGACGAACGCATCGGTAAAGTCCTCATCGACGCTGGTCCAGGTGGGCGTTTCGACCGTGAGGCCCAGCCGCACGGCGGAGGTGAGGTCGGCCGACAGGCCCGCGCGCAGGTTGAAGCCCGTCAGGTCGGCGTCGAAGCGTTCCCGGAACGTGATGCGTTCGAGCCCAAACCGATCGGAGGCGCCGTCGAGGTCGCCGTCCACCTCGTAGTCCGCGTTTTCGTTAAAGTCGTCGATCTCCTCGATTTCGTTTTCGAAGCCGTAGCGGCCGAAGGTGATGTTGGCCGTGGCGCCCGCCATGACGCCCTCCGCAAGGGCCACGGCGCCGGCCACGTTCAACTCATTGAGGCGCCCCTCGCGCCGCACCGTGCCGTCCTGCACGATCCGCGTGCCGGGAAAAACGGCGGGTTCGAACGGGTACTCCCCAGCCTCGTAGTCGCCCCCGAAGAACTCGGTGGCGCCGCCCGCAAACCCAACGAAGGGGCGAATCGGGTCGACGACGGGCAGTCCGTCCTCGTCGACGCTCCATTCTCCCCCTTCGGCGAAAGCGGGAAGGAGAAATTGCGAGATGGAATTTTGCGCGTTCTCGCCGCGGTAGCGCAGGGTGCGGTCGAATGTACTTGTCTGCGTAAAGCCGAGGGCGAGGACGAGCGAGCCCTGTGTCGTGGGGGCACGGTAGACGCCCGCGAAGGAGCCCAGCCGCACCGCGGATTCGCTGCCGTCACGACCAAAGGGGGACGCATCCCCCACCTGGTAGGCGGATTTGTTTCCCACAGACAGCAGGTTCATGCTTCCCGCAAACTCGGAGGACTCGTAAAAGCCCAAGCCAGCCGGGTTGGTATACAGGGCGCTAAGGTCGGCCCAGCCGGCGGTGCCCGCACCGCTCATGCCCAGTGCGCGTGCGCCGACGGCCGGTTCGCGAAGGGAGAGCCGGAGGGCATCGTCTGCGGTTTGAGCGGAGGCGGGACCGACGAGAAAAAGGAGGCCGAGTCCAGCCAGCACTGCGGCACGGCACGGGCGAAGAAGGAAGGCGGAAGACAATGGCATAACAGGGAGAGGCACGAGGAAACGGCGAGATCAGACACACGGAGATCAAAGACCCGTGGGGCGAGCACGAACGGGGCGGGGCCCTCTCCTCGAAACGGAGTGCCCGATGCTGACTGCACAGAGACGCGACGGGCCCTACCGGTCGTCATCGTCGTTCCGGCCGCGCCGGCTTCCGCGGTCCGACTCGCCCGATGATTCGGAGGAGCGGGAGCCCCGAGCCGTGGAGTCCGAGCGTTCGGACGACTGGGAGCGAGTGCGGGACGCGGAGGAGCGGTCCGAGGGCGTGCGGTCGCGACCCAGGCGGGTTTGCGGGTCCGGGCGGTTCTGCGACTTGGTCCTCCAGTCCTCCCGGTCGGAGTCCTGCCGCTCGCGCAGTTGACGCTGGCGCAGTTGCTCGTACTGCTCCTGCTTGCGCTGGATGCGGTCAAGGTCCGACGAGTCGTTCACGCGAGACGCGCGGACCGCCCCAATGCGGCCCGCCGGGGCGGTGCGGCGCACGTCCTGAGACCGAATCCGTCCGGCGCTGTTGCCACGGTCTCGAGCGGTTCGGGCAGAATCGGGCACGCGGCGCGCGGCCTGGTCGGACCGGGCCCGGTCGGTGCGAGCCCGTCCGTCGTCATTGCCGCGGTTGCTCCGGCGGCCCGTTCGGGTGCCCGACGATCGGTCCTCGTCGCGATCACGAACGCGGCGGTCCGAGCCGCGGGTGGACGGCTGCTCGGTGCGGTCGGGACGCGTGGTGCGGCCCACGCGTCCACGGTCCGTGCGCTCCGATGCAGAACGTCCCGTCGTGGCCTCACGGGAGCGTTCGGTCGCGGCCGCCGATCGGCCGATGCGAGCGTTTGAGTCGGTCGTGGCCGAGCGACTGGCGGCGCGGCGGGCCGATGCGGTCTCTCGCCCCGCATTCTCCCGCCCGACGGCGCCGCTCGTGCCCTGGCCTACGGTTCCGCCGCGGGGGCGATACGTCCGGCCCGAGTACGACCGATTGTCGTCGACGTCGTCGTCGAAGTAGTAGTAATTGTTCGTGTAGTAGCGCGGGCCGAAGGGCGAGTACCCGTAGTGGGACCACGACGAGTAGCGCCACGGTCGGTAGGGGGAGCCGTAGAACGGCGTGCCGAAGTGGAACGAAAGCGAGAACCGCGCGCCAGAGTGGTAGAACGGGTCGTGAAAGAACGGGTCGTAGTACCAGTCGTCGAAGTAGGTGCGGTGGCGGTAGGGCGCGCCGTACTTGTATTTGTACTTGTACTCGTAGCGGTATTCGTATTCGTCCGCGTAGGCATACTCATCGTACCGCACGCCAACCCCATCGCGATAGTCACGACGATACTCGTCGGCGTACCGCCGCTCCTCGGCCCGGTCCGTTTCCGCCCGGTCCGCGGAGCGCGCCTGTTGGGCCTTCGACGACGAGCGGTCCGGATCGGCGGTTTGGAGTTGCGTGTAGCAGCCCGTCAGCCCCAGGGACAGAACGATGATCAGAAGAGACGGGGCCCAGGCCAGAATCGATTGGGTCCAGTGCAAAGCGCGAGTCATGGTGATCACCCCGAGAAATGGTGGCTGACAGTGTCGCGATTGTACGCGAGGACGTGCCGAAAAGTTACCGAGCAGGCGTTGGCCGGCAACGACACGTGGCACCATCACGAAAGAGCAAATGTCGTGCGCGGTTTTCGGGTCGTCCGTGGAGAAAGCCGCTGTCAGACGAAATGGGGTAACAGGCCCGTCAGAGGAAGGTGGAAGAGCGATTTACGGTGGAGAGGAGAGGGCCGTCGAAAGCGACTCCGTCCAGGGAAGAAGACATCCTGGAGGTGAACCCCAACAGTCGCCAGAAGAGCATCCGGCCCGGTGAGTAGGACCCGCCCTTTCGAATCGTCCTCTCGTTCGCGACCCGTGCGGCCGGATGAAACGCCTGGACGGT
>JBKHEM010000052.1:0-15431 GCA_046540815.1 Salinivenus sp.
GATCGCGACCTCCTCGTGATGCGCGTGAATGGCCGCATGAATGCGGACGATTCGGTCGTGGTCGACTTTGTCCCGTACGTGTACCTTAGCGCCGATTCCTCGGCCGTCCGCCCGTCCCTTCCCACCGGCGCGTCGGCCCGCGAGTAGCGCTCGTCCGGCTCGCTGTCCTTCTCCGTCTTGCACACGCCCCACCCCAAGAGGCGATGACCCGCTTCCTCCAGCATTTGTTCGGCTTCCACGTCACCGAGACTCGAGGCGAGCGCCTCTTCTCCTACGCCTTCGAGCTATTTGTGGCCGCCTGCACTCTCAAGTACGCCTGGACGTGGGCGCTCCACGTGCAAGACCTGGGCGACGTGGTCTTGCCCCTCGGCATTGCAAACTACGTAGACGTGTCGGTGCTCTTCCAGTCGTGGGTTGCCCACGGGGTGGCTGTGCTTCTCACGGGGGCGGTCGTGCTGGGCGCGCTGCGCTGGTGGCGGTACGGCTACCTCGCCGCCCTTTTGCTTCTCCACCTGCTGTTTGCGGCGCGCTACTCGCAGGGGGAGATTCCCCACAGCTCCAACGTGCTGGGCATGACGCTGATGGGACTGGGCCTGGCGGTTCCGGCCTTCGACACGGAACTCCTGCGGCGTCGCTTCGCGATCGGGTTCGCCTACTTCTCCGTCGGGATCGGCTACACGTCCGCCGCCGTGTGCAAGCTCGTGGGCACCGGTCTCCACTGGGTTGACGGGCGCCACCTGCAGCTGTGGATCCACGAAAAGTCGATCGACGTGTTTGCCGCCAGCGGGACATTCGACTTTACACTTCTGCAGTCGCTGGCGCTCGACTACTACTGGATTGCCACGCTCTTTCTGGTGATTGGACTCGTCTCCGAATCGCTTGCGTTTTCCATGTGGTGGCCGCGCTTTCGCGTGCCGGCCGTGCTGGCCGTTCTGGGCCTCCACGCGGGCATCTACCTGACCATGCGGATTGTCTTTGCGATCACGACCCTGGAATTGATTCTCCTTGCCCTGCCGTGGGCCTGCATCGTGACACGCATCGCCGGGATGAGCGCCTCAACGAGGGAGCGGGAGTGCCCGCTTCCGCACCTCCGCCCCGCCCCCTCGCCGTCCCCGGAGGAGGCATCGGTTTCCGCCCCGTCGGCCTCTTAATCCGACGGACGTTCCGGGTTCGCTGGCGCGCCCGAGACTGCGCCCGACGCCCCGTCCGTCGAGGCCTGATCGCCGTCGTGGGACGGGTTCAGATCGGCATCCTCAAGGTCGGTCGGAACGTCTTCGTCAATCGGCACGACCTCCTCCCGGTCCAACACGGAGAAGAGGGTGAAAAACCCGAAGTTGAGCACCCGGTCGATCACGCTTCGGGTAAGCAGCATGCCCGCAACTTCCGGCCCCGGCACGCCCAGCGAGGCCGACGCCTCGATTCCCACGCCGGCAAATACGAGATCGCGCGAAGGCAAGAACGGGATCCGGTTTGTCACGATAAACACGACGAGGAGCGTGGCCCACGCACTGAACGGCGCATCCGGCAGCACGACCCACCACTGGATCACCTGCAGAATGCTGCTCAGCAGGAACCGTGCGAAGTGGATGCTAAGCAAAAGGCCCAGGGTGCGGGTGCCGAGGGCAAAGATGGCGTCGCGGAACTGCACGACGAGCCCCCCAACAAGAAGCAGCGCCACGCCTCCCAGCGCCACGTAGCCCGGCGTCGCGTTGCCCAGAAGCTCGTCGAGGGCCACGTACCCGCTTGCCAGGAGAACCACCAGCACGAACACGGCCACCAGAATGGACGCCGCGGACGAGAGGATGAGGTTGTCCTTAATTTCGCCGGCGATCTGGCGCACGGATCGGTCCAGCTTGGCCCGGGCGTGAGCCAGCAAAAAGACCTCGCCGGAATACCCCACCACGTCCGCATTGAGCACCCGCTTTCGCATCATGAGCGGTAGGCTTTCCGATGGGGCGAGCCCCCAGATGCGCCCGTAGATCAGCACTTCCGAGAGAGGCAGAAGCGCGTACATGGCAAACACCGTGAGGTAGAAGTACGGCGTCTCTGGCAGGCTTTCCCAGAACCGCCCCCACCCCATCTGGGTGAGCTGATACACCAGGTACGCGACGATCGTCCCGATGAGGAGCCACCGGAGGCCCTTCAGCACCCGGCGTCCCGTGGGCGAGGTTGCCACGGCCTGAACGCGGGAGCGTACGGACTGAAGATCGACCATGGGGCTGGAGGACGCAAGATTGCACAATGCACAAGCCGCTCGACGCTACGCGCTCGCCCGTTGCAGGACGGCCGTTCCGTACGGACTGTCTTCGATGTCGAGCTCAAAGTCGGGAAACTGCTCGCTCCACGCCTCGGCAATGGCCGCCTCGTCCTCCCGGTACACGTCGTCGAGGACGACAACCGCCGTGTCGCTCAGCCGGTCGGCGAGCATCGGCAGGGCCGGATACCGCGCCCGGGAGCGGAGTTCGTGCGGCGGGCCGTCAACCAGCACCATGTCGATGGCAGGCTGGTCGTCCAGGGCCGTTGGGGCGTACCACGGCCACGACTCGCCCTCCAGCGCAACGTCCTGGAGCGGGGCGTGGCGCACCTCCGCCCACTCGGACAGGCCGTGCCGCGCAAGGGTCGCTCGGGTCTGTTCCCCGTACGACGGATCATGGTCGAGGGCGATGACGTGCCCGCGCCCCTGCTGCTCGACGGCGTACCCAAGCACCACCGTGGACGATCCGCTGCCCAGTTCCACCACCACCTCCGGCGCGTGCTCGCGCACCAGCGACACGAGCGTGCAGGCGAGCTGGGGCGAGGCGGCCCAGCCGGTCAGGGCTGGGATCGGGGCCCGGATGTCCAGCAGTTCGGTGAGGTGCAGGAGAGACTGAACGTGTTCTTTGAGGGCCCGGTCGTCTTTCGTCCGCGATCGATATACGTTTAGGAGGAGCCCGACGCCCCCCGCAAACGAGAGAATGATTGCCACGAGGACCGCAAACACGCCGCCCACCGCCGCCCATGCAAGGGCCGAGGCGCCGATCAAAAGGGCCGTCGCGCTTACCAGGAGGAGCGTATCTTCGTGCTTAAAGTTCATGGGACGTCTGCGTCGGGAAAACGTGTGGAGGACACCGAGGCGCAGCCCCATCCATGCCGGGGCGGGCCGGCCTGTTCTTCCTGCTACGCAACCGAGGCATCGGCGCGGGACGCCGTGGCAGCGTCCGCAGGTCCGTGCTCGAACAGGTCATACCGAAACGAGTCGGCGAGGTACTGTTCGAAGGCCGCCTCCATTTTCTCCGTCAGTTGAAACCGAGGGTGTCCAAACACGTCGCCTCGCAAATACCGGTGCCACACATACAGGAGAAGGTCCGTCGGCGTATTTCGCATGCGGCGCAGGAAGTGGCTCGTTTCCCATAGGTTGCCCTCGTGCGAGTATCGGAGGTACAGATAGGCGTCCTCTCGGGGCAGAATGGCGTGCCGCTTTTCCCGCCAGTCGTTCAGGTAATCGGTGTCGCTGGTGCGCCGGATGTTGGGGTAGCGGATGGCCGCGTCCCGCCGGTGCATCATGGTCGGCGGAACGCCGTCCGGCAGGATTCCGATGAAGGGATGGTCGAAGTACGTGGGATGATCCACGTGCATGAGCGTCCCCTTCAGCGTGCACACGTCGTGGCCCTGCTGCAGGACGGCTGCCTGGCGTTCAATGCGCTCCGGGTGCGACCAGTCGTCGTCGTCCCACTGTGGCACCACGAATTCGCCGGTCGCCATGTCGAGGGCCTCGTTCCGGAGGCCGCCAATCCAGAGGTCCGGGGTGCGCTCCCGGTAGCGATAACGGACGGTGCCGGGGAGGTCAAACGCCTCCACAATGTCCTTCACTGGCTCCTCTCCGTTGTCGAGCACGACCAGTTCGAGGGCGTCGTACGTCTGACGCTGATACGAGCGGAGCGCTCGCTGAATGAGGCGGGGGCGGTCCGCCGTCACGAGGAGACAGCTGACCGTGGGCTCGGGACTAGACATCAGCGGGGAAATTGAGGCGTCGGGGAACGAAGGCATCGTTCCTCTACGGGCGCGCCTTCCAAAAGTGTCTTCTCGCAGGCGTCTCTCGCGCGCCCCGTTGAGCGAACGGACTACTCCCGCCGCTCCTGCACCAGGTCCTCGCTTGCGTGCAGGGCCTCACGGACCGCCTGCTGCAGCTTTTCGGCCGTAATGGGCTTGGCGAGGAAGGCCTGTGCTCCCGCCTGGAGGGCCTCCTCGGTGCGCCCGTCGGCCAGGCCGCTGATGGCAATAATTGGGAGATCGGGATGCCGGGCGTGAAGGGTGCGAATAAAGTCGAGCCCGTTCATGTCCGGCATGCGGAGGTCCGTAATGACGGCGTTGACCGCCCCCTCCTGCTCCTCCACCCACGGCAGGGCCTCGCGGGCGTCGGCGATGGTGGTCACCGCGTATCCCTCGTCTTCGAGGGTTTGCTTCGCCGTTTCTAGAATAAATGCCTCGTCGTCCACCACGAGCACGTGCTCGCCGTTCGGGACCGCGTCGGCCGTCGGGGGCGCCTCCGCCGGGGCCTCGTCCCTCTCTTCTTCGGGCGCAGCGGGCAGGTGCACGCGAAAGGTCGTCCCGACGCCTTCCTCGCTGTCCACGTCGATAAAGCCGTCGTGGCTCTTGACGATGCTGTAGGCCGTGGACAAGCCCAGCCCGGTGCCCTCCCCTTCCTCCTTCGTCGAGAAGAAGGGCTCGAAAATCTTGTCGGCCACCTCGTCGGGCATGCCGGTGCCCGTATCCTCCACCCGCACCTGCACGTAGGTTCCCGGCTTTGCGTCGATGTTGCGCTGCGCGTCGGCCTCGCTGTAGGTGACGGTTTGGGCATCGATCGTGAGCGTGCCGCCCTCCGGCATCGCGTCCCGGGCGTTCACGCACAGGTTCATGAGGACCTGCTGGATCTGTGTGGCGTCGCCTACCACCGGCCGCAGGTCGTCCGGCACGTGGGTTATGACCGTGATGGACTCCCGGAAGGTTTCGTCCGTAATGTTCTCGATTTCCTCCACGATGGCGCAGAGGTCGAGGACCACGCGCTCCCCTTCCACGCCCCGGGCAAAGGCGAGCACCTGCTCCACCATGTCGGCCCCGCGGGCGGCGCTCTGCTGGATCATCGAGAGGGTGCGCTCGATCTTCTCGTCGCTGACGTCGAGGCGGCGGCGGAGCACCTTCACGCCCAGGGTAATGGGCATCAACAGGTTGCCCAGGTCGTGCGCAATGCCCCCCACCAGGCGCCCGATGCTTTCCATGCGCTGGGACCGCAGAAACTGCGACTCCAGCTGCTTGCGCTCGGTGATATCGGTGTTGATGACGAGCACCTGTTTCGGGGCGCCCGTGTTGTCGCGCACGAGGGTCCACCGGCTTTCCACGACGCGCTCGTCCTCGTCCGCCGTGCGCATGCGCAACTCGCCGGTCCACTCCCCCTCCTCCATCATCGTATCGTGGCACTGCTGCAGCTTGTCCTGCTGGCCGGGGTCGTAGAGGCACTCGTGGGCCCGTTCGCCCAGAATCTCCTCGGCCGACCAGCCGGTCAGTCGCTCGGCGCCCTTGTTCCAGTAGACGATCTCGCCGTCCAGATCGTAGGCCAGGATGGCGTCGCGGGCCTTGTCCAGAAGCTGGGCCTGCTCGCGGATGCGCTGCTCGGCTTGCTTGCGCTCGACGGCATAGCGGAGGGAGCGCTCCAGGAGGGGCGCGTCGATCTCGTCTTTCGAGAGATAGTCGGCCGCCCCGGCCGCCATGGCGCTGAGGTCCACCTCCAGGTCGCCCTGGCCGGTGAGGAGGATGATGGGGGCCTGCACGCCGCCGTGTGCGTTGACCTCCTCCAGCAGGTCCAGGCCGCTGCCCTGCCCCAGGCGATAGTCGACGAGGCAGACGTCGTAGGTGTCGGTGAGAACGGCGTCGCGTCCCTCCTCGTAGGTCGACGCCCAGTCAAGGGTGCACTCGACGGTCTGGGCCTTCTCCAGCAGGGCCCGCGTAATGACATAGTCGTCCTCGTCATCCTCGATGAGGAGGACGTCGAGCTGTTTGGGGGCAGAGGTCATTCGTTTGCGTCGCGCTCAGGAGGAAGCTTGACGAGGTCGAACCAGAACTCGCCCAGGGCCTGCACGGCGTTGGCGAGTTCGTCGAACGTGACGGGCTTGGTCACGAAGGCGTTCACGCCGAGGTCGTAGCTTTGCAGGATGTCCTGCTCGGCCTCGGACGTGGTGAGCACGACGACCGGGATGCGGCGCAGTTCCGGATCCGACTTGATTTCGCGAAGGGCCTCGCGCCCGTCCATGCGGGGCATGTTGAGGTCGAGGAGAATGAGGCCGGGGCGGGGCGCCGCCTCCGGATCGCTATACTCGCCCTCGCGGCGGAGGTACTGCATCAGTTTCTCTCCGTTTTCGACGGCCGTAAACTCGTTGGTGATTCGGCTCTTTGCGAGGGCACGGCGCGTGAGCAAACGGTCGTCAGGGTCGTCCTCCGCCAGCAAAATGTGAATGCTCCCATCACCACTCATCCGGGGTCGAATCACTCGTCTGTGGCTGGTTCCGGGGAAGTATCGGGGGCCGGCCCGTCGCGGTCGCGGGCCACGGGCAGCAGGACCGTAAAGATGGTCCCGTCGTCCGGCGTGCTTTCTGCTGAAATATCGCCGCCGTGGCGCTCTACGATGCGCCGGCAAATGGCGAGTCCCATGCCGGTCCCCTCGTATTCGCCGCGGCCATGTAAGCGCTTGAAGGGAGTAAAGATACGGTCCGCGTGACTTTCTTCAAAGCCGATGCCGTTGTCCGCCACGGTGAGGCGACACACCTCGGTACAGGCGGCGTCCAGGCGCCCGTTTTCCTTCAGGTCGTTCGGGGCTGGTTCTACGGTGGCCCGCACCGTTACGCGGGGCGGCGTGTCGGGCTTGTGGAACTTGAGGCCATTGCCGATCAGGTTTTGCAGCACCTGCCGCATCTGTGTTGGATCGGCCTCGATGGTCGGCAGGTCGCCGATCTCGACCGTGCCGTTGACGTCGTCAATCTGCAGGTCGAGATCGCTTCGGACGTTTTCGGCAATGTGGGTCAGGTCCACAGACTCAAACGGCTGCGCCCGCGTGGTGATGCGGGAATAGACGAGCAGGTCGTTGATGAGTTGCGACATGCGCTCGGCCGCGTCCTGCATGCGCTCCAGGTAGTGCGTCCCGGTCTCGTCCACCGCATCGCCGTAATCTTCCAGCACCAGGTTGGAGAACGCCCGGATTTTGCGGAGCGGCTCTTGCAGGTCGTGCGAGGCGATGTACGCGAAGTCGCGCAGGGCCCGGTTGCGCCGCTCCAGCTTGGCGTTGGCGGCCGCCATGGCACGGGCCGCCTCTTTTCGCTCGCTGATGTCGCGGAGGGTGAGGGCCACGCCGTCCTCGATGCTCACGACCATCACCTGAAACCAGGCATTGAGCGCGTCGGTGGCGTAATGCACCTCGGCCTCGTAGGGCTCGCCCGTCTCCACGACCGACCGGCAGGCACCGGGGAGGTCGGCCTCGTCGGTCTCGGGAAGGATGTCGTGGAGCCGTTTGCCCACGAGGTCGCCGCAGGTGTCGCTCAGGAGCTTTTCGGCCTGCGGGTTTGCGAGCAGGCACTCGAAGCCCTCGAAATCGCCGGTGCTGTTCCGCACGGTGGTGAAGACGATGATGCCGTCGAGCGAGCTGCTGAGAACGCTCGACAGGACATCGCGGGAGGTTTGGAGGGCCTCCTCTTTGAGTCGCTTGTCGGTGATGTCTTCGAAACAGACGAGCACGGCGTACGGCTCGTCCTGGCCCTCCTGAAAGAGCGGCTGCGCATTGACGTGAATCCACCGGGGCGGCGCATCGGGGGGATAGATTCCCATGATGGTCCCCTCCACCGGGGCACGCTCTACGTAGGCCTGCCAGAACGGAAACTCGACGTTGGGCAGGGGCGTCCCGTCTTTCCGGAGTCCGTTCCAGCGCTCGTCGTCGAACCGCGTGCCGACGATCTGGTCGAGGGGCCGACCCAGGATTTCCTGCGCGGCGTCGTTGCCGTCGCGAAAGATGCCGTTGTTGTCCATCAGCAACACGCCCTCGCTGACGGTATCGACGAGGGTGTCGAAGCGCTGCTCCACCTGCCGCCGGATGGATTCGATCTGATGATATTCGGTCCGGTCGGTCAACGAGAGGAGAACGCCTCGGGCCGTCCCGTCTGGGGCGCGCCAGGGACGCGTCGCCCACTCGACCCAGCTGGTGGCGCCATTCGGCTGCGTGAGGGGCTCCACCCCGCCCTGCTGCGCCGCCTGCGTTTCCAGGGCGCTGGACAGCCGCTCCCGCCACGCATCGTCGGGATCTTGAAAGAGGTCGAAGAACGACGGGGGATCGTCCACACCACTCGCTGCCCCGGACGCCCCGCCGTCCCGGTTCGTCTCGTCGCCGAGCGGGATGGGAGCCGGGTCGCGGCCGTCGGGCAGAAACCGACGGGCCCACGGCTCACTGCAGGCCACCACGCGCCCGTCGGCATCGAGCATGGCGAGGAGGGACGGCACGGCGGACACGACTCGTCCCACCGCTGCAGGCTCGTCCACGAGCACTGCGGAGGAGGCACTGGACGATCGGACGGAGGAAGTGCTCATGTCAACAGGGGCTCTGCGCCCAACGATTTGATTCTACTGCGACGGGGCCGTAGGCCCCGTGCAGACATCCTCAACGGCAGCGGCCCCGCAGGGGTTGCCTCACGACGCAGATTGGGAGCCTGTTCACTCGCCCAGGGCCTCGCGGTCGGCCTGCACGTGGCGACGGATGGCGGGCACGCTGTCCCCTCCATAGCGGCGTAAAAACTCGTTGGCCACGGTGTACGCAACTGTGGCCTCCGCAACCGTGGAGGCCGCCGGCACGCTTGTGATGTCGCTCCGCTCGTATCGGGTGGGTTGCGGCTCGCCCGTGGCGGCATCGACCGAATCAAGCGGCTTGATGAGCGTGGGAATGGGCTTCATGTATCCGCGCACCACGAGGGGCATGCCAGTGGACGTTCCCCCCTCGGTGCCGCCGGCGTGGTTGGTGCGGCGCGGATAGGCGTGCGTTCCCTCTTCACGCGGCTCGATTGGGTCGTGGACCTGCGACCCGCGCCGGTGGGCGTTGAAGAACCCGTCGCCCACCTCGGCGGCCTTCTGGGCCTGAATCGAACAGATCGCCTGCACGAGCTGGCCGTCGAGGCGGTGCTCCCAGTGGACGTACGAGCCGAGGCCCGGCGGCACGCCCGTGACGACCACCTCGTAGACGCCGCCCAGCGAATCGCGTTCTTTCTTCGTCTCGTCGATGTGCTCGACGCAGCGCTCAGTCATTTCGTCGTCCAGCATACGGGTGGCGCTTTTGTCGGCCGCCGCGTAGAGGGCCGAGGCCCCGCCCTCGTCAATTAGGGCATTGCGGCGGTCCACCCACTCCTCCGGGGCATCGAACCCCACATCGCCAATGCGCACCACGTGGCTGCCCACCTCGATGCCGAACGCATTGAGCAGGCGGCGGGCCACCGAGCAGCACGCCACCCGCATGGCGGTCTCGCGAGCACTGGACCGATCGATGACGGGCCGAATGTCGTCAAACTCGTACTTCTGCATGCCCGCAAGGTCGGCGTGGCCGGGGCGCGGCATCGTCACCCGCTCCAGGTCCTCCGGCGGATCCCCCGTCACGGCCATTTTTTCGGGCCACCCCGCCTTGTCTTTTTCGTAGGCTCCGTTGTCAATGCGAAATGCAATGGGGCTTCCGAGCGTCTTCTCGAACCGGACGCCGGAGTAGATGTGGACCTTGTCGTTCTCGATCTTCGACCGGCCGCCGCGGCCGTAGCCCAGCCAGCGCCGGGCCAGGTGTTCGTTGATGTCGTCGGGGGCCAGGGGCAGTTGCGCCGGCACGCCTTCCAGGATGCCGATCAGGGCTTCGCCGTGCGACTCGCCGGCGGTCAGGTATCGCAGCATGTTGAACAAGGAGTCGTGTGTGGGAAAGAGAAGGGGAAGAACGGAAATCCGCGACCGCACCACGCCCTTCCTACGGGGTCGCTCCGCGGGGGCTGTCGATCTCGTAGAACGCTTGCGTGCCGTCGGACCGAAGGACCTGGACAAGCACGGTCTCTGTATCGGCCGTTTCCAGATACGACTGCACGTCGTCGGGGCCGGTGATGCGGGTGTCATCGAGGGCCGTGATGACGACGTCCCGGGGCAGCCCGGCCTCCGCCGCGGCCCCGCCCTGCTCCACGTAGGCCACAACGGCGCCCGACTCCACCTCAAAACGATCCGTTTCGGCCTCCCCTACCGGCCGAAGGCCCACACCCCACGCGTCGATCGACTGCACATCCTCATCCGACTCGTCTTGGTCGTCCTCGGGTCGTTCAGAGTCGGGGCGGGAGTCCGGCTGCGGGTCCGATTGCAGGTCGCTGAGCCAGTTCTGGTAGGCCGACGTGTTTTCGCCCATCAACTGTACATCGAACATGCGGGGCTCCCCGTTGCGCCAGACGCGCACGCTTACCACATCGCCGGGCCGCTGCAAGGCCACAATGCTCTGTAGGTCCCCTGTGCCGTCCACCGCCTCTCCCTGCACCGCCAAAATGATATCGCCCGACCGAACCCCACTCTCCGCCGCCGACCCGCCGTCGCGGACATCATCGACGTACACCCCGCGGACCTCGTCCAGCCCGGCGTCCGAAGCCATTTCCGCGTTGACATCCCGGATGCCCACTCCCAGGTAGCCCCGCCGCACCTCCCCGTGCGCGATCAAATCGGTGACGACCCGCTCCACAAGGGCCGACGGAATGGCAAAGCCGTAGCCCTCGTACCCGCCGGTGCCACTGGCGATCGCGGTGTTGATCCCCACGAGTTCGCCCTGCAGATTGACCAGCGCCCCGCCCGAGTTGCCCGGATTAATGGCCGCGTCGGTCTGAATAAAATTCTCAACCCGAAACTGATCCTCAATAATGCCAATCTGCCGCCCCAGGGCACTCACAATCCCGGCCGTCACCGTGGAGGTCAACCGAAACGGATTGCCCACGGCCACCACCCAGTCGCCGACTTCCACTCCGTCGGACGCACCAAGGGCCAGGGCCGGGAAGTCCGAGTCGCCATCAATCTGTATCACCGCCAGGTCCGTTGACGAGTCGGTGCCAATGACCTCGGCGTCAAACTGGCGCTTGTCGGCCAGCGTCACCCGCACGGTGCGCGCGCCCTCCACCACGTGATTGTTCGTGACGATGTATCCGTCGGGACTGATGAGGACCCCGCTGCCGAGATTCTGGGACGGACCAAAAGGGCCGGATGCCTCCCCCCCGCCCTCCCCATCCTCCACACGCAGAGAGACAACCGCACCGGTAACCTCCTCGGCCGCCGTTCGAAACATTCGGTTCAGGGTCGCGGGCGTCGGTGCCCCTCGCCGTGCTCCAGAGTCGACCGCTGTGACCGACTGCGGTGTTGAATCGCTCGGGGTCGGTTCCTTCGTCATCACGCGAACCACCGAGGGGCGCTCCGGACCGTCCCCCATTATCATCATCAGAAGCACCCCGGACAGCAGCCCCACAATCACGAGGCCAATTCCGGCCAGCAGTCGAATGGAACGGGACGGGGACGACATTGACCGGAGTGGAAACCACTACAGAAGAACACGAGACCCACCCTAAGCCCCTTAAATTGTTTCGGAACGACCCGCACATGACGAGTCCGTCACACCCCAAGTCCTTCTCCAACACGCCACTCCCTCTCCCCGAGAAACCATCGGGCCCGGGGCGCATCTGAGTGAGTCCTCGTTCCGTATACGCCTCTGCTTCGTCGATGCACACGCCCCGCGCCCTCGGCCTCCTGCTTCTACTCAGCCTGCTTGCTGCCAGCGGCCCCGCCCCCGCATGGGGACAGATGGAACTGCCGCCCCGGGCGATGGAGGCTGTGGTGGACCGGGCCGAGGCGCAAGACAAACCCATCCTCGTGGAAATTTATACGTCCTGGTGCCCCTACTGCCAGCGCATGCAAGAAACGGTGTACGCCGACTCCACCGTGCGCGCCTATCTCGATCGCCACTTCACGTACGCCCGGCTCAACAGCGACACGACAGCTGGCACGCACCAGTACGCCGATCGCACGCTGTCCTCCAAGGAACTGGCGTCCGTCCTCGGCGCCCGCGGCGTGCCCACCACCGTCTTTCTGGAGCCCGACGGCACCCCCATCGCCCGCCAGCCCGGATTCATTAAGCGCCCGCAGTTTCTGCAGATGATTCGGTACGTCGGCTCGGGGGCGTACGAAGATCAGAGCTTCTCGGCGTATCGGAACCAGTCGTCGGACTAACGCCTCCCCCTGCATGCGCGTCAGCTACAGCGACGGGTACTACGTGCCGCTGCCGGACGGCCATCCGTTTCCGATGGCCAAGTTTCCGGCCCTGCACAGGCGGCTGCTGGAGGAGGGCCTCCTGCTCCCCAGCGATGTCGTGACGCCCCGCCAGGCCGACTGGGCCGACCTCCGCCGCGTCCACACGGCCGAATACCTCTCCCACCTGGCACACGGCACCCTCTCGGACCGGGCCGAGCGGCGCATGGGACTCCCCTGGTCGAAGCGACTGGTGTACCGCTCCCGCCTGGCCGTGCAGGGCACCATCAATGCCGCCTTCATGGCCCTTACCGACGGGGTGGCCGCCAACCTGGCCGGCGGCACGCACCACGCGTTTCCCGACCACGGCGAAGGCTTTTGCGTACTCAACGACGTGGCCGTAGCCGTTCGCGTACTCCAGAGCGCCTGCTGGGTCCGGCGCGTCCTCATCGTGGACCTGGACGTGCATCAGGGCAACGCCAACGCGGCCTTCTTCGCCGAGGACGACGCCGTGTTCACCTTCTCCATGCACGGCGCAAAAAACTATCCCTTCGAGAAGCCTCCATCCTCCCTCGACGTTCCGCTTGCGGACGACACAACCGACGACGCATACCTGACGACCCTCCACACCTACCTCCCCGACACGTTCGACGCCGTGCGGCCCGACCTCGTGTTCTACCTGGGCGGCATCGACGTGGCGGCAAACGATCGCTTCGGGCGCATGGCCCTCACCCGCGACGGACTGCACGCCCGCGACCGGTACGTCCTGGAGCAAATTCGGACGCGTTCCCTTCCGGTCGTGCTGTTGCTTTCCGGGGGCTACGCCAAGACCCCCGACCGCACGGCCGACCTGCACGCCATCACGCATCGGGAAGCCGCTCGGGTGTTCGGATCCGTATCGCCTGCTGCCTCCTGAACAGCTCGCGTCGCCTATCCCGCCTCCTCACGGGACGCCTCCGCCTCCGTGCCGGTCCCAGGCTGCCCATCGGACGGCGCCCGCTCGTCCGCTGCGGACTGCCCGTTGTCCTCCGGAGTCCCCTCCTCCGCATCCACGGCGCGCGGGAGCCGCACGGTAAAGGTGCTGCCCTCCCCCTTCGTGCTCTCGACCGAGATGGTCCCATCCATCAGGTCGACGAGGCGCTGCGAAATGGCCAGGCCGAGGCCACTGCCCTCGTAGGTGCGCGACATGCCCCGCGACTCTTGCTTGAAGTCGTCGAATATTTGCGGCAGGAACTCCTCGTCGATGCCGATGCCCGTGTCGGTCACCGCCACCTCAATGTGCTCGTCGGCCCGCCGCACGGACGCCGTCACGTGCCCCTCCTCCGTGAACTTGACGGCATTTTCGAGCAGGTTGCGGAGGATCTGGTCCAGGTACCGCTCATCGATGACGGCACAGGCCGGAGCGTCCGGAACCTCGGCACGGGCCTCGATTCCTTTCTCTTCCGCCTGTGAACGGACCTCTTCCACCGCTTCTTCGACCGGACGGCGGACGTCCATGGGGGCCAGGTCCAGGTCCGCGTCGCCCGAGCGAAGCGTCGCGAGGTCGAGGAGTGCGTTGAGGGTGTCGAGTAGCCGGTGGCTGTTGTTTTCCACGATGTCGAGGTGCTGCCGCTGCTCCTCGTCAGCCTCCTCGCGGAGGACATCGGCAAAGCCGAGGATGTTGGTGAGGGGCGTGCGGAGCTCGTGGGAGATGTTGGTGAGAAACTCCTCCTTGAGGCGATTCGCCTCGCGGAGCTGGTCGTTGGCCTCCTTGAGCCGTTCGTTTACGACCCGTTCCCGCCGGAGCTGGTTGGCTCGCTTGCGGGCCTGCTCCTTGATCTGACGGAGGCGGTAGAGGCGAAAACTCACGAACCCCACGAGCCCCAGGAGGCCCAGGTATGCGAGATAGGCCCAGGTGGTGCGAAACCACGGCGGCTGCACGTAGAGCGTAAATTCGGTGGGCTGGCTCACCGTACCAGCTTCCGTCCGGGCCCGCGCCTGAAATTCGTACTCCCCCTCCCACAGGTTCGTAATGGTGGTGTGCGGCGTCTCTGACCAGTCGGACCACTCGTCCGTCCGCCCCCGCAGTCGGAACTGGTATTCGTGCTCCCCCGTCGCCTGGTAAAACGGCGCCGCAACCTCAAAGCGGAGGTTGTTGGCACTGTACGGAACCGTCAGCACGCTGTCCTTGGGGAACTGAGGCGCCCCTCCGTACAGAACGCGTTCTGTTCCGGCGTCCCCCACTTCGCGGACGAGCGTTTCGAACGTGCTGTCGTCCTGTCGAGGCGCCGTGGTGGCCCCCGTGTCGTACCGGTAAAGCTCCGTGCCGCTCCCAAGCCAGACGACTCCATCCTCTTCAATGAAGAGACGGACACGCTCGGGCTTGGGAAAGTGAAAGGCCTCGATCGACTCCCACTCGTACTCTCCCTCGGTGCCCTTCTCCCCGCGGTATACTCGGTCGCCTCGCGCAAGCCAGAGGTTTCCATCAGGTCCTTCCTTAAGAGTGCGAACGATCGAATTTTTCTGCTCACTCGGAAGGAAATCTGATTTTCGCTCTAATTGAGCCTCTTCCCCATCTTCTCCCTCCACCTGGAACAGGCCCTCTCGCGTAACAACAACGATTCGTCCATTCACGCGGGTTATTGACTTCACCCCCTAGGGCAACCCCTGTCGTTCCCCGAAGCGCCTTACCGTTTCTACTTGTGTTCGATCTTCTGATAGACGGATCTGAAAGATATCACCCTGCTGGGTACTCAGCCAGAGCTCACCGGGGGCTCGTTCCCCTATCGAACGGATATCCTCCGAAAACCCATCAATTTCTCTCTCTTCCCATACACCATCCTCACGTCGCAATATCGTCAATCCATCTCCCTTGCCGGCGTAGACTTCCGATCCGTATCGTGAATCGTGAAGTGCGAACGTTCCTCGACGGAACAGAAACTCCCATCCCCCTTCTTTGCTCTGGTGGTAAATACCATCTGACGTTGCCGCCATAACTCCACCCTCTTCAAGGGGAAGAACTTTTCTCCCAAGAGAGATTCTCCCCTGCTCTTCAAACGTCCATGACGAGACGGGAATGTTCTCACGCTCCCCCTCCTGTAATTTGGACACTCCAGCTCCAGTTGCTACATACAGTTGGCCCCTATACCGAT
>JBKHEM010000053.1:0-14544 GCA_046540815.1 Salinivenus sp.
TCGGCCCCCTCCATCGAGATTCCCACGATCGTGGTGACGACGGTGTACCCTGGGGCCAGCCCCGACGACATCGAGTCGGTCGTCACCCAGCCGCTGGAACAGGAGATGAGCGGCGTGAACGACATCGACGAGCTCCGGTCGACCTCCACGGAAGGGGTCTCCACCATCGTGGCCGAGTTCGACCCCAGCATGAACAACGACAAGGCGTACCAGGACGTCAAGGACGCCGTGGACCGGGCCCAGTCCGACCTCCCCAGTGGAATCGAGGAAGATCCCATCGTCAGCGAGATCAATACGGAGGACTTCCCCATCATGTCGGTGAACCTGGGGGCCGACTATTCGCTGTCCCGGCTCAAGGAAGTGGGTGAGGACCTCCAGGACGAGATTGAGGGCGTGCCCAGCATCCTGGAGGCCAATCTGGTGGGTGGGCTCACGCGCGAGGTGCAGGTGAACGTAGACCAGACGGCCCTGCAGGGCTACGGCCTTACGTTCCAGGACCTTGTCGACACCATTCAGCGCGAGAACCGCAACATTCCCGGCGGCTCGGTCGATGTGGACCGCCTCAGCTACCTGATCCGCGTCGACGGCCGCTTCGACGACCCTGAGGAGCAAATTCCAGACCTCGTGGTTGGCGCGCCGAACGGCAACCCGGTCTACGTGCGCGACGTGGCGGATGTCGTCTTCGGATTCGAAGACCGGAGCACGTACGCGCGTCTGCGCACGCTGCAGGAGGAGAACGCAGAGGGCGAACTCGTGTCGGCCGACCGAAACGACGAGTCGGTCCCCGTCATCTCGCTGAACGTGACGAAGCGGGGCGGCGACAACATCCTGGAGGCGGTGGACTCGGTGAAGGAAACCATCGACGAGTTCGACTTCCCGAGCGGCACGCGCGTCACGATTACGTCCGACGAAAGCGAAAACGTCGAGTCGCTGGTTACAGACCTGGAGAACAACATCATCAGCGGCCTCCTCTTTGTGGTCGCGGTGCTGCTTTTCTTCCTCGGCGTTCGCAACGCCACGCTGGTGGGCATTGCCATTCCACTCTCCATGTTCACCACCTTTCTGTACTTCCAGGCCCTGGGGTACACGCTCAACTTTGTGGTGCTCTTCTCCCTTATCATTGCGCTGGGGATGCTGGTGGACAACGCGATCGTGGTGGTGGAGAACATTTACCGCTTCATGGAGGCGGGCTACTCGCGGTGGGAGGCCGCAAAGCGCGGGACGGCTGAAGTGGGCGGGGCCGTGGTGGCGGCCACGGCGACAACGGTGGTGGCCTTCGCGCCCATGCTCTTCTGGCCCGGCGTCATTGGCGAATTTATGAGCTTCTTGCCCCTGACGCTGATCATCACACTCATCTGTTCTCTCTTCGTGGCGCTCGTCATCAATCCGGTGGTGTCGGGCATGTTTATCCGGATTGAGACGAACGGCACGACGGACGAGTCGGAGGAGACCTCATGGCCCACCGCCCCGCGCTACCTGGCCGGCGCCGGCATCCTGGTGCTTGGCCTGGTCCTGGGCCTGGCCAACTGGAAGACCCTCGTGGTGGTGGCCGTGGCCGTGCCCACGCTGTACGCGCTCCACACCTACCTGCTCAAACCGATCGGCGACCGGTTCGCAAAGGAGGGCCTGCCCCGTCTTATTGCCTGGTACCGGGACTTCCTGAGATTCATGCTGGAGCGTGACTACTCGCGCCCCCGGGCCTTGCTCCGCAACACGGGGGCGCTCGGCGCTTTCTCTGCCGGCGTCGCCCTGTGTGCCCTCGGCGGGATCGTTGCCGGCCTCGCCTCCCTGACGGCCGGAAGCGTGCTCCTCGTGCCCGGCGGCCTCCTCCTTGCCGTGGGGACACTCGGCATCGTGGTGCACACCGTCGAAGGAATGTATCTGGGGGGCCGGGCCAGCGTGTGGATCGGCGGCGTGCTGGGGGCCCTCATGCTCCTGTTCCTCGGCATCGCCCTCTGGCTGGGCCGCATTGACCTGCTGTCCTTCTCGATCATGATGGCGGCACCGGTCGTCATCGCCCTTGTGGGCGCCGCCGGGATGGCCTTCGGGGGCGGACGCACCCATTTGCTGCTCACAGACCACCGCGCCCTGCTCCTCAACGGAGCCCTTGGCACCCTCCTCCTCATCGGCGGCCTCTATGCCCTCGCCCCAACCGGGGTCTCCTTTTTTCCCAACACCGATCCCAACCGCGTTCAGGTCATTCTGGACAACCCGGTGGGCACCAACGTTGAGACCACGAATCGGACGGCCCAGGCCGCCGAGCAGCGCCTCGACGACCTCATGGAACAAACCGCCGCGGTGGGCGCCAACATCGAGAACATCCTCACGAACGTGGGGGTCGGGGGCGACTCCCAGTTTGGCGGCGGGGCCGACCGCGAGGAGCGCGCCCGCCTCAGCCTGAACATGGTCGACTACGAAGACCGGGCCGAATCCTCAACCCAAACGCTGGATCGGCTCCGCAACCAGCTCGTGGGCATTCCCGGCACCGAGATCGATTTCCAGCAGGAAACGCCCGGCCCTCCCACCGGTCCGCCCGTCAACGTGGAGGTGTCCGGCCCCGACTTCGACCGGATCGTCTCCATTAGCCGCGAAATCAAGTCCCGCCTCAACGAGGCTGCCAGCGACGGCACCATCCCCGGCCTTGTCGACGTGACGGACGACTTAGACGCGGGCCGGCCCGAGCTTCGGGTTGAGGTCGACCGTGAGCGGGCCAACCAGTTTGGCCTGTCCACCGAGCAGGTGGCCTCCACGGTGCGGGCCGCGATTCAGGGACAGGAGGCCAGCACCTTCCGCGACGGCAAGGACGAGTACGACATCACGGTGCGGCTTGAGGAGGAGGACCGCGCGACCCTTGAGAGCCTGCGCAACTTGACCCTCAGTACGCCGACCGGCGAACAAGTCCCCGTCGTGTCGGTGGCCGACCTGGAGGAGAGCACGGGCTTCGGGTCGATCACGCGGCTTGACGAAGAGCGCGTGGTGACCGTGGAGGGCGACGCGGCTCCGGGCTATAACGACAATGCGGTGCTGGAACAGGTGCAACAGCTGCTCGACGACTACGAGCAGGAACTCCCGTCGCAGTACGAGCTCACCTACACCGGGCAGAACGAGGATCAGCAGGAGAGCTTCGGCTTCCTCTTTACGGCCCTGGCCATTGGCGTGGCGCTCATCCTTCTCGTCATGATTACCGAGTTCAACTCGGTGAGCGCGCCGTTCATCATCATGGCCGCCGTGGGCCTCAGCCTGATCGGCGTGGTGCTGGGCCTTGTCCTCACGCGCACCCCGTTTAGTCTCTTCACCTTCATCGGCGTCATTAGCCTGGCGGGCATTGTGGTTAACAACAACATTGTGCTGGTCGACTACATCATGCAGTTGCGCCAGCGGGGACTGCAGAAGCAGGAGGCCATCATTGAGGGCGGTGCCACGCGCCTGCGCCCGGTCCTCCTCACGGCCCTCACCACGATTCTGGGCCTGGTGCCCCTGACGTTTGGCATCAACGTTGACTTCGTAGGCCTGCTGACCGACTTTGCACCTAATTTCCAGTTTGGGAGTGAAAACACGCAGTTCTGGGGCCCGATGGGCACCGCCATCATTGCCGGGCTTACGTTTGGCACGTTCCTCACCCTCGTCATCGTCCCCGTCATGTATTCGACGTTCGACTCGGTATCCCAACGCGTAACGGCCCTCTTCGGCGCAGCACCCGAGGCCGGTAGCATCATCACCGAGGCGGTGGCAACCGACGGCGGCACCGCCTCGGCGCCGGACCAGGCCGAGGCCCCCACCTCAAACGTGCCACTTGACAATGGCCGCTCGGATGATTCCCCAACCCCGTCCGTGGACCGGTAGTCTCCGGGACTCACCGAAACCATCGATCTAGGGACCCATCAACAACACCGTGTACCGAGAACAACCCTTCTCCGCTACTAACCTCTCTCCCAATGGATACCTCTAACGGCACGAACCGGCAGACCTTTCAGGAGCGTGACGACTCGTTTCTCAAACAGCTCGGCCACAAGGCCATCCACGCGCTCGATAGCGTCTACGGTCGCTTTTCTATGGTGGGCGACAAGCCCGTGCACGACCCGTCCAATTTCCCATGGACGCATCGCCTGGAAGACAACTGGCAGGTCATGCGCGACGAGCTCGAGGACATCTTGCAGCACCGAGAGGCCCTCCCCAGCTTCCACGACATCGCCGAGGATGCCTCCACGATCTCGCAGGACGACGACTGGAAGACGTTCTTTCTGTACGGGTACGGCGTAAAGGCCGAGGAAAACTGTGCCCGCTGCCCCCGCACCACCGAACTCATTGAGCAGGTGCCGGGCATGACCACGGCGTTTTTCTCCATCCTGTCTCCCGGCAAACACATTCCGCCCCACCGCGGCCCCTACAAGGGCGTGCTCCGCTACCACCTGGGCCTGAAGGTGCCCGATCCCGCCGAGAAGTGCCGCATCCGGGTGGACGACCGGATCGTGCACTGGGAGGAGGGCGAAAGCATGGTGTTCGACGACACCTACAACCACGAGGTCTGGAACGAAACCGATGGCGAGCGGGCCATCCTCTTCCTCGACGTCAAGCGCCCGATGCGCCAGCCCGCTGCGGCCCTCAACGACCTGCTGCTGGGGCTGCTTCGGTACACCCCCGTCGTACAGGACGCCCGCGAAAACCAAAAGCAGTGGTCCAGTCGACTGGAGCAGGTTGAAGCCGACGGAGCGGAAGTACCGGCGTAGTTCATTTGTGGGGGGCCGCCCCCTTCACAAAACTCCGTCCGGTCTCTGCCGTACATGCGTGTCCGGAAACTCCCTCGCCTGACAGCATTTGACCGGGACGTACGAGAAACTGCGCCCTTTGCCTGCGTATTTGTTTTCGTACTCCTGCTTCGGGATTGTGAGTTCGCCCACGCGGGCTCCGGTCTCGCCTTCCTGGATTCCGCCCAGCTTCTCGTGTTCGAATGGGCTTACTGCTCCTTTACGTTGCGCTGGCGCTTGGCGTCTCCTTCCTGTGCTCCATCATGGAGGCGGTGCTGCTGAGTGTGACGCCGTCCTACGTCGCGGCCCTGGAGCGGGAAGGGGATACGGTGGGCCAACGCCTTCACGAGATGAAGGAGGACATCGACCGCCCCCTCTCGGCGATTCTCAGCCTCAACACGATCGCACACACCGTAGGGGCCGCCGGAGCAGGCGCCCAGGCCGCCGTCGTCTTCGGCGAGGCCTACACCGGCGTGATTGCTGGGGTTCTGACCCTGCTCATCCTGGTGCTTTCGGAAATCATTCCGAAGACCCTGGGGGCCGTGTACTGGAGAACGCTTGCGCCGGCCATGGTGCGCATCCTGGTGCCCACCATCGTGCTCCTGTGGCCCTTCGTGAAGCTGTCGCAGGGCCTCACCTACCTGCTCTCCTCGAAAGAGGAAGAGACGTCCTTTAGCCGCGAAGAGTTTACTGCGATGGCGGAGCTGGGGGAAGAGGAAGGGGTATTTGAAGAAAAAGAATCGCGCATCTTGCGCAACCTCTTCCGCTTTAACTCGCTGCGGGTCAAAGACGTAATGACGCCGCGCACCGTCATCTTCGACCTCCCGGATGGCAAAACCATTGGCGAGGTCGTGGACGAGCACGACGAGTTTCGCTTCTCCCGCATTCCGGTCTACGACGACGACCCGGACGATGTAACCGGCTACGTACTGAAGGACGAAATTCTCCTGCGGGCGGCCCAGGAGGAGCACGACGTGCCCCTGGAAGAGCTGTCTCGTGAGATTCAGGTCGTCCGCGAAAACCTTCCCCTCCCCGACCTTCTGGAGCGCCTGCTCGACCGCCTGGAGCACATCGCGCTCGTCGTAGACGAGTACGGCGGCGTAGCCGGCGTGGTCACCATGGAGGATGTGGTGGAGACGCTCCTGGGCCTCGAAATTGTCGACGAGGCCGACTCGGTTGAGGACATGCAGGCCCTCGCCCGTAAACAGTGGTTCAAGCGCGCCCGCGAACTGGGGATGTTGTCCGAAGAAGCCTACGACGCGATCTCGTCCGTGTCCTCCACAGACGGGCCCGTGCCCAAAGAGGCCCTCCCGACTGACGACGGCGATGCTCCCGACGAAGAGGTGTCCGTCTCCGCTCCTGCCTCGCACAAGTCGCGCCCGGAGGCTTCCGACGAGTAACGCCTCCTCGCTCCGGCCTGCCCCATCTTGATCGTTGCCGGCTGGAGGCCGACCGGCGAACCTATGACCGTTCGCCCGTTCCCCGTCTCCATCTACGCGTCCAGGCCGAGCGCCGCGCGTGCCCGTTCCGTGCCCTTGACTCGGGCCTCAATCTTTTGGAAGGCCGTTCGCCGGGCCGTTGATCGGTCGTCGCCGAACGGCGAAAACCCGCAGTCGTCGGTGGTCCCAAGCCGCTCGGGGGGAATGTAGTCGGCCGCCCGCAGCACAGCATCGCACACCTCGTCCGGCGACTCGACGCGCGGGTCGTTCACATCGATGACCCCGAGAAAAATGGTCTGGTCGTCGCTGCTGTGCTCACGCACGATGTCGAGCACCCGCTCCGGCTCCTCCTCGCTCGCCCACTGCATGTAGAAGCGACCCGCATCGAGCTCGAACAGGAGTGGAAGCAACTCGGCGTAGTCCACGTCGGCGCTGTGCGTCGAGTCTCGGTCGCCGCCCGGGCAGGTGTGAATGCCAATTCGCTGTCGCTCCTCTTCGGAAAAGCGGTCGAGGACCCGGTTGTTGAGGGCCACGAACGACCGCAGCAGCTCTTTCGAGGGATCCAGCTTGACCGCAAGGCGCCCCTCCGTAAAGTCGACTTGCACGGCGTGGGCCCCGGCCTCCAGGCACTGTCGAATGTCCCGCTCAACTTCATCGACCAAATCGTCGAGAAACGCCTCGCGGGAGTACCCGTCGATGCCCTCCTCGGGGTAGAGCAGGCTCAGGGCCGACGCGGAGATGACGCTCTGCTTCACCGGAACGCTCGCATGCGCCTGCGCGCGGGTCAGGTACTCCACCGCGTACGTCTCGTAGCGAAACGGCCCCGCCACGAGTTGAGGCAGGGTGCGGGTGTGGCCGGCCTCGAACGGGACCTCAATGCCCCCCGGCTCCACGTTGTCGGCCTCGGCCACGGGGTAGGTCAGAAAACTGGGCTTGGCCTGCTCGCCGTCGGAAATGACGGGCGAGCCGGTGCGCTCGAAGGCATCCACCGTAGCGCGCAACGCCCGGTCGTACACTCGATCGAGGGCGTCCGAGCTGAGGTTTCCCTGGCGGTATGCCTTCAGGCTCTCAACGAGTTCGTCTGGACGCGGGATGCTGCCGATGGGCTCGGTGGGAAGGGCCATGAGACACAGGAGCGGTTGAAAACAGGGAGTACAGCGCTTGCGGATCCGCTTCACATGGAAGTCGCGCCCAAAAGATCCCTCTCTGGACCCCGGATGGGAGGCGTCGTGCGATTCCTTGGTGGCCCCCGCGGAGAGCGTCCGTGTCATCGCCGCGTGGGCCGCGTCCTATTGCGCGTCCGTCCGGCGGGTGGGGTGGAGAGAATCGGAACGATTCAGTCAGGGAAAGGCCCCTGTGCACGCGGTCGATCACTCCTGCCACGAGGAGTCGTCCGGGGATGTCGATCCAATCGCTGGCTTCGTGTAGGCGGCCCAGAGCATCTCGAAGGACTGCTCGATCAACTTCTCGTCCAGTTCTGGACCGTCGTTGAGGTGTTCCTGCACCAGCTGCGTCACGGCTCCGATGAAGAACGAGCTGTACACTGACTGTGGGAGATCGGGGAAGAGTCCCTGATCCACTCCGTATGATCGAGTCGCTGCAGAAGTACGATTACTACTACGGCGACGACCTGACGGTGGAGATGCCGGAGGCCGACGGGCCGGAGCCGCTGTGGGACGTGGCGGGGCATCTGTCGCGCCGTCTCACCCGCCTCTTCCGGAAGGATAAGGACGGCGATCGGCCGGTCTTTGGCGGGGAGGAGCTCTTTCAGGAGGACCCGCGATGGCAGGACTACCCCCTCTTTTATGAGTACTTCCACGGGGACAACGGGGCCGGCCTCGGGGCGAGCCACCAGACCGGCTGGACCGCCCTCGTCGCCAAGCTCCTGCGGCAAAGTGGTGGTTGATCCGAAGGGTAGCGGTCGTCGGGTCCTAGTGGAACTCGATCGGAGGTCTTGCTCCTTTCGGTCGAGGATGTTGAAGGTTGGAAGGTTTTGGGACGGGGATGATCTTCGTTGAGGCGTGAAGGGCTCTTCGGCGGAATCTCGACATCATAGCCCTGGATCCAGATCAGAGGGGAGACGGGTAACTAGACTCTCAACTTCCACGCCCCCGCGCTCACTTTTCCACGCTCCCGCACTCTCGACTTCCCCCGCACCCACTCCCAAGCGCCCAGACGAAAATGCTCGACTTCGCCCGTGATCGTTGCAGCAATCTGGATATCGCCCAGGCCCGCGAGTGGCTCGTCACAAACGGGGTCGGCGGGTACGCGATGGGCACCGTGGGCGGGCCCCGCACCCGCGCCTACCACGGCTTGCTCGTCGCCGCCCTGGATCCGCCTCTGGGACGCACCCTCCTGGTCTCCCACCTCGACGAAACGATCCGGTACGACGACCGGGAGTACGCCCTCGCCGCGCATCGGTGGGGCGACGGCACGGTGGCCCCGCGCGGCGTGGTGCACCTCGACCGCTTCCGGCTGGAGGGGACTGTGCCGGTGTGGACGTATGCCCTCGGCGATGCGCTCCTGGAGAAGCGGGTATGGATGGAGCAGGGCGAGAACACGACCTACGTGCAGTACATGCTGCGCCGCGCCCGCGCCCCCGTCTCGTGGCAGGCAACGGCGTTCGTCGCCCACCGCGACCACCACGCCCCCTGGCAGGCTGGCGACGGGCCGATGGACGTGTCGGCGGACGCGGACGGTCTCCGAGTCGATGCCTATGACGGCGCGGCGCCCATTTTTCTGCGCAGTGCCGATGCCGACGCGGCGTCCGCCCACACCTGGTACCGCGACTACGCGCTCGCCGTAGAAACGGACCGCGGCCTGCCGGACCGCGAGGACCTGCTTCAGGCCGGCACGTTCGAGGCCGCAGTCGCCCCGGAGGACTCGCTCACGCTCACGTTCAGCACCGACGCCGACGCGTCCCTCGACGGCCCCGCAGCGCTCGCCCGCCGAAGGGAGCACGACGAGCAGCTGGTGACGCAGGCGAACCTCGGCGACGCCCCCGCCGACGTGCAGCACCTCGCCCGTGCCGCCGATCAGTTCGTCGTCGCCCGGTCCACAGCGGACAATCCCGACGGCAAATCCATCATCGCGGGCTACCCGTGGTTCGGCGACTGGGGACGCGACACGATGATTGCCCTGCCGGGCCTCACCCTCGCGACGGGTCGGGAAGACGTGGCTGAGAAAATCCTGCGCACCTATGCGCGCTACGTCGACCGGGGCATGATTCCCAACCGCTTTCCCGACCGGGGCGACACGCCCGAGTACAACACCGTCGACGCCACGCTCTGGTACGTGGAGGCGATCCGCGCCTATGTGGACGCGACCGACGACCTCGAACTCCTGCGCGACCTCTTTCCGACGCTGCAGGACATCGTCGAGTGGCACGAGAAGGGCACGCGGTACGGGATTCAGGTCGACCCGGAGGACGGCTTGCTGCGGGCCGGGGAGCCGGGCGTGCAGCTCACGTGGATGGATGCGAAGGTGGGCGACTGGGTCGTGACGCCCCGCATCGGCAAGCCCGTGGAGGTGAACGCGCTCTGGTACAACGCACTTCGGAGCCTGGAGACCTTCGCCGAAACGCTCGGGGAGGCCCCCGAGACGTTCGCCGAACGGGCCGATCGGGTCGAGGCCCAGTTCGCCCGGTTCTGGGACGCTGAGCGCGAGCATCTGCGCGACGTGCTCGACGGGCCGGACGGGGACGACCCGAGCCTGCGCCCGAACCAGATCTTTGCCGTCTCCCTGCCGCACAGCCCGCTCTCCGAAGAGCAACAGCGCGCTGTCATTGAGGCCTGCGCCACGCACCTCTACACCCCCCACGGCCTCCGCAGCTTGTCGCCCGACGATCCGGAGTACGTCGGCGTCTATCAGGGCGGCCGCGAGCATCGGGACGGCGCGTACCACCGGGGCACCGTTTGGAGCTGGCTCCTCGGGCCGTTCGTGAAGGCCCACCTGCACGTCTACGACGATCCGGCCGCCGCCCGTTCCTACCTCGCCCCCCTGCGCCGCCACCTGGAGGGGCACGGCGTGGGGAGCATCAGCGAGATCTTCGACGGCGACGCCCCCTTCACGCCGCGCGGCACCCCGGCGCAGGCCTGGGGCGTGGCGCAATTGCTGGAGGCGTGGGTGGAAACGACAGAAGCCGCACTCCGCTAATCCCGAGTCCCCCGATCCCCGCCCCGGTCTGGCTCTCAGAACACAGGGTCTGCCTCCACGACCAGCGCAGATCGTGTCGTGGGAACGAATCATCCGCTCGTCCACTTCTCTTCCAACCGTCGGCCTAGCGACCGATCTCCTGACGCAGCCAAACCACACCACGCCCCGCGAGTTCAGTCGCCAAACCGTTTCGTTCAACGTTAGTGCCAGCTCCCAAGCCGCCTTGAGCGTCTGGAAATCCCACCCTCGCTCGCTGGGCCACCCCGGCCGATCCTCTCACCTTTTGGCCATGCTCGATGGACACCTGCTCCGTTGACGACGAACCGGTCCGTGCGATTCACTTTTACGGCGGCAGATTCCTTAAGACGGGATTGGGCCGTTTCAAGCCCCCGGCGCGCTGCGGCGGGACCTCTGTTCTCCTGTTCCCCTCCATTCAAAAATGCTGGATTCATCGGTCCGCACCGGACAGAGGTCTTCTTCGGGGTTGCTCTACAGCGCAGGTCATTTGGCCTGAGTCTTCGCACTGAACGTCTCCCAGCAATAGCTTACAATGAGCGACTCATCGATGCGCCCCGTCGGCGAAGACGAGCGCATCCACGCCCTGGATGCCCTTCGAGGGTTTGCCATCTTCGGTATCCTGGTCATCAATGCCCGCGTCTTTAGCGGGTATGCCTACCTGTTCGACGACGACCGCGCGGACCTGCTGCTGGCCGACTGGAACGCCGCGTTCGACTGGGTGCACACGGCCTTTTTTAGTGGCAAGTTTTACACGCTGTTCTCCCTTCTCTTCGGCATTGGGTTTGCGATCCAGTTCGTCCGATCGTCGGGCGACCGGTCCTTCCTGCGCCACTTCAGCCGCCGCCTGTTTTTTCTCTTCCTCATCGGGCTGGTCCACCTCTGGGGGCTCTGGTTCAGCGACATCCTCGTGCTCTATGCCCTCTGCGGCTACGTGCTGCTGCTGTTCAAGGACCTTTCCGACCGCGCGCTCCTCGTCGCAACCCTGTTGCTGCTCTGTCTTCCCGGCCTCCACGCCTGGTACCTGCAGGCCGCCGACGGTGGGTACACCACGGCCTTCTACCAGCTGGTATCCAACCAGTGGATGGCGGCAGGCCTCCCGCAGTTTTCGACCGAGTACGAAACGTTTCAGATGCGGGACGTGGTTGCCGTCATTCGAAGCGACTCCTGGGGCACCGTCCTGCAATTCAATGCCATCGGACCGCTGCTCCGCGCCTACGGCCTCGCCCTCGATGCCCGGTTCATCAAGGTTCTCGCTGTGTTCGTGCTGGGGGTGTGGATGGGGCGTCAGATTCTCCACCGGCGCTTCCACGAAAACACACGCGGGCTCTGGCGCCTTGCTCTTGGCGGATGGCTCATTGGACTCCCACTCAATTTAATCTACGGGCTGGACACCCCTTCTTTCCTCTCGGATAGCGACTTCCTTCTGTTGAAAGATGTCATCACCCCGTTTGCGTACGTTGCCCTGACACTCGGCTACGTCGCAACCTTTTTCCTGCTGTTCCGAACCCGCCTCGGGACCGCGCTGGATGCGCTCTTCAGCCCCGTTGGGAAATCCGCCCTGAGCAATTACGTTCTGCAGTCCGTGGTGGGCATTGCCCTCTTTTACGAGGTGGGCCTGGGGCTAAGCACCACCGCCGGCTCCCTTCTGCTCACTGGAATCACCGTGGCCGTGTTTGCCGCTCAGATCCTGGTGAGTTGGCTCTGGCTGCGCCGCTATCGCTACGGCCCGTTGGAATGGCTCTGGCGCGTGCTTACGTATGGGCGCTACATGAAAAACCGCCGCTCATAACGCGTGTAGAATCTTTTTTTCGTTCTGCCCGTCCGTGAAGGCGATTCTCCCCGTTCCTCGGATTGCTCACAGCCCGCCGCCCTTGATGCTTCGAGTTGCCGTTCTCCTTCTTCTCTTTGTCTTCGGCCCCCCGAGTGCTGCGGGTCCCGGGCTCGACGACCCCTTTGCACGCATTGATGACGATACTCCCGGAAGCCTGGGCGTCTACGTCAAAGCGCTCGACTCGGGAGACACGTGGACCCACCAGATCGACCGCGACTGGTACCTTGCGTCCACCATCAAAATTCCCCTGGCCGTCGTTGTGCTGCAGAAGGTCGAGGAGGGCGAGCTCTCCTTGACCGACGAAATTGAGCTCCAGGAGGGCGACTTTGTGGACGGCAGCGGCGACCTTCAATATGCGGACCCGGGCCGCACCTACACGATCAAAACGCTGATCGAAGAGATGCTCAAAAACAGCGACAGCATTGCGACCGACATGCTGATGCGGACCATCGGGGCTGAGGCCTTTAACGAGCATCTCCGCGAGCACGTCGCGCCGGAGGGATTTAATGAAATCACCTCCATCCTGCAAGTGCGCTACGACGCCTACAGCCACCTCCACGAGCGAGCCGATGAGCTGAGCAACCGCGACATCATGGACCTCCGCTCGCACTCCTTGAACGGGGACCGGCGGGCGGCCTTCGCCGAGAAGCTGTCGCTGTCCTCGTCCGACTTGAAAGCATCAAGCGTGGCCGACGCGTTCGAGCGCTATTACGACACGGGCCTCAACAGCGGCCGCCTCGACGCCATGGGCGATCTGCTTGAGCGACTGGTGCGTGGCGATCTGCTCTCCGACGAGCATACCGACTTCCTGCTGGACGTGATGGAAGGCGTGACGACGGGCGATGATCGCATCAAGGCCGGCCTGCCGGACGACACCCGGTTTGCCCACAAAACGGGCACGCAGATTGGGCGGGCCTGCAACGTTGGGGTCGTGTTTCCGGAAGAGAACTCGCGGGACGACGGCGTGGTGGTGGCGGCCTGTACCGAAAAGTTCGGGGCGTTGTCCGAGGCCGAAGCCACCCTGGCGCGGGTGGGGAGCGCCGTCGCCAAAACCGTCTGGCACGCCGACGCCGAGACGCCGTAGTCCATCGGCGAGACGGGGGCATTCGTCCGCCGAAGGGGCTGAGGCCGATTGAGGGGCAGCGCAGCGCCGCCGTCGAATACACAACGGCCCCGCGAGGACCCGCCTTTTCCGGCCTCCGCCTGCCCTCGCCGCGCCCCGGCAGGACACAGGAGGGACACCGCCCACGAGATTCTCGACGGCACCCATCCAGAGCCGACGCCTCGTCTCGCGACGCACGGGATCGTGGCATTGTCCAGGGAGTTAGGACATGCGAGCGTTACCCCTTCGTGCGCTCGACCGTCGGAGCCCCATGCCTCGGTTATACAAGCTCCCTCCCCATGCCTACTGCCACCGACGCCCGCGGCCGCCGCACTTCCCTGGAGTCGCCGCCCCGCCGAATCGTCTCCCTCGTGCCCAGCCAGACCGAGCTGCTGGCCCACCTGGGCCTGGACGACGCCGTCGTTGGAATCACGCGGTTCTGCGAACGGCCCACGGACTGGCGCGAGGCCAAAACGATCGTCGGAGGCACCAAGCAGGTCGACATCGACACCGTTCGCTCCCTGGCGCCCGACCTGATCCTGGCCAACCACGAAGAAAACACGGCGGAGGACGTGGCGGCACTTGATGACATTGCGCCCGTCTTCGTGACTGAGGTCAAATCCGTTCCCGGCGCCTGCGAAATGATTCGAACCGTTGGCGCGCTCACCGGCACCTCATCGCAGACGTCCACCCTCGTCGGCAACATCATCTCTCGCTTCAAGTCCCTTCCCGACTTTTCTTCCCTCCGGGCCGCCTACTTCATCTGGCGGGAACCGTACATGACTGTGGGGGGCGACACGTTCATCCACGATGTGATGCAGCGGGGCGGGTTCGAGAATGCGTTTGGCGACGAGACACGGTATCCGGAGGTTCAGTTGGAGAGCCTGTCTGACCAAGCCCTGGATGTCGTTCTCTGCTCCACGGAGCCCTTCCCCTTTCATCAGAAGGACGCCTTCACGGCCGACCTCGAATCGACCCTGCCCGACACCCCCATTGAAATCGTCGACGGACAGCTCTTTTCGTGGTACGGCCCCCGACTCCTCGACACACCTGCGTACCTAAAGGGTCTCCGCGAACGTCTTCCCGAGTCGCCCGAGGTGATGGGGTAACCTCCAATTTGGGTCCCAAGCGTCGACTCCTGCCCTGCGCTCGGCCCCGCGTGGCCTGGGCTACACCTCCAGGATCTGGACCGTTTCCTCATCGTCCATCAGCCGGACTGCTTGTCGGATGCGCTTTGCTTCAGCCTGTGCCGAG
>JBKHEM010000054.1:0-14360 GCA_046540815.1 Salinivenus sp.
CGTGACCTTCTTTTTGCGGTCCGACCACTGCCGGATCTCGGTCTTCTTGGGCACCAGAACGTCAATGCCGCGGTCCTGGAGGCGCGTTTCGCATTTTTTCTCGGCGCGGGCCCGGGTATAAAACACGCGCCACACCCCGTCGGGGGACGATGCGTCGGGTGCCGCCGATGATGATTGCACAGGTTTGTTGGATACAGAAGAGCTCATACTGCCGTTCGAAGGGGAGAGATGGAGACCACCGGAGAAGAGAAAAGGGGGCCGGTGTGCTGGCCCTGTGTTTATGCATCTTGGAGAACCGGGGGGACAATCGCAAACGCTGGGAGCGGAACTCCGGGGGGCTTTGCGTCCCCGATGGGGAGGACGCAACGGGTTGGGGTTAGGCCCCGACGCTAGAATCACGCGCGTCCGCGTCGTCCGTGGAGGGGGAGCCGTCCCCGCTGAGGATGTCGATCCGGGCGCCGCCCGCGGCGCTCGTTCCAAGCTTGAGAGACCACCCGTGAGCGTCCGCGATCTCGCGAACGATGCTGAGGCCAAATCCCGTCCCGTCCTCGCGGGTTGTGTAGCCGGCCTCGAAGAGAGCGTCTTTGGCCTCGTCTGGAAAGCCGGGGCCGTCGTCGGCCACGTAGAAGCCATCTGGGCGGTCGCCGACCGTGACGGTGGTCCCAGGCCCCCCGTGCACGATGGCGTTGTGGAAGAGGTTTTCGAGGAGCTGCTGGAGGCGCGACCGCCTGGCCCGGACGGCCGCCCCGGTGCGGGGGCGGAGCGTGGCCCCTTTCGTCTCG
Source organism: Salinivenus sp. (assembly GCA_046540815.1). GTDB lineage: Bacteria > Bacteroidota > Rhodothermia > Rhodothermales > Salinibacteraceae > Salinibacter. The sequence continues at coordinate 783 of JBKHEM010000054.1, forward strand.
ACGCTGTCCCAGGCGTCGGTCGCAACGGTCGCGAGGTCGACGGGCTCGGGGTCGGAGATGTCCGTGCCCCCGGCGGCAAGTGTCAGCAGGTCGTCGATGAGGGTGGTCATGCGACCAAGGGCGCGCTGGACCCGCCGCAATGGGGGGCGGAGGTCGTCCGCGTCAGGCGGGTCTGCGGTCTGTCCGTTCGTGCGGTCCGCCTCTGGCGGCGGGAGGTCGAGGTGCTCGGCCGCGATCGAGAGGTTGCCCACGGCCACGTTCAGCGGATTGCGAAGGTCGTGGGACACGACGGAGGCAAACCGTTCGAGTTGCTCGTTCTTGTGCTCGAGGCGGCGCTGTTGGCGCTCCCGCTCGGTCACGTCGCGAAGCGTGATCAGCCGTCCTTCCTGCCGCCGCCCGGCGGCCTGAATCGGGGTCATTTGCACCGCAAAATACCGCTCGCTGGGAGAGGCCGGGGCGGACGCGTCGTGTCGCTCCCCTGCTGCGTCCGATCCGGGGCGTTCGGACAGAAGCGCGTCCCCGGTCACGAGGAGCGGGAAATCGGTGGACGGGTCCGCCAGCCGGTCGAGCAAGGAGTCGCTTGGCATGAGGGCATCGAAGGAGGTTCCGATCACCGGGTCGGAGAGCCCAAGCAGGTTCTTCCCCGCGGCATTCACGTCGACTACGCGGTCCTGACGGTCCAGAACGAACACGCCGGTCGAAATGCTCTCAAACACGGTGCGGAGCGCGATGGGGCTGAGGTCGCCCAGCCGGTACTGATGCATTGCCGTCCACAGCGTGCTGGCGGTCACCGCGAGGGCCACCGGAGTGTAATCGGACGCCATGAGCTGGAAGACGTGTGGAACGTTGGCGGCCCACGGGGCGGCGACGGCCGCCAGGAGCGCGACGCTCTGGCTCCGGTAGAGGTGGGGCGCGGTCAGCGCGTAGCGGACGAGCACAAAGGAGCCGGCAGCCAACTGGACGTACGTAAACGCGACGAAGCCCCAGAAGGCCGGGCCGGGAGTGGTATTTACGCCGGCGGGGGTCTTCGGTCCGTACGTGAGGTCGGCCCAGTAGAGGTGGTGGAGGGGGTTGGTCCAGACGAGGGCGAGCACAAGACCGCCGGCCGCCAGGAGGGCCCCGACCAACGAGGGACGAACGTACCGCTGATACCCGGCATACTCGAGCGCCAGAAGGAGAAACGAGATGGGGGCCGCGACCATGCCGAGGTACGAGACTTGCAGCCAGCGGAGCTTTGCCGCCGGGGCCTCTGCCAGCACGAGGCCGGCGGTGCCCCCCGCCCAGACTGCTGTCGCAAGGGCCGTTGCCGTGAGCGGACGCGTCCCGGCCGCGGGTCGGTTTTGCCAGGCGTCGTATGCCACCCCACCGCCGAAGAGGCACGCAAGCCCGAGGGCAAGAAGGTAGCCCAGGTGGCTCATCGCGAGGCCGGATGGACTGAGGAGGACAGTTTCCGTATCGATCCTATGAAAAGGCCACCGGCGGAAAAGATTCCAGAGCGTTCACGCAGAGGGCTTTTGGCTCGCGAGCGTGCTCTCGGACCCGACCCCTCGGCTCTTTGACCCGCTGGGGGCTACGATCCGCTTGTGGCCTCAAAAATCTGTTGCATTTCCTCTCGGAGGGCCTCCGGGAGTTCGACGTGCACGTTGCCGACTCGGATGGTAATTGTCGCGGTCTCGGCCATGAGCAGGAACGACTGCTGGTCGACGTAAACCGAGGTGGGGCCGACCTCGTCCTCGTCGGGGCGGTCGATCTGGACGATTGGCACGGGGTCGTCGGCCTGGCGGAGCTCGATGGACTCGGCGTCGTCGGCCCCGATGAGGCGCAGGCCCCAGCGGGTGGTGTCGGGGGCCGAGATGCCGAACGCTCGCACCGAGAGGCCGTCGGCCAGGGAATGAGGCCGTTCTGTGAGGGTCGTGTTCTCCCCGTCGTTCGGGCCTTCAACGGTGGTCACGTTTTCGGACTGGGCCGCCGCCGGGGCGGGGGCAAACAGAATGCTGCCCAGCAGAAGGCCGCTCAGGAGAACGGCGACCGGCGAGGCGAGTGGGCACGGCAGAAGACGAAACGTCATGGCGTAGTGAGGTGGACGGAAGAGCAACGAGGACGCATGGGGAATTCCCACCAGAGTACGCAGTAGTGAACGGGTTGCCGTTCTGGGCGTTCGCCTGTATCCCATAGAGTCTCACCGGGCTGCTGCTCAGGGGGCAAGGCCAACGGGCGGAGCTTCCGCACCCGGAAGGCAAACCGCGCGCGAAGCGACAATGGGGAGGAATCCAGAAGACGTTCGCCCTGTGTGGGCCGTTCCCGTCGGCCCCCTAAAACACAAGCTGCCACGATCCAACCGCCCTATGCCCCCCACTCCCGTCTCGTCCCGCGCCCCCGTTCTGCGTCCCGCCCTCTTTTCGGATGTGCCCGCGGTAACCGCCGGGATCAGCACGCGCCGCGGGGGCGTCAGCGGCCCGCCCTACGACACGCTCAACCTGGGCCGCCACGTGGGCGACGATCCGTCGAGCGTCGAGGAGAATCGTCGGCGCTTCTGTGCGGCCCTGGATACAGATCCCGCCTGGCTCGTGACCGCGGGCCAGGTGCACGGCGCCACCGTTCGCACCGTCGAGGCGCCCCGCCACGAGCCGTTCTGCGACGGACTGGTGACCACAACGCCGCGCCTCCTGCTCGCCATCGCCACGGCCGACTGCGCTCCGGTTCTGCTGGCCGATCCGGCGGCGGGCGTGGTGGGGGCGTGCCACGCCGGCTGGCGCGGGGCCGTTTCCGGCATTGCGGCCCGCACCGTCCGGGTCATGGAGGCACACGGGGCGTCCCCCGCTTCCGTCCGGGCCCACATTGGGCCGTGCCTGTCCCGAGAGGTGTTCGAGGTGGGGCCGGAGGTGGCGGCGCGCTTCGACGAGGCCGTCGTCCACCACCGGGCCGACTGGGCTAAGCCACACGTCGACCTGAAGGCCGCTCTGTGCCAGCAGTTGAGCAACGCGGGACTCGCGGACGATCACATTGAGGCGTCCGACCACTGCACCCTGCAGGAGTCCGATACCTTTTTCTCGCATCGCGGGTCGGGAGGGACGACGGGGCGCATGTTTGGCGCCATTGTGCTTCGTCCTTGATTGTTTGTCGCCTTGTTCTGCGCAGCTCCGTCCAGTATTCTCTTCCGTCGTGCCCGTCATTGAGTCCAACTACGCCCCGCCGCCGTTTCTGTCTGGGGGGCACGTGCAAACCCTCTTTTCCTCACTGTTCCGTTGGGTCGACTTCCGCTACGACCGCCGCGAGCGCATTGGGACGCCGGACGGGGATTTCCTGGAGCTCCACTGGGCCGATCCGCAGCCCCGCAGAACGTCGGAGGCGACCGACGAGCGGGTGGCCGTGCTCACCCACGGGCTGGAGGGCAGCGCCGACCGTCCCTACATGCGCGGTATGGCCCGGGCGCTCGTCCGGCGCGGATGGACCGTTTGCGCCTGGAACCTGCGCGGCTGTGGTAAGACAATGAACCAACGGCCCATCACCTATCACAGCGGCAAAACCGAAGACCTGGCCGCGGTGGTAAATCACGTGCAGGCCCGTTGCAAAGGCGACACGTCCCTGATCGGGTTCAGTCTTGGCGGCAACCTGACGCTCAAGTACCTCGGGGAGCGCGGGCCGGCGGTCGCCGATCGAATTCGGGGGGCAGTTGTGATCTCGGTGCCGGTGGACCTGGAGGCCGCCTCCTACCAGATTGCCCACTGGTCGAACCGGCACTACACGACGTACTTCCTGCGCTCGCTCCGCGAAAAAATTCAGACGAAGGCCACGCAGCATCCGGGCGTGGTGCGGACCGATGCCCTGCCCTACATCGGCACCCTGCGCGACTTCGACGACGCATACACCGCTCCCCTCAACGGCTTCCGTACGGCCGACACGTACTACCGGCGGGCAAGCAGCAAGCCGGTATTGGGAAACATCGCCGTGCCCACGCTCCTGCTCAACGCGGCCAACGACCCGTTTCTCCCAGCGCCCTGCTACCCCCGAACCATCGCTCAGGAACACGACGCTCTGGTGCTGGAGGTGCCCGAGAGTGGGGGGCACGTAGGTTTTGTGACGCAACGCGGCGACGAATACTGGTCGGAGCGCCGGGCCGCCTCGTTTCTCGCCACGCGGCCGGCGGGCGGGTCCGTTAGTCGAGGGCCGCGGAGGTCCACGTCACGCGAAGGGGCGCCTCGGAGCCGTTGGTGATTCGCGCGTCGGACAGGCGGTCGAGAACGACGGCGGCATCGTCGAGGGCGACGGGGGCGCTGTGCGACGCAATGCCAACAACGGCGGCCCCGGCCCGTCGGGCGGCCTCCACGCCGGCCGGCGCATCCTCGAACACAACGCACCGGTCGGGGGCAACCGACAGGCGGTCGGCGGCCAGCTGGTACGGGTCGGGGGCGGGCTTGCCCTGGGCCACGTCGTCGGCCGTCACGAGCGTGTCGGGAATGGGCAATCCGGTGGCCTGTAGGCGGCGCGTGGCCGTGGAGCGCCGGCCGCTCGTGGCAATGGTCCACCGGCCCTCCGGAAGAGCGTCCAGGAGGGCCGCAGCACCCTCGAAGGGGCGGAGCTCTCCGTCCGTAGGCCCTGCGATCTGGTTCATTCGCTCCATCTCCTCCCGGACGTCAAGCTGGGGCGCTACAGCCGCAATGACCTCGGCCATGGGCCGCCCGTGGTAGACCGATTCGACCTCGTCGAAGGGGATGTCGTGGTGGGCTGCCCACCGTTTCCAGCGCTGGCGAATGGCGGCCTGAGAGTCGATGAGAACGCCGTCGAGGTCAAAAATGACGGCGTGACAGGAAAGGGACATCGAGTGGGTGGGGTGGGGAGTAGGGGGCTATTCGGATTCGAGGCGCAGGTCGCGGGCCTTTAGCTGCAGGGTGGTGCGTCCGTTCCAGGTGTTGTCCTCCAGCGAGAACAGGAGCTCCAGGGGACGCGCCTCGCGCTGGCTTTCCTTGAGTACCGAGAGCTTTTCGCCCATCCCGAACCCGATCACGTCGAAGGGGCGGGCGCCGGGCGCGTCCTGCGGGCGGACCTTAAACTTGAGGTGCTTGTCGTTGCGCCCCACGGTGCGGGGCGTTCCCACCACGGCCAGGCCCCGGGCGTGGAAGACGGGCGTGGGGTTGGATGGGCCAAACGGCCCAAACTGCTGCAGCACGGCCCAGAAGCGGTCGTCGACGGTGCCGATCGTGCGCAGGTCCAGTTCCGAGTCAACCTTGAGGGACGGCCGGAGGAGTTCGGGCGTGACGCGCTCGCCCACCGCCGCGTCGAAGCGGTCGCGGAACGCCTCGATCTGGTCTTCTTCCAGCGAAAGGCCCGCCGCGTGGTCGTGCCCACCGAACTGAGTGAGCACGTCCTCGCAGTCCGCGAGTGCATTGTAGATGTTGATCCCCTCAATCGAGCGAGCAGAGCCCTTGATCTCGTCGCCGTTTCGAGTGAGCATGATCGTGGGCTTATGGAAGCGCTCCACGATGCTGGAGGCCACGATGCCGATAACACCGAGGTGCCAGTCCGGGTCGTAGAGCACGAGGGCGTGCGGGCTGCGCGACGTGATCTGGCGTTCGGCCTGTTCGATGGCGGCCTCCTCGGTCGCATCGTCCAGGTCGCGCCGCTCGCGGTTGAGCTGTTCCAGCTCCGCGGCCAGCGGCTCGGCTTCCTCGTAGGTGTCGGCCAGCAGCAGTTCGACGGCCGTGGAGGCATGGGCCATGCGCCCGGCGGCGTTGATGCGCGGGCCGATCGTGAAGACGATTTTTCCGGTGGACGTGACGTCGGACAGGTTGAGGCTCGCCGCGTCGGCGAGGGCGCACAGGCCGGGCCGGTTGGTCTTTTGCAGGGCCCGCAGCCCCTCGGCCATCAGGATGCGGTTTTCGCCGTAGAGCGGCACGATGTCGCTGGCGGTGGCCACGGCTAGGAGGTCGAGGTAGTCGAAGGCCACCGCGGGGTCGTCGTCGCGCCGCGCCAGGGTGGCCTGCACGAGCTTAAAGCCGAGGTCGCACCCCGTCAGCTCCGCGAACGGATAGTCGTCATCTTCGCGCTTCGGATCAACGACGGCCAGGGCCTCGGGGAGCGTGTCCTTGGGCGTGTGGTGGTCGCAGATGATAAGGTCGAGGCCCTGCTCGCGGGCGTAGGCCGCCTCTTCGTGGGCCGTAATGCCGCAGTCGAGTGCCACGACGAGGCCGGCGCCGCGCTCCTTGGCGATGTTAAGACCGCGCTTGCAGAGTCCGTAACCATCTTCGTAACGGTCCGGGATAAAGAACGAAGCGTCCACGCCCCGGGATTGGAGGAAATCGGTGAGGAGGGTGGCGGCGGTGGTGCCGTCCACGTCGTAATCGCCGTAGACGAGCACCGATTCCTGTTCGTCGATGGCGCGGGCTAGGCGGTCGGCCGCAACGGGCATATCCGCCATGGCGAGGGGGTCGTGCAGGTCCGTCCGGTCGGCCCGAAAGAAGTGGCGAGCCTCCTCGAAGCTGGTGATTCCGCGGAGGGCCAGGGTGCGGGCCAGGGGCCGTGGCAGGTCGTTCAGGGCCTCCTGGAGGTGTTCGGTTTGTTCGGGGGCGTCGGGGCCGCGGGGGACCCAGCGGTAGGTCATAGGCATGAGGGGCCAGCGGGGGCGAAGTGCAAGGAGCGACAGGAAACCCATACTTGTCTCCTGCCCGGAACGTTGCGTTGTGCGCGACGGATGAACCCGCCTCCGCTGGAGGGTGTCCCGGGGGCGGATGGACGCGGCGAGGAGCGCGGAAACACCGGCGACGCAGGGCGCGGATCATCCCTACGCGGCGCTTGTTACACCGCTTCCGTTTCTACAAGAGCAGTTTTGTCCCATAGACCTTCCACTTTCAGTTCACCGTCCCGCGCCGTCGTTCCTCTTCGAGAAGCTCCCCACCACTTCCCGAAGATCCTGACACGAGCCCGGATGTGGAACGCGGATGCTCCGTCCCCGACAGGAGGGCCCATTCTGGAGTTTGAATCTCATTGCCAGGGCGGCCCCGCGCTGACCTGACAGGCTCGGTTACTGTTCTTGCTGACGGACGCATTGCCACAGCGTGTGCTCACCAGACGGAGGCTGCGCTTCTTAACATCGGACGGTACACACTGATCTTTCTGTCCTCGTATGAAAATCTCTACCCTGCAAGACAAAAAACTGGACGAGCTTCGCGACATCGCCCGCGAGCTGGACCTGTCGAACTACTCGAAGCTGCGGAAGCAGGACCTGATCTATCAGATCCTGGAGGCGCAGGCGGAAGGGGCCGCCGCCGACAACGCGACGACGGTGGACCCCACGGGCCGCCGGGCGGCGTCCGGCGACGAGGCGTCATCTCCACCGGAAAACGGAACGCACGACGACACCGCCTCGCCCCGTGAAGCGGACCAGGCCGAGCCCGAAAAGCCGGCGTACATGCGCCGGTACGATGCCGACGAAACCCCCCTTCGGGGCATGATCGAGAAGGTCGGGGTCCTCGAAATCCTGCCCGACGGCTACGGCTTTCTGCGCTCCGACGAGTTCAGCTACGAGTCGAGCCCGGACGACATTTACGTCTCGCCGTCCCAGGTCAAGCGCTTTGGGCTGGAAGAAGGCGACACGGTGCGCGGGCGGGTGCGGCCGCCGAAAGAAGGGGAGAAGTTCTTCGCCCTCATTCAGGTCGACGAGGTCAACGGGTGCGACCCGTCCGACGTGGAAGACCGGCGCGACTTTGAGTTTCTCACGCCCATCTTTCCGGGAGAGCGGCTCACCCTGGAGACCGAGGGAGACGACTTCGGCCCGCGCATCCTCGACCTCTTTGCGCCCATCGGCAAGGGGCAGCGCGGCCTCATCGTTTCGCCCCCCAAGGCGGGGAAGACGGTGCTGCTCCAGAAGATCGCCCACGGCATCACCACCAATCACCCGGACGTGCACCTGCTGGTGCTGCTCATTGACGAGCGGCCCGAGGAGGTTACGGACATGGACCGCCGGGTGGACGGCGAGGTAATATCCTCGACCTTCGACAAGGACCCGGAGCGCCACGTAGAGGTGGCCGACAGGGTGCTTCGCAAGGTCAAGCGCCTCGTGGAGTCGGGCCAGGACGTGTGCGTGCTCCTTGACTCCATTACGCGGCTGGCCCGCGCCCACAACGCCGTGACCCCCGGCCAGGGCCGCACCCTCAGTGGCGGCATCGAGGCCGGCGCCCTCCGCGGCCCCAAGCGCTTCTTTGGGGCGGCCCGCAACGTGGAAGAGGGTGGTTCGCTCACCATCATTGGCACGGCCCTCGTCGACACCGGCAGCCGCATGGACGAGGTCATCTTCGAGGAGTTTAAGGGCACCGGCAACATGGAGTTGGTTCTGAATCGGGAGATGGCCGACCGGCGCGTGTTCCCGGCCATCGACCTGATCCGGTCTGGCACGCGCCGCGAGGAGGAGATTCTCCCGAAGCCGGTGCTGAAGCGCGTGTGGGTGATGCGCAAACTGTTGGCCGACATGGAGCCAATCGAGGCGATGGAGTTTCTGCTCGACAAGATGCGGGGCACCGAGGACAACGACGAGTTCCTGGAGGAAATGAATTCGTAGCCGCGTTCTTGTCCGTTCGCCAGCGGAAGGCGCAGGGCGCCCGGTCTGGACTGGGCGGCCCGCTTTCGTTACGAGGCGATAGCTGTATGGGATGGGGTCTGGGCGGGACCACTCGTCCCAATTGGCATGGGTCCAATCGTCGCAACTCGCAGCACCGCGTTCGGTATGGAAGGGGCGCGCGTTTCACTCGATTGCGTCTGATCCCACCCATGCTTCGTCCCGTTCTTTCCGTCTGTGTGCTTGCGTGTCTCCTCGCCCTGCCCACCGCGGCGCAGGACACGGATCCCCTTATGCGCCACCCGGCCGTGCATCCCGACGGCGACCGGGTGGCATTTTCGTATCAGGGGGATCTGTGGACCGTACCCGTGGACGGCGGGCGGGCCGAGCGTCTGACCATCCATGAGGCCTACGAGAGCGAGCCCCGCTGGCGCCCCGACGGTTCCCAAATCGCGTTCTCGAGCAACCGATACGGAAATGAGGACGTCTACGTGATGGACGCCGACGGCGGCACGCCCGAGCGTCTCACCTACCACTCCACCAACGACGCCCTGGGCGGCTGGACGCCGGACGGATCGCTTCTTTTTGCGACGGACCGCACCTACGTACAGGCCGAATGGAGCAGCGAGATCCACGAGGTCCCCGCTGCGGGCGGCACGCCCAACCGCCGCCTCGACGCGGTGGGCGAGGCGCCGCGCATGTCCCCGGACGGTCGGTTCATCGCGATCGAGCGCGGCTACAACGACCGGACCAAGAAAGGCTACGAGGGGCCGGCCGACCGCGACGTGTGGGTCTACGACACCGAGAACGACACCTATACCCAAATCACGACCTACGAGGGCAACGACCAGCGCCCCGTATGGGTCGGTCCACGCACGCTCCTGTACATCAGCGAGCAGAGCGGCACCTACAACGTCCATCGCCAGTCGATTACCGACCAGGGGGAGCCCGATGGCGATCCGGAGGCCGTCACGTCGTTTGAAGAGCACGGTGTGCGCGCCCTGAGTGCCAGCAGTGATGGGAGCGTCATTGCCTTTGAGCGCGAGGCTGATGTTTATCTCATCGAAGACGGAGGGGAGCCGCGCAGGCTCGACGTAACCGTGCCGGCCGACTACCGGTTCGACCCCACCGAGCAGGTGGAAATGACCGACGGGGTCCGAGACTACGCCGTGTCGCCGGACGGGGAGCAAATTGCGCTCGTGCTGCGCGGGGAGCTCTTCCTGATGCAGAACGAGCCCGGCGAGCCCCGCACCCGGCGCCTGACCGAGCACCCCTACCGAGACCGCGACGTGGCCTGGACCAGCGACTCGACGCTCGTCTTCTCGTCCGACCGCAACGACGGCCAATACGACCTCTACCGCCTCTCCTCGGCCGACCCTGAGCACCCCGGCGACCTCTACGACGCCCTGCAGCACGACGTGACGCGCCTTACGGACACGCCCGAAGACGAGCGCGTGCTGGCCGTGGCTCCCGACCAGTCCCGCCTCGCCCTCCGGCGCGGGGCCATGACCGGCTACGGCGAAGGCGAACTCATCACCGCCCGTCTCACGGAGGACGGCCTGTCCGAGGAGACGGTCCTGGCGGACGGGTGGAACGCCCCGACCGACATTGCCTGGAGCCCCGACGCCGACTGGCTCGCCTACAGCCAGGACGACCTCAACTTTAACTCCGATGTCTTCGTCCAGCGCGCCGACGGCAGCGGCGAGCGCACCAACGTGAGCCAGCACCCCCGCAGCGACGAAGACCCGGTCTGGAGCCCCGACGGCTCGAAGCTCGCGTTCGTCTCGGATCGCAGCGGCGGGGACGAGGATGTCTGGTTCGTCTGGCTCCAGGAGGAGGACTGGGAGCGGACCGAGCGCGACTGGGAAGAAGTCGACGACGAGACGGAGGAAGAGGCATCCGCGGACGATGAGCCGGTCGACGTTGAGATTGACCTCGAAAACATTTACAACCGGCTCGACCAGGTAACCAATATGCCGGGAAGCGAGGGCGACCCCGTGATCTCGGAGGACGGCGAGACGTTCTACTTCGTCGGCGGCCGCAGCCCCGGCCCGGCCGGTGCTGAGGCGGACGAGGACGTGTACCGCATCCAGTGGGACGGGTCGGAGCGCAAACGCATCACGGAAAACGACGTGGGCCCCTACGACCTCCGGTTCTCCCCGGACTACTCCCAGCTTCTGTTCACCCACTCCGGCGGCCAGCTGGCCCGCATCCCGACCGAGAGTGAGGAACTGGAGGGCCTCTCCTTCTCCGCCTCCATGACGGTCGATCACGAGGAGGAGCGCAAACAAATCTTCGCCGAGGTGGGACGCACCCTGCAGCAGGGCTTCTATGACCCCGACTTCCACGGGGACGACTGGGAGGCCCTTCGCGACACGTACCGCCCGTGGGCCCTGCAGGCTTCCACCACCGAGGACTTTCAGGACATCGTGAACCTCATGCTCGGTGAACTGAACGCCAGCCACATGGGCTACGGCGCCGGCGACCGGGCCGAGACCCAGTCCGAGGAAACCGGCCGCCTCGGCGTGGAGCTGGACCCGGTGGAGACCGGCGTGGAGGTGCAGCGCGTGGTGCCCCGCTCGCCCGCCGATCGGGAGGTCAGCACGCTGCGCGAAGGCGACGTGATCACTGCCGTGAACGGCGACTCGGTGGCCGAGGCTCCCAACTTCTACGCCCTCCTGGAGGGCACCGCCGGAGAAAAGGTCCTCCTGTCGGTCACGGATCCGGACGGGGCGGAACGCACGGTCCGCATCCGGCCCACCGACGATCTCAGCGACGAACTGTACCGCGAGTGGGTCGAGGAACGCAAGGCGCTGGTTGAAGAATACTCCGACGGCCGCCTCGGCTACGTCCACGTCGAGGGCATGAACTGGGAGAGCTTCGAGCACTTCGAGCGCGAGCTCTACGCCAGCGGCCACGACAAGGACGGCCTCGTCATCGACGTGCGCTACAACGGCGGCGGCTGGACGACCGACTACCTCATGACGGTGCTGAATGTGCGGCGCCACGCCTACACCGTGCCCCGCGGCGCCACGGACGACCTGGAGGAAAACCACACCGACTTCCGCGAGCACTACCCCTTCGGTGAGCGCCTGCCCTACGGGGCCTGGACCAAGCCGACCGCCACCCTGGCCAACGAGAACAGCTACTCCAACGCCGAGATCTTCTCCCACGCGTTCAAGAACCTCGATCACGGCCCGCTCGTGGGGCAGCCCACTTTTGGCGCCGTCATCTCCACCGGGGGCGAGAGCTTCATTGACGGGTCCTACGCCCGCATGCCGTACCGGGGCTGGTACGTCTACCAGACGGACGAAAACATGGAGCACGGCCCCGCCTATCCGGACATCTCGGTGCAAAATCCCCCGGCCGTGAAGGCCACGGGCGAAGACCCGCAGCTGCGGCGCGCGGTCGACGAACTCCTCCAGGAGGTCAACAACGAGTAATCCCGGGGCCGACCGGGCGGGAGTTTGCTGGGAATGTCCGTGGGATCCGGAACGGACGCGCCCCCGTCCGGTCAAAGATCCTTGGTTTCGTTCTACTCTCTGCACGCATCGCTTCGCTCCATGCCCGAGAACGTACAACTCCGCGCGTTGCTGTTCGACATGGACGGCGTCCTGGTGGACGTCTCGCGCTCGTACCGCCGTGCCATCGAGGAAACGGTGGAGCACTTCACCGGCCGGCAGATCGGCGAAAACGCCATTCAGCGCTATAAGAACTACGGTGGCTTCGAGGACGACTGGAAGCTGACCCACGCCATCATCACCGACACGGCCATGGAGGTGCCGCTGAGTCGAGTGATTGAGCAGTTCCAGGACCGCTACCGCGGGGACGACTGGAACGGCTTCATCACGGAGGAGCCGCCCCTCATCGACGACGACACGCTGGAGGCGCTTGGCAGCGACGGCTACATCCTGGGCATCGTCACCGGCCGTCCGGAAGAAGAGGCCCAGTGGACCCTGGAGCACCGCAACTGGACGGACTACTTTCCGCTCCTTGTGGGCAAGGAAAAGCAGGGCGAACGATCGAAACCGGATCCTTTTCCCCTGGAGCACTCCCTCACCATGCTCGCCGCTGCGGGATGTGACCTATCGCCCCGCGAGGTGGCCTACATCGGCGACTCGGTTGACGACATGGCCGCCGCGCGGAAGGCCGGCATGTGGGCCATCGGTGTGGCGCCGCCCTACGTGGACGCCGACGAGCACGCGTCCCTCCTGAAAGACAAAGGGGCGCACGTGGTCATTGAGGACCCGAACGCACTGCCCGACGTGGTGGACACGATCGGCGAGCGGGCGACCCTGGAGGCGCCCACGCGTTGACGGATGCTGCGGCCGGCGCCGGGCCGTGTGGGGGTGGGGCTACGATCCGTCCTCCACAACAATCTCGACGCGCCGGTTTTCGCGGCGCCCCTCCGGGGTCTCGTTGGGGCCGAGGGGCGATCGAGCGCCGAAGGCCTCAATCTCCAGGCCCTCCGAGCGGATGCCGTGTTCGGTGTCGAGGTAATGGGCGACCGCCGCCGCGCGCTGGGCGGAGAGATACCAGTTGCTGGGATAGGTGTCCCGGAGGTCCGGCCCGATGGGCACGTTGTCGGTATAGCCGCGAATGTGAAAGTTTGCCTCCGGGTACTCGTCCTGAATCGTCTCGGCGTGCTCGTCAAGCCGCTCCTTGGCGCTGTCAAAGAGCCACGCACTGCCGGAGGGAAAATAGACGGCCGGCTCCAGTGCGGTCCCCTCGGACTGGGCCCGAAGGGAGTCGCGCAGGGAGCTGACCTGATCCTCCAGGGTGTCATTGGCACTCTGAAGCGAGTCGACCCGGCCCTGAAGGGCGGGGTCGGGGCTCTGTTCGCAGCCGGCGAGAAGGACAACGGACACCAGAAAAAGGCTTAATGTGCGCATAAGAAACGGGCACGCAAGCGGGAAGATGACGCACCCTCGATGGTCGCCATTGGCGGGGGCGAATGCAAGGCGGGGCCCGGAAGGGCGACGCGGCGCCGGAGAAAAGCAGTAGGGGAACGATACGGGAGGCGAACGTAG
>JBKHEM010000055.1:0-14304 GCA_046540815.1 Salinivenus sp.
GGTTGGGGCGCGCTCGTCCTCCACCGCCCCTTTTTCTCTCGCCTCCTCCCTTATGTCCGCTTCTCGATCCGTTCCGGCCCCGTCTGCGGCGTTTTCGTCCAATTCCACGTTGTCGCCCAAAGGCCAGTCCCTCCGGCGCTACCGCTACGACGTGGGCCTCGGCTGTCCTCGCTCCGGTACCACCTTTTTGATGGAGACGATGAATGCGCTCCCGGACGTGGAATGCATGACCGGCACACTCTTGCCAGTGTCCATCCCGCAAATTGTTAACGCCGACCTCCCGCAAAGCGTCGCCGACGCTCTGGCGGTCGGCTTCGAACGGGCCCTCGACGACTACATGCAGTCCGGGCGCTTTCACTCCCGCGGCGCGGCGCTTCAGAAGTGGGTGAACGCACCCACCGGTCTTCGGGGCCTCCTGAACGCTGTCCGGGGCCATCGGTCCATCGACCGCCTGCTCTACAAGGAGCCGTTCCTGGCCTTCGCGCCCGAGTTTGTGTACAAGGCCCTGCCGGAGGCCAAGATCATCCATCTCTACCGCGACGGTCGGGACTGCGCCAATTCGCTGATTCGGACTTACGATGTCCTTAGCGACGAAAATCTCACGCACCTCATGGGCGCCGAGATGCGTCTGGGGCGTAAGGTAGACCACCGCTATGTGCCGTGGTGGGTGGCGGAGGGCCGTGAACAGGAGTTTTTGGCCGCCACCCCCTACGGCCGGGCCATTTGGATGTGGGCGTACATGGCTCGTCGGTGCCACACGTTCTTCTCGCAGCCCGAGGTGGTCGCCAGCGGCCGGGTGCTCCAGCTCCGGTACGAGGACTTCGTGCAGGCCCCAACCGAGCACGGCGAACGAATCCTGGACCACCTGGATCTGGCGGCCAGCCGCGGGTTCCGGCGTCGGCTGTCGGAGGCCCACGCCGGGTCCATCGGCAAGCACGATCGGCGACCGGACGCGGAAATTGCGGAGGCCGAGCGCATCGCCGGCGACGAACTCGCCCTCCTCGGATATCACTAACTCCTGCTTTGACTGATGGCCTCCGTACACCTCCTGTCCGCCGCAGCCCAATCCTCCACTCCGTGGCCCTACGCACTTGACGACCTGAATCGCATGCGTCGGTCGGCGGCCGCGGACCGGTTTGGTGTCCACGGCCTCACGGACGACCCGTCGGCCGCCGATATCATCTTGTTTGTGGAAAACTGCGACCCCGTCCGTCATTACCTGGAGGTGCGCCGTCACCCCGTGTATCAGGCCCACGGCGATCGGTGCTTCCTCTTTAGTCGACACGACTTTCCCATTCCCTTCCTGCCCGGCATCTACGCGTCGATTTCCCGCCGGTGGTACGATCCGGATCGCACTCGTTCCGGGTTCTACCTCGACGTGTTCGACAAGTCGTTCCTCCCCGACGAGGCGTCCCCAACAGACCGCACGTACCTCTACTCGTTTATCGGACAGCTCTCGACCGATCCGGTCCGGGCCGCGCTCGCCGACCTTTCCCACCCGGACCAGTTCCTGTTCGACACCTCGTCCTTCTGGCCGTACGCCGAGCTCTCCTCGGACACCCGCACCGAACTCGAAACGCAGTACGTAGAGGTCGCTCAAAAGAGTCGGTTTGTCCTTTGCCCCCGGGGCCGAGGCGCAAGCAGCATCCGACTGTTCGAGATGATGCGGATGGGACGCGCCCCCGTGATTATTGGAGACGAATGGGTGCCTCCGTCGGGCCCCGACTGGTCTTCGTTTAGCATCCGAGTGCCGGAATCGGAGATCTCCATGCTTCCGGCACTGCTGGAGGCCCGTGCCAAGGATGCGATTGACATGGGCGCACGTGCGCGAGCTGCCTGGGACGCCTGGTTCAGTCCCGAAGCGGCGTTTCACAGGGTGACCGACTGGTGCCTGGAGATGCAGGGCACCCGGACGTCTCCCTGGCGCGCTCCGTACCGCGTCGGGCGCCAACTCGTCCACCCAAAATATCTACGATCCTCCCTACGAACGGCGGTCAACTACGCCCGCGCGGCCTAAACGGCCCAATTGCGTGGGGAGCGCCCCGCGAATGCTCCAAAGGTGCTCCCTCCGGGACCCGCGTGCCTCGCATATTCCGGTCCCCTTCGATTACGGGTTTCCCCCTTTCCATGCGCATTGATCTCGTTTTTCCGGTCCTTCCCCCTGCCCTGGACGGCATTGGCGATCACACCGCCCACCTGGCGGCCGCCCTTGCCGCACAGCATCACGACGTGCGGGTTCTCACGGCCCAGGCACAGACCGACTCCATTCCCGGCGTGCAGATCCTCGAGACGTTTGGCGTGCCTCCCCGGCGGGGCATCCGTGCCCTGGCCGATGGTGTAGCCACCAACGCCCCGGACTGGCTCGTGCTGCAGTACAACCCCTTTAGCTACGGTCGCTGGGGACTGAACCTGTCGCTGCCCTCCACCCTCCGCGAGATCCGCCGCCG
Source organism: Salinivenus sp. (assembly GCA_046540815.1). Taxonomy (GTDB): domain Bacteria; phylum Bacteroidota; class Rhodothermia; order Rhodothermales; family Salinibacteraceae; genus Salinibacter. The sequence continues at coordinate 2,448 of JBKHEM010000055.1, forward strand.
CTGCCCCAAAACCCGAATCGCTCTCCTCGTCCACGAGCCGTTCGTCCCGGTTGAGAACTGGCGATTCGCCCTCTTTACAACCTGGCAGCGCTGGCAGCTTTGGCAGCTCGGACGGGCCGCAGACGCCGTCCTTGTCGCCATTGCCCCATGGGTGGATCGTTTCCAGGGCTGGTTTCCGGAGATCCCCGTCGCGCATCTTCCGGTTGGATCAAACATTCCGAAAGCGAAGGCCGATCGAACGACCGCCCGGGAGGCACTCGGAATGTCGTCTGACGCCTTTGTCGTTGGGCTGTTCGGAAGCGGGCACGCCTCGCACCTCCTGTCCTTCACCCGACACGCCATCGATCGACTCCGCTCCACCGGGCGTCGGCCTGAGATCGTGTATATCGGCTCTGCCGGTGACAAAGTCGCCTCCGTACTCGGGACCGACGCTCTCCACTGCACGGGTCCCCTGCCCGCCCCCGATGTGTCGCGTGCCTTTGCCGCCATGGACCTCTACCTCTCCCCCTTCCGAAAAGGCGTGTCGACACGGCGCGGTTCTTTTCTCGTGGGCCTGCAGCACGGCATCCCCACGGTCAGCACCACGGGCGTACAAACCGACGCCCTTCTTCGCATGCACGACGCATCCGCTTTCCTCCTCGCCCCCGACGACGACCCGGATCGTTTTGCCGCACAGGTCGGGGCTCTGGCGCAGGACGAGGCGGCTCGGTCTCGAATCGCGCAGAATGGACGCGCCCTCTTCGACTCCAGGTTTGCGTGGCCCCGCATTGCCAACACCCTGATCGGCGTTCTTGCGGAAGATCCGCACCTCAGCACCCCTCGCGTGTCGACCGCCCCGTCCGCGTCCGCGTAACCCCGTTCTTTCACCAGTGCCCACTCTTCCTGACATGGCCGCCTCCCGCCCTCCCATCAATCTTGTGTACGTCGCCAGCATCGGTCGCAGCGGCACAACCCTGTTCGAATCAATGCTCGGAGCCCACTCCCAGATCGAAAGCCTGGGCGAGTTGCACCTGTGGCCCCACGAAATCCGGCAGGGGGGCGTCCAGCTCTGTGGCACCGGCTACTACGTACAGGACTGTCCCTTCTGGTCGGAGATGCGGCGGCACGTCGATCCCCTCGCGCAGCACGCCCCCCAGATCGACCATTTTCGGGAGAAGCACGACGGCGGCCGGACGCTCCGCCCGTCCCGCCTCTCCGACTTCCGTCCCGGCCCCGTGGACGATGCGACGGAAGCGTCCATCCGGCAGTATGGCGAGAACAATCATGCGGTCTTTTCGGCGTTCCAGGACGAGGTCGAACGCCAGACCGGAACCCGCCCCACCTGGCTCGTGGACGCGTCCAAAGATCCGTATCGTCTGTTGTGGCTTCAGCGCTCCGGCTTGTTCAACCTGAAAGTCTTTCACCTCGTGAAGCACCCGTGCGGCTTTGCGTACTCCGTGACGAAGGACCGCATCCATGACGCGTCGTGGGCCACCGTCCTGCCCCGCTACTATCACACCGCCCGGCAGTCGCTCGCGTGGGTTGTGCAAAACCGGCTCCTCTCGCGCATTGCGGAGCGCTTCCTGACCCCAAACCAGTATCGGCTGCTGCACTACGAGCAGATTGCCACGGCCCCGTACGATCGCTTTCGGGAGGCCTGCGCCTTCCTCGATCTTCCGTACGAGGCCTCTGCCGTCACGGACTTCCGAAGCGGAAGCCGGTTTACCCTTGCCGGTAATCCAATGCGGTACGAGGATCGTCCCATAGAGCTTGATGAGCGCTGGAAGGACCACCTCCCAAGTACGAGTCGCCGCATCGTTCAACTGGTTACCGCAGGGGCAAGCCCGAAATACGGATACTGATTCCCCTTACGCCCCCTCCCCCTTCGTCTCCGATGTCGCTCCACACTCTTTTCGATACTGCCAAGGATCAGCGACGCGCCACCCTCTTGGGCATTGGCGTGATTATTCTGAACCTGCTGGTATTGATCGCCCTCCTGTCGGCCCCCACCCCGCACGCCGCCCAGCTCGCCAACCTCTATTACCTGGCGGCGTCCACCGGGATCGGTTTCTGGCTGTACATTTCCAATCCGCCGCTCTACCTCGGCTTCGTCTGGTGGCTCTGGTTTCTGTCGCCCTTTATTCGTCGACTGGCCGACTATCAACTCGGGGAGTTCACGCACCCTAAGGAGGCCCTCATTCTGCTGACGCCCTTTGTGGTCACCAGCCTGTGCATCATCACTGTCTTCCGCCGCGGACGCGCCCTCATCCAGCTCCGCACGCTGCCGTTTTTCATGTGCATCTTGGGGGTGCTCTACGGATTCCTGGTCGGGTTGCCGCTCATTGGTCCCTTCGATGCCTCTATTAGTCTCCTGGAGTGGATTACCCCCTTGCTGCTGGCCTTCCACATGGCGGCAATGTGGCGTCAGTTTCCGAAACACCGCCGCATCATTCGAACGACCTTTATCGGCGGCGCCTTCGTCCTCGGCACCTATGCTCTCATCCAGTTTTTCGTCATGCCCGAATGGGATCGCCTCTGGATGATCGGCTCCAAAATGAACTCAATTGGCCAGCCCGAGCCCTTCGAGGTGCGCGTCTTTAGCATGCTAAACGCCCCCGGCCCCCTTGCCACGACACTGATTCCGGGCCTTCTCCTGTTGTTTGAGAGCCGCACCCTGATGGGGAAGCTCACAGCCATTCCCGGGTACGTGGGCTTCCTCCTCTCCCTGGTTCGCAGTGCCTGGGGCGCCTGGATGCTGGGCATGCTCTACCTGGTATGGCGCCTCTCCGGTCGGCTCCGCGTCCGTCTCTTGGCCCTGACTGTCGTAATGGCCATTGCCGTGCTCCCGGTGGCCATGATGGGAGAAATCTCGCAGGTGACTGGAGAGCGGGTCGAAACCATCGGCTCAATTGGGGACGATGGGAGTCTGGACGCTCGGGAACGAATGTACCGCACCGCCACCATTGACGCCCTCGTCAATCCACTGGGCGAAGGCCTCGGCAGTGACATCTTTGACAGTGGCTTCGTCACCATCCTCTGGCAACTGGGGTGGGTGGGCGGAAGCCTCTATCTCGGCGGCTTGCTGTGGCTGCTCTGGTCGGTTGTGCTGTCGCCCCGGGCCGTCCTCCCGGATCAGTTCACGATTATTCTGGCGGCCGTCGTCCTCGGATACTTCGCGAACCTCTCGTTCGGCACCGTGCACGTCGAGATTGCCGGGTGTGTGATGTGGTCATTCCTCGGCCTCATCGTTGCCTCGCGTCGCTACCACTCCGCCGTCCCGACCGCCGAGACGGAGGGGGCCCCCGAGCCGGCCGCCGACTCCGCTACCGAGCCCTCTTCAGCCTCCCCCGTTCCCGCCTAACCGCCATGCGGATCGCCCTCTTTCATTCCACCCTGCCTTCCCCCACCCGCAAGGTGGGCGGGGTTGAAGTCGTCGTCCACCAGCTGGCCAACCACCTGGTGCAGGCCGGCCACGCCGTGACGGTGTTCAGCCTCACCCCTCAACCGGACGACGCGCTGTACGAGCATGAGCACCTGTTTCCCGGCTGGCCCTCGCTCCTTTCGCGCCCGCTCCTTCGACTCTTCGTGCTGCCCGCCCTGCTGAACCGCGTGTCGTTCCGAGACTTCGACGTGGTGCACTTCCACGGGGACGACTGGTTTTACCTCCGCCGCTCGGTCCCGTCCGTGCGCACCGTGCACGGCTCGGCGCTGGAGGAGGCCCGATCGGCCGAATCGTGGAAGCGGACACTTATGCAGCATCTTCTGTACCCCCTGGAGCACCTGTCGGTCCGACTGGCTACGGTGGGACTCGCCATCGGCCCCAAGACGGCCACCCTGTACCCATCGACCGTCCTCGCAAACAACGGCGTAGACCTGGAGCGCTTCCAGCCCGGGCCCAAAACCCCCGCTCCCAGCATTCTATTCGTGGGCACATGGACGGGGCGCAAGCGCGGGCGGGTTCTGTTTGACATCTTTCGCCGCGAGGTCCTGCCGTCCGTTCCCAACGCCACCCTGGTGATGGTGAGCGACCACGTGTCGGACGCCTGCGCGGATCACCCCAGCGTGGAGTATTGGGCGCGGCCCTCGGATGCGGAGTTGGCCGCACTCTACCGCCAGGCCTGGGTGTTTGCCTTCCCGAGCACGTACGAAGGCTTCGGCCTTCCGTACATAGAGGCCATGGCCAGCGGGACGGCCGTCCTCAGCTCGCCTAACGACGGCGCACGCCACGTCCTGGCCGACGGAACCTATGGCGAAATCGTGGAGGACGCCGACTTTGGCACGGCCCTCATCGACCTTCTGCGCTCCTCCGACAGACGCAAGGCCCTTGAGACCGGCGGCCTTGAGCGTGCGCAAACGTTCGCGTGGCCCGCCGTTGTGTCCGCCCACGAAGCCCATTACGCCGCGGCCCTGACGGGCGAACCCGTGGCCTCTCCCTCTTCTCCCTCCCCCGATGGTTCCCATGAAGCTGCTCGTGTGTAGCCACCCGTGCGTGACCCCGGTCAACCAGGCATTTTTCGCCGTGGTGGAGCAGCAGACCGGCTGGGACCTCACGCTCGTGGTGCCCTCCTCCTGGAAAACCGAGTACGGCCCTCGTCAGGCCGAGCGGTGGCCCGACTTTCGCGGCACGCTGTGCCCGATCCCGGTCCTCGGCTCCGGCAACGTGCCGCTGCACGTCTACCGCACGTCCTTCATGCAGCTGTTGCGCTCGGTCCACCCCGACGCCATTTACGTCCACAACGAGCCCTACGCCGCCTCCACGGCCCAGCTGTGGCTCGCCAACCGCGCCACTCGAAACGTGCCAATGGGCTTTTACTCGGCGCAAAACATTGTCAAGCAATACCCGCTGCCGTTCCGGTGGACCGAGCAGGCCGTCTATCGTGCGGCTCAGTTTGCCTTTCCGTGTGCCGAGAGTGTCCTCGATACCCTTCGGACCAAAGGATACGACGGCCCGGCGACCGTCCTGCCCCTCGGCGTGGACGCCACGCTCTACGCCCCTGATCCCTCCGCCCCTGCTCTCCGCGCCGAGTTGGCGCGGGGCGCCGATGTCCTCTTTGGGTACGTGGGACGGGTCACCGAGGAAAAAGGCCTTCCGACGCTCCTCGACGCGCTGCATCGGCTGCCGCACTCCCTCAATTGGCGGCTGGTCGTTCTTGGGACCGGGACCTGGGCCTCGGCCTTCGATCAGCGCGCCGCAGCCCTTGGGCTTGCTGACCGCATCACGCAACTCGGGTACGTGGAGCACACAGAGGTGCCCCGATACTACTCCGCCTTCGACCTCCTGGTCGTCCCGTCCGAAACACAGCCGACATGGAAGGAGCAGTTTGGCCGCGTGCTCATCGAGTCGCTTGCCTGCGGGACCCCTGTTGTCGGCTCGTCCTCCGGCGAAATCCCGGCGGTGGTGCGACGCACGGGCGGAGGCCTCGTCTTTCCGGAGGGACAGGCCGACGCCCTGGCCGACCAGCTCACGACCCTTGCAACCGATCCCGACCGGCGGGCCGCCCTGAGCCAGGCCGGTTGCCACAGCGTGCAAACCGCGTTTACAAATGAGGCTCTGGCCCGGCGGTTTGCCGACACCGTGGCGCAAAGTGTGTCTCTTCCTGCTTAATGTCCATTTCTGGTACGACTGGCATGCTCTCTCCTCCGACCACACAGGCCTTTGATGTCCTTCAACTCGGCATGGGCTGGCTCCCCGAACAGCCGGGGAACGGACTGGACCGGATGTATCACAACCTGACCGACGCCCTTCCCAGGGCCGGCGTGGGGGTGCGTGGCCTGGTCACGGGCTCCGACGCCGTCTTTCGTACCTCGGGGGGCCGCGTCCGGGCGTTTGCCCCGGAGTCCGCCTCCCTCGTGTCCCGACTCTCCTCCGTCCGACGGGAGACCCGTGTGGCGCTCTTGGAGCACCCGGTCGACCTGGTGGCCGCACACTTTGCCCTGTACGCCGCGCCCATCCTGGACCTTCTGAACGACCGGCCCCTGGTGGTGCACTTCCACGGCCCGTGGGCGCTGGAGTCGGGAGCCGAGGGGGCCTCGTGTCTGCACACCCGGTCGAAAAAACTGCTGGAGCGCCTCGTGTATCGCCGCGCCACCCGCTGCATCGTGCTGTCCGAAGCTTTTCGCGACGTGTTGACCCGCGAGTACCAGATCCCGGCCGACCGGATTGAGATTGTGCCGGGCGGTGTCGACGTAGATCGGTTCGATACCGGGCGCTCTCGCTCCAACGCCCGGCGCCACCTGGGGTGGCCTACCGATCGCCCGATCGTCCTGTCGGTGCGACGGCTTACGCACCGCATGGGATTGGAGTCGCTCATCGACGCGATCGACGAAATCCGATCCCAACACCCCGACGTACTGCTCCACATCGCCGGCCAGGGCCCCCTCCGGGACGACCTGGAGCGCCGGGTGGACGCCGCCGGCCTCTCCGACCACGTTCGGCTGCTCGGGTTCGTCCCGGACGACGACCTGCCGCTGGCCTACCGCGCCGCCGACGTGTCGATCGTCCCGACGGCGGCCCTCGAAGGCTTTGGCCTCATTACGATTGAGTCGCTCGCCGCGGGCACGCCTGTGCTCGTGACGCCCGTAGGAGGACTTCCCGAGGCCGTCTCCGGGCTCTCGTCGTCGCTCGTCCTCGACGGGCACACCCCCTCCGCCCTTGCCGCAGGCCTCCACGAGGCCCTCGACGCGCCCGGTCGCCTCCCCTCCGCCGCGGCCTGCCAGGCGTACGCCCGCCGGCACTTTAGCTGGGATGCCGTCGCCCGCCGCACCCGCGCCGTTTACGAGACCGCCCTGTCATGAGCCGCTCTCCGTCCTCGTCTTCTCCCGCGGCGCCCCGCGTCCTGTTCGTCGACCAGTCCGGTCGGCTGGGCGGGGCGGAGCTGTACCTGCTCGATGTCGCACGGCTCTACCGCGAGACCAGCCGGGTCGTGCTCTTTGAAGAGGGCCCTTTTGCGGACGCCCTCCGAACGGCCGACATTTCAACAACCATTCTGGAGCCGCCCGCTGCCGTGCGCCGCGTGCGCAAGCAGGACGGCCTCTGGGCTCTACTCCAGGCGCTCCCCGGGCTGGCCCGAACGGTGATCCGTCTGTCGCGCCTCGCGCGCGACTACGATCTCCTCTTCGCCAACACGCAAAAGGCGCTTCTCGTGGCCGGCCTTGCGGGCTGGTGGGCGGGCCGGCCCGTCGTCTGGAACCTGCACGACCTGCTCACGGAGGCCCACTTTGCCCGTCTGAACCGGTGGGCCGCCGTCTGGGGGGCCAATGCGTTGGCTACGCACGTCATTGCCAATTCCAAGGCCTCCCAGCAGGCGTTCGAGGCCGCCGGGGGCCGCGTGCCCACGTCCGTCGTCTACAACGGCATTGACCCGACGCCCTTCGAGACAGTCCCCTCCTCCGACGTGGCCGCCCTTCGAACAGAGCTGGGGGTAGAGGACGCGCCTCTCATCGGCCTCTTCGGTCGGCTGGCCGAGTGGAAAGGGCAACACGTCCTGATCGAGGCCCTCTCGTCGCTTCCCGCTGCACACGCCCTCCTGGTCGGGGACGCCCTCTTTGATGGCGATCAGGCGTACGCTCGCCGCTTGCGCCAACGAGTGGGCGAGCTCGGCCTTGCCGATCGCGTGCACTTCCTCGGCTTTCGCGACGACGTGCCGGCCCTCATGACAGCCTGCGACGTGGTCGTCCACACCTCCGTGGCCCCGGAGCCCTTTGGCCGCGTGATTGTGGAGGGGATGCTGGCCGGATGCCCCGTCGTGGCCACGAACGCGGGAGGAGCTCTCGAAATCGTGGAGGACGGCCGGACGGGCCGCCTCGTGCCGCCGGCCGATCCGACAGCTCTGACCCAAGCCCTTTCGGCCCTCCTCCAAAACGCAGATCTCGCCTCCAGCCTCGCCACCGCCGGCCGGGCACGGGCGCAGGCTCTTTTTTCCCCGCGTGCCATGCACTCAGGCGTGCATGCGGTGCTGTCCAGGGCTCTCTGCCTCCATGGCTCCCGGCGCCCTCCCTTCTGAGACGGAGAATATTTCCAGAAGCCTCCATTTTTTCCTCCCCGATGGCGTTTTCCCCAAAATGCGCCGGACCTCCTCTCCAATCCAAGCCAGAGCCCATCCCATTTTTCGGGCCGGGGCCGTTGATTAATAATCAATTCATCCCCCCAATTGTGCGAGGTTTCTACCGCTATGGGGCGATTCTTCTCGAACAGTTGCCCACAGTTGATTTCAAAAGCACAGACTGTAGCGGCACGGAGACTCCGGATGAATATTTTTCTCTTACCGGAGCCCCAAAGTCAGAATGTTTCTCACGTATGACGATGTGTTGTACACCTCTACCCAATTCGCACACCAGGCCCTGAGTCTGCCGTCGCCCATGCAGCCGCCATCAGTGCCAACCGTTCGTTGGCCCCTCTGAGGGTCATGGATCCAAAATTTCGTCTGTGGTACAACGTTTGGGATTTCGCACAGTCCCGCCCTCAGCGGAGTTTCTACCGGACCCCTCACCCGTTTTCGCCCCAAATGGCCCCCTGGCTCTTTTCCCTGGTTGCCGTCCTTCTCCTCCTTCTGTCGGTTATCGCTCTTTTGCGAATCCCCCTGTCCGCCCTCGTAGACGGCCTGAAAGGGAGCCCCGCTCGCGTGGATTCCTTTGTATCCACATGTTCGCCCGTCACCCTACCCGCGCTGGCTCTGGTTCTCATCCTGGGTACGGCGGCCTTTTCATTCGGCCTGCTTCAGACGGACACGGACACCGTCACGCTGCCCATTGAGGTGATTGGCCCCGACGGAACGAACGAAACCGTTCAACTCGATGTGTCCGACGCCGCCTCCGTGGACCACCTGTGGGTCAAGGCCTACTCGATTGGGTATCCCTACCATTACGCGGACATGCGGGGGTATTCGGTGGACAAGGCCTCCGTGCGCCTCAACAATGGCGACTGGCTGGACATCAACAATTCCACGGTCACGTGTGAGGGGCCGGAAGCCAATGCCCGCTGCGTGGACGGCCCCATGCACACCATCCGCTTTCGCGTACCGATTGAGGACCTCGGAGCGCTCAATGACGGGGCCAATGCCCTCACCTTCCGGTTCAACTACGCCCATCCGGACGGCGAACTCGGCGATCCCTCTACGGGCTACCGCATCCTCGACCTCGAACTGCGGGATGGGAACGGCACCGACCGTATTGACGACACCGCGTTCCAGTGGGACGATCCTTCGACCTGGACGGCCCCGGACGGATACGATTCCGCCGCGGACGTGAGTGAGGGGGAAGCCCTCTGGCATGAACGTAACGCCCTCATCGACGGCTGGAACGGCGAGGAGATCTGGGCCTCGTGTGCCGACTGCCACACGAAAGACGGATACGACCTTCAGTACTTCGCCTTCTCGAACAAATCCATCGTCGAGCGTTCCCGGTTCCACGACCTGTCCGAAGACGAGGGCAAGAAGATTGCGGCCTACATTCGGTCGCTAGACCTCACTGCCGAGGATGGATCGACCATCGATCCGCCGGGCCGCCCCTGGGATCCGCCCTACCAACCCGGCCCCACGGCAGCGGGGTCGCGCGCCGACGGGGAAGATCGCACACAGGGACAGCCGTTCTCGGAGCTAGACCCTGCCTACTGGGCAGCCGGCGCGGGGGCCGAGTGGGCCCTGGACAGCGACGCCGAGATGAAGGACTTCCTTTTCCCCAATGGAATTGCGTACCAGGGCGACGTGCGTGTGGATCAGTCGCTCAACGTGCGTGAACTCCCCACCGCGGCCCAGATGCCGGACTGGAACGAGTGGCTTCCGGTGCACCACCCGGTGGACGTATGGGGAGAGGAGTTCGAATCGAGTGCCGTGTGGGATGCCTACCAGAATGAGGTTCCCGACCTGATCGAACAAGCCAAAAATGGGAATCTGAAGAAGGCTGCCGATGCGGCTCGGCTCTTTCACTATCACCTGCAGTCCTCACCCGACAGGTTCCGAAATGTCTCCGTTCCGGACCCCTACGAGTTTGAGGCCGCCGAACTGTCCCGGATGCAGTGGGGCGCCGTGAAGACGTTCGAGACCCTGCACGGGAATCACTTTGAAAACGACGCCCAAGAGATCTACGGAGACGGCGCAGAGCCCCTTCAGTGGCTCTCCAGAAGTCGAATTCTCTTCGACCAGGCCCCTCACATTCAAGGGGAGGTCAAGGGAGATGAATCCGGCATTATGGACACCTATCACGACGCGGCGTGGTACCACCTGCAGATGGTCGTGAACTCCGGTGCCGGAATTGCCACGGGCAGCTCCCCCGTGGACTGGAAGTACCACTACGCCCACATCTCGGCCGCAAACGATGCCGGCGGCCCTCACGCCTGGCGTCTCGTCGGCTCCTACTTGCGCATTCTCCAGAACGCCAACGATCTCGGATCCGACTACTCCGACTCGGAGCCTGAAGGCTGGTATATGCGACACACCACCCCGGTCGTCATGGAACGCAACCTTGGGCACTGGGCCAAGGACGTGCTTCCTGCCCTATCGGACGAGGAGTATCGTAAAGCCCTCAACGTCACCCTTCAAGCATTGATGGACGGGCTTAGCGACACTGACTTCGATGCGTGGAGTCGCGTGGGCCTCGACCAGCCGAAGGGCGACCGGCAGTACGGCATCGAGCCGGAGAGCCACGAGCCACTGCACGTGAAAAATTACAGCAGCGACGAGGACCCGCTGAACCGCCCCCGCTGGCGGTACGACGCGACGACCTATGCTGATCATTTCTGGACGTCCCTGGAATACTTCGGTGAGTCGGGAGCGGCCTACTCCGTGCTCGAAGAGATGGCTACGTGGGCCGAAACCGCCTGGCCAAACGGGGACTGGATGGATCGGATTGAGCCCTACCAAGACAACCCCGAAATCGACGAACCTGCGCCGCCCGAGGGCTCGGTCACGCAGACCCTCGAGTTAACACCGGGATGGAACGTGGTGTCTAGTCACGTACACCCCGATTCCGCTGATCTCGAATCGGTCTTTTCCGACGCAACCGTGACTGTTGTCGAAAACGAAGACGACGACTGGTACGTCCCGGAGGACGACCAGAACGACATCGGACAATGGGATTCACTGGCGGCTTACAAGGTATATACGGAGACGGAACAGGACCTCACGATTGAAGGAGACCGAGTCGACTCCGAGGCGACGATCCCGTTGCAGGAAGGCTGGAATCAAGTGCCGTATCTTCCTGAGACCGCCGCGCCTCCCGCCGAGGCCCTGGAGTCCATCGAATCTGAGCTCGTGATTGCGAAGGACGAGAACGGAAACACGTACGTTCCCGAATACGACGTCGATGAGATCGGGGAATTCGAGCCCGGGGAAGGGTATCTGATCTACGTGCAGTCGCCCGTCGACCTCGTGTATCCGGACGGATCGTCCAGCACCTCCGCCTCGGCCTCCACCGGCGCTTCTGGCGAGAAGTAGCGCCGATCCGACCCACAAGCCTCACCCCCGACGGCCCGGTGTGCCCCCACCGATCTCCAAGTGCTCACGGACCGTCCGGCAGACCGCCCCCACCACCGTCTACCCCACCCAGAACATGATTCGAGTTTACATCTCGATTCTCGCCTCCACTCTCAGTCTGTGTCTCCTCCTCGTGCCTGGGACGACCTGGGCACAGACCCACTTTACAGACTGTGCCCCGAACGATGCGAACGACGCCACCGTCCTCATCCCAGATACGGTTGCCGTCGATATCGGTGACGCCGACAGCCTCCAAACCGGGGATGAAATTGCCCTCTTCTCCGACGACGGCAAATGTGCGGGCGTGGGCGTGTGGGATGCCTCCCAGGACGCCCTCTCGATTTCCGTGGCGGGTGTCGACAGCACGGCGGAGATCACAGACACCTACGAGTTTGAGGAGCCGCTCCAGT
>JBKHEM010000056.1:0-14001 GCA_046540815.1 Salinivenus sp.
GCTTGACCGAGTAAAAGAGTTGTGAAGTCGTTACGTCTCGCGTGCAGGCGGAACGGGCGCACGGCGCCGGCAAATACACACGCAACTATTTCCTAGGCAAACCAGGCGTCACGCACACGCCCACCCCCATGGATTCGCGAGACGAGCCTGTCGACATCCGCGTGAAAGATGTCCTCCGCACGAAGGGCACCCTGCAAGAGGACGTCGATGTGCTGACCGCACGGCCCAACGCCACGGTCTACGAGTGCATTGCCCGCATGGTGGACCGCGACGTCGGCTCCATCGTGGTGATGGAAGACGACGAGATCGCCGGCATCTTTACCGAGCGCGACTACATGCGCAACATTGCCCTGAAGGGGCGCACGTCGAAAGAGACGGCGGTCCGGAAGGTGATGACGAAAGAGGTGGCCACGGTGGGGGCCGAGACGACGCTGGAGGCGTGTCTGGAGCGCATGACGGCGCTGAACTGTCGCCACCTCCCCGTGGTGAACGCCGAGGGGCGACTGAAAGACATCCTGTCGATGCGCGACTGCTCGGAGCAGATCCTGGCGGCGGCCAAGAACGAGGTCATTCAGCTCCGCAACTATGTGACCGGAGGGTACTCGGTGTAGAGGGACGCACGGGCCGATGACCTACTCCGAGGCCACCCACACGCGGGTCGCCCGACCCTCCAGCTGGAGAGTCGTGTTGCGGGCCGGATGGAGAGGCGCGTTTGAGGGGGAGGGTCCGGCCGGGCGGAGCGTGTCGTGCGCGAGGGCGTCGGCGCTCAGCGAGAGGGGGGCCGGCGCGCTCCCGGCGTTGAACGCCACTACGGCTTCTTGTTCGCCGAGCGCCCGCCGATACGCGTAGACGGACCCCCTAGCATAGAGTTGTTCTACGCGCCCGATGCGAAGGGCTGCGTGCTCGTGCCGGAGCGCAATGGCGTCTCTGTAGAAGGCATGCAGGTCGGTATTCCAGTCGTCGCGGGCCGATGGAAAGGCCTCGCGGCAGTGGGGGTCGCCGGGAGCAGCCATGCCGATCTCGTCGCCGTAGTACACGCACGGCGCTCCGGGCATTGTCATCAGAAAGAGCACGGCCTGCCGGAGGGCCGCCTCGTTCCCCTTCACAATCCAGAGGGCACGAGCCATGTCGTGACTGTCGAGAATGTTGAGTTGGGCCTGGGTGGCCTCCTCGGGATACAGGGCAAGCAGGCGATCCACCTCGTCGGCGAAGGCGGGGGCGTTCAGGGGCTCAAGCGAGAGGTGCTCCTTCTGGTAGTTGCGCAGGGTGCCGGCGCCGAAGAAGCCGAGAGTGGCGTCCAGCAGCGGGTAGTTCATGAGGGCGTCGAACCGGTCGCCCTTCAGCCAGGCGGGCGCCTCGGTCCAGATTTCACCGACGAGGTAGGCCTCCGGGTTGGCGGATTTGACGACGTCCCGAAATGCGCGCCAGAACGACGGATGGTCGATCTCGGCGGGCACGTCGAGCCGCCACCCGTCGATGCCGAAATCGACCCAGTGGCGGGCGACGTCAAGGAGATACTCGCGCACCGGGGGGTGATCGATGTTAAACTCGGGGAGGGCGGGCAGGCCGGCCCAGGCGGCGTAGTTGTGATCGGTGGCGGCGTCGGGGGCGTAGGGGCGCAGCGGCCAGTCGCGAATGTTAAACCAGTCGGCATACGGGGAGTCGGGGCCGTTTTCGAGGACGTGGTGAAACGGCCAGAAGCCGCGACTGGCGTGGTTGAACACGCCATCGAGCACCACGCGCATGTTGCGGGCGTGAGCAGAATCCAACAACTCGCGCAGGGCCTCAGTGCCGCCCAGCAGGGGGTCGACCTCGAAGTAATCGTACGTGTGGTACCGGTGATTGGCCGCCGAGGCGAAGATGGGATTCAGGTAGAGGGCCGTAATGCCCAGGTCGTCCAGGTAGTCGAGCCGATCGGCCACGCCGTACAGGTCGCCGCCCTGAAATCCTTGTTCGGCCGGTGGTGTGCCCCACGGCTTGAGGGAGAGGTCCTCCTGGGCCGCCACCCGGCCGCTGCGGGCGAAGCGGTCGGGGAAGATCTGGTAGAATACAGCGTGTTTAACCCAGTCGGGCGTCGTCATGCAGCGGGCGAGGAGGACACTGGCAGCAGCACGGTAGATCGAGCGTTCCGGACCCGGGGGCGCGCTCAGTCCGTGTCGGCCTCCGCATCTTCGTCGTCGGCCTCGACGTAGCGCCCGAGGAGACGCTGGACGTGACGAAGTTCGTCCTCGTTGGTGGTATGGTCCATCCCTTCGTAGATGCGCGTCGTGACATCGGCCCCCATGCTCTGGAGCACCTCGGCGGTATCCTGCACGCGCTCCAGCGGGATGTAGGGATCCTGATCGCTGCAGCCGAGAAAGACGGGCGTGTCGGCGAGCCAGCCCTCGTATTCCAGCGGGGCGTCCTCCGGCCCGATGAGGCCGCCGCTGAGGCCCACGACCCCGCCGTAGCGCTGCGGGCGACGCGCGGCGTACTCGGTGGCGAGGCAGGCTCCCTGTGAAAAGCCCAGCAGGATCACCTGGTCCATCTCCAGGCCGGCGTCCTGGATGTGGGTCAGCAGTTCGGAGATTCGCTCCAGGGCCGAGGTGAGCTCCGGCTCATTCTGCTCGAGGGGAGCCAGAAACGACTGCGGGTACCAGGAGCGACGGGCGGCCTGCGGGGCGAGGTACGCCACGTTGGAAAGGGCCAGCTCGTCGGCCAGGGACAACATGCCCTGCGCCGAGGCACCACGCCCGTGAAGCAAAATCACGGCAACGGAGGCGTCGGCGAGGGGGACCCCTGCGTTGAGGAGGGGTTGGTTTTGGTGGGGGGTAGAGGCAGACATGCGGGCGTGTTGGGATTGGAGGAAGAAGCGGGAGCGTGTGGGTGCTACGCGGCCGGGGGCGTGAGGGTGGGCAGGGCCGATTCGATTTCTTCGCGGCGGGAGTCCAGCCACGGGGGCAGCTGGAGCGCTTCGCCCAGCCCCCCTTCGTCTTCGTCGGTGAGGAAGCCGGGGCCGTCCGTCGCGATTTCAAACAAGATCCCGGAGGTCCAGTCCGGGTCGCGGAAGTAGATGGACTGGAAATAGCGCCGGTCCTTTACGTCGGTCACCTGCAGGCCGCGGTCGCGGAGGGCGGATTGCCACTGTGTCTGCTCCGCGGCGTCGCGGGCCCGGAAGGCGATGTGGTGGACCGTGCCCCGGCCCATGCGGCCGGAGGGGTGGCGGTCGCGTCGCAGGAGGTCAACCTGTCCGGCGAGGGGCGCGTCGGGGGCGCGCAGGCGCAGGCGGTCGTCTTCCGTGCCAACCGGGTCCCACCCAAAGAGATCGGTAAACAGCTCGGGGGTGCGGTCGTCGGCAAAGATGGGCAGGGTGGGTACGTGGAACGCCTGGAGGGGTGGGGCCTCGAGGCCGGGGGCGTCCTCCCAGGCTGTTTCGTTGGTTGTGTCGGTCGCTACCAGTTCCAGGTGCATCCCGGCCGGGTCCTCGCAGGCCAGCACGGGCTCGTCGAAGCGGACGGAGCGACGGGTCGGCACGCCGGCATCGTCGAGTCGCGCGGCCCAGGCGTCGAGCGTGCCGGGGGGCACGGCGAACGAGACGGTCCGCACCATGCCGGCGCCGGGGCGTCCGGGACGGGCCTGCGGCCAGGGGAAGAACGTGAGGAGGGTGCCGGGCCGCCCCACCGTGTCGCCGTAGTAGAGGTGGTGGGTCATCGGGTCGTCGAAGTTGACCGTCTTTTTGACCAGGCGGAGGCCCAGGACGCCGGCGTAAAAGTCGAGCGTGTCCTGGGCCGCGCCGGACAGGGCGGTGACGTGGTGAATGCCGGGCAGGGAGCGATCGGGCATGACAGCAGGGGAGGCAAGGGGGTTACAACGAGGGGTCCTCCGCGTTCATGATGGCGAGGGTGCACCGGCTCACACAGACGAGGGCCTCGTCCGCGGCCCGCCGGATTTTGACGTCCCACACGTGGGTCGAGCGGCCGGTGTGGAGCGGCGTACCGACGGCGACGAGGCGGCCGTCGCGCACCGAGCGCACGTGGTTGGCGTTCACTTCGATCCCTGCGGCGGTGTGTCCGTCCGGGGCCGCCAGGTGGGCGCCCACGCTGGCGACGCTCTCGGCGAGCACGACGCTCACGCCCCCGTGCAGCAGGCCAAAGGGTTGGTGATGGCTGGGGGTGACGGGCATCGTGCCCACCACGCGCTCCGGGCCGGCTTCGGACAGTTCAATGTCGAGGAGCGACGCGACGCCCCCGAGGTCGTGGGGCAGGGACGTGCCGTCGGGGGAAGAGGCGCTCATGGGGCCGGAAGCCGGGACGGGAAGGGACGCTACGCCTCGAAAGCCTTGAATGCCAAAGTGGTGTTGTGTCCCCCAAACCCGAAGGCATTCGAGAGGGCCGCCGTCACCTTGCGCTCCACCGGCTCGTGCAGGGTGTAGTTAAGGTCGCACTCTTCGTCCACCTCCTCCACGTTGATGGTGGGGGGGACGCGGCCTTCGTGAATGGCAAGAATCGAGGCGATGGCCTCGGCGGCCCCGGCGGCCCCAAGCATGTGCCCAGTCATGCTCTTCGTGGCCGACAGGTTGATGTCGTAGGCGTGCTCGCCGAAGACCGTTTTCACCGCGTCGGATTCGATCACGTCGCCGACGGGCGTGGAGGTGGCGTGCATGTTGATGTGGTCGACGTCCGTGGGCGCGAGGCCGGCGTCGTCGAGGGCATTTTGCATGGCGAGAGCCGCCCCGCGGCCGTCCGGGTCGGGGGCCGCGTAGTGGTGCGCGTCGTTCGACTTGCCAACGCCGGCGACCTCGGCGTAGATGGGGGCGCCGCGCTCCCGGGCGTGCTCCAGGGTTTCCAAGAGCAACGCCCCGGCCCCCTCGGCAATCACAAACCCGTCGCGGTCGGCGTCGAAGGGGCGGCTGGCCGACTTCGGATCGTCGTTTCGGGTCGAGAGGGCGCGCATCGACGAGAAGCCGCCCACGCACAGCTCGTTGACCGAGGCCTCGGTGCCGCCCACGATCATCGCGTCGGCGTGGCCCTGCTGCATCAGCAGGTAGCCGTCGGTGATGGCGTCGTTGCCGGTCGCACACGCACTCACGACACAGTGGTTGGGGCCGCGCAGCGTGTGCTCCATGGCGATGAGCCCCGCCGCCATGTTGCTAATCATCATGGGGACGAAGAAGGGCGAGATGCGTCGGGCCCCGTTCTCTTCCAGGTTCAGCACTTCGTCCACGAAAATGTTGCTGCCGCCCACGCCCGTTCCCATCACCACGCCGATGCGGTCGCGCTCCGCCTCCGAGAGGGCCTCGGGGTCGAGCCCGGCGTCGTCGAAGGCCTGCTGGGTGACCACCAGTCCGTACTGGCTGAAAAGGTCCTGCCGCCGCACCTGCCGGTCATCGAGGTAGTCGGCGGGGTCGAAGCCGGTCACCTCGCAGGCGATTTTGGAGCGCACGTCCGAGGGGTCGAACTTCGTAATGGGACCGGCCCCGCTCGTGCCGGACAGCAGGCCGCTCCAGTGTTCGTCCACGGAGTGCCCCAGAGGCGAGAGGGACCCAAGGCCAGTGACGACGACGCGACGCGCAGAAGACGGGGAAGCCATGAACAGAAAAACGGGTCAGGCAGTCGAGCGACGAGACGGCGGCTCGCAGGACCGAGCGCCTGCGGTCGCCGAGCGGCCCGGACGGGCCGTCCCCTCCACGCCCAAAGCATGCCGTATAACACGCACAGGGGCCTCCGGGTCCGAGGCAGAGGGGGGGCGGGGCCAAGGGGAAATCGAGTATAGTGTAGGACCGCGAGGGCTCCAACGCAACCGCCCCGGAAGGGGGTCATGGGGAATTAACCCGGTGGTGTGCCAGGGCCACGAGCAGAATCGGATTTTTGGTGCAAAACGCCCAAGGGGACCGCCTCTGCTCTGGGCGTTTTCATCTTTAGGATGATAAGGCGTATCTAGGAGAGGAGGCAACATCCATCGTCTCGGCCAGGGCCGGGCGCGATCCGTTCGCCTCGCGCGGCGCCTCTTTACGAGCCGATCCCACCAAGCCCATGTTCACTCGCTCCGCCTTTCGCTTTGATCCGGCCGCCATTGCCGGGTCGTTCGTTGTCGGCGTCGTCTTTGTTGTGCTCCTGGCCTGGATGAACGGAAGTGCCTTCGGGGCAGCAACCTTTCCGCTCCTTGCCATGACGTCCGGATTTATCCTGGCGGGGGCGGCGTACGGGTATTTGAGTAAGGGGAGACCGGGGCTCGAACCGGTCGTGACTGCTGGTCTTGTATCGGGGGTGTCGTACGTTATTATCACTGCCCTGGACCTCCAGGCCTTTGAGGGGCTGGTGAACGAGGGGACCTACACGTACACGATGGTGATCGCTTTTCTCAACGGCCTGGTGCTCACCGTTGCCGGGGCCTGGGCCGGCGAAAAGCTCCGGCGCACCTACGCAGGCCGCGACGCGACCGGCGCCCTGGAGTGGGGGTGGATTGTGGCCGGGACCATCCTGGGCCTTGCGGTGAGCCTGTTTCTGGCCAACGTCGTGATCTGGCTGTTCGGCCTTTCCCTGCAGCCCTCCGCCGCCCTGGAGGCGGACCACGTGTGGGCGATGCTCTTTGTGGTCGTTCCCGGCCTGCTGGCCACCGGCTACGTGTGTGCGTTCCGGTCGCCGGGCGACACCTCGTACGAGGCGGCCGTCGCGGGCCTGATCACGCTCATCCTTTTGATTGATGTCTTCGTGTTTACGCTTGCCGGCGAGAGCATTTTGACCTACACGCGCATGCTGCTGGTGCTGGTGGTGGGGCTGCTGGCGTCGCTTCTCGGGGGCTACGTCGGCGAACGAGCGCAGATGGAGGCAGAAGGCCCTCGTCCATCCGAGGTGTAGGAACAAAGATGTCCCGACGGGGCGCTCAGCGGAGCTATTCCGAGGGGCTCCGGCGCACGAGCACGTCGGCCCCCACGCGGGCGTAGCTCCCGAAGATGCCGGTGCCCCCGTCGATGTGCTCGATCACGTTCGGAATCTCCCCAGGGGCGAGGCTCATCTGTTGGGCCTGCTGCGTGCGGAGCAGGTCGTACAGGTTGTCGTCCACCACGTTGGCGTCGATCCGGTTGGGGCCGTAGAAGGCCACGGCCAGCCAGGGCAGCCGGATGGTGAGGGTGCCGTCGTCGTTGCGCGCGAAGTTGGCCTCGTTCAGCAGGCCCGAGGAGTTGACCCGAAACGAGGACAGCGTGTCCGTGTCGGGGTCGTACGTGTCGGCGTAGAAGGGGGTGAGCTGGCGCCGGAGGGAGTCCTTGGGGGTGTTTTGAAAGTCGAGGAGGGACGTGGCGGTGAGGACGTACACGTTCTGACGTTCCAGCGTGGCCGTGCCGGGGCGCACCGTGAGGGAAAACTGGGGCGGCTCGGGCTCTTGAGATGTGGGGTAGGTCACAGTGTCGTTCTCGGTGCGCACCGCGCGCACCGTGTCGGGCACGGTTGTGGTGGCTGTAATCGCCTCGCCGGTGGGGGGCGTGGCCTGCAGTCGGTACATCGTCTGGGGCTGCACGGTGATCTGCCGGGTGGGCACGTACACGCCGGGGTCGCTCTCGGACTCGCGGTAGGGAATGGAGGTGGCAACCGAGCTGTCCGCGTTCAACTGCTGAAGGACCACGTCTGCGTCGCGAAGGGCCGCCCGCTGGGGGTCGTACGTCGTGTCCACGTCCACCGAGCGGGTCAGCCGCACGGTGCGCAGCGGCGCCTCGGCTTCCAGGTACGCCTCCACGACGACCTGGGACTCGGGCTGCGTCGCCGTGGTGTCGCAGCCCAGCAGGCCGACGGCCAGGACCACCGGAAGAAGAGCGTAGAGGAGGCGGGGCATCGGAGACACGTGAACCAGTGTGCGAGAACCAATCAGAAGGTCAGGGAGAGGGAGAGGTTGGGAATGGGAACCGGAATCTGGGGCACGTCGGTGCGCTCCAGGGTGCCGTCGGCCGCACTCTCGTACTGGTAAAACCAGATGTTGCGGCGCGAATAGGCGTTGATCACCTGCGCTTGCACCTCATAGTCGGCCACGCCGAAGAGGCGGCCGGTATGGGCCACCCCGAGGTCGAGCCGGTGGTACGGGGGGAGGCGCGCGTTGTTGAATGGGCTGACCAGAACGTTGCGCGCCTCCGTAGACGGCTGAAAGGGGGCGTCCACCAGGTTGTACTGGCGATCGGGGCGCGTGTAGGCCTGCCCCGTGCTGTAGGTGAAGGTGCCGGTGAGGCGCCAGGCGTCCGACAGGCGGTAGGTGGTGGCCAGCGTAAGGTCGTGCGTGCGGTCGTATTTGGGCGGGTAGTACTGAGGGGTGCCGGCCTCGGTGGTGTTGATGTTCGGGAAGCGCCGTTCGGTGCGCCCCAGCGTGTAGCTGAGGGTTCCGTTGAGGGCGCCGGCCCGCCGGCGGACCAGCACCTCGGCCCCGTACGCCCGCCCGTCGCCGAAGTGGAAGCGCTCGGGATAGGCCACCCCGGCCTGATCTGGCAGAAAGGGATCCTGTTCGAAAAGGTCGCGGAGGGTTCGCCCGTAGACCTCCACCTTCAGTCCCCACGCGTCCCCCAGTTGTGTGGTGACGCCCAGGGCCAGCTGGTCGCCCCAGGAAGGGGGCACGCCCGCGTCCGCCATCAGCCACGTGTCGAAGCCGGTGAAGAGCTGGCTGGTCTCCAGCGTGAGAAACTGGTAGTACCGCCCGTAGGCCACCTGCAGCTGGGTGGCGGCCCCAACGCCGCGCTCGACGGAGAGGCGGGGGGAAAGGCGCCAAAACGAACCGCGACTAAAGTAGGTGCCGCGCAACCCGCCGCGAAGGGTCCAGTCGTCCGAGGGCGTATAGGTGTCCTGTACGTAGAGGGACGCGCGCTGCCCGCGCAGGCGCTGTCGAAACGTCTCCTCTCCATCAAACACGTTGCGGAGCCGAAAGGAGAGGGTGCTCCAGCGGGCCCCGGCTTTCAGCGCGTGGGCTGAGGTGGGCGTGTACTCCACGTCGGCGTTCACCGCCACATCGTCGACGCCGTTTTCCTGCCGAAAGCGCGTGTTGGCAATCTGAGCAATCGGAGTGCTCCGGTAGCGCGACCCGGTTGCCTGCAGGGTCGAAAATACCTGGTCGCCAAAGAGATGCGTCCAGTTGGCCGTGAGCGTCTGATTCCCATATGCAATGTCGAAGCGCCCCTCGTCCTGAAACTGAAGGTCGAGCTGATCCCGTCCGCCGTAGAGGGCCAGCGACACGTCGTCGTTGGGACCGGCATCGTAGTTGACCTTGGCGTTTACGTCGTAGAAGGCAAACGCGTCCGGGATGCCTTCGGTGTCGGTGGCCCGGAGCGCGGCCAGGACCGGTTCGAGGGTTGAGCGGCGCACGGCCACCATGTAGGAGCCGTCGGCCGCGTCGGTGCTGTCGGCGCGTCCGTAGGGGCCTTCCACGTAGGCGCGCGAGGCGAGCAGGCCCACGCTCAGTCCGCCGGTGGTTTCCTGGCGATTGCCGTCCTTGTTGTAGATGTCGAGCACGCCGCCCAGGCGGCCCCCGTACTCCGCCGGATAGGCGCCCTTGTAGAGCTGCACGTCCTTGATCGCGTCCGGGTTGAACGTGGAGAAAAAGCCAAAGAAATGAGTCGGGTTGTAGACGGTTGTGCCATCGAGCAGCACGAGGTTTTGCCCGGGGCTGCCCCCTCGGATGTACAGGTTGCTGGAATAGTCAGAGGATGTTTTGACGCCGGGGAGCAAGGCCAGAGACCGAAACACGTCCGGCTCCAGCACCGAGGGCAGCTCTTTCACCTGGGCCACTTCCAGGCGGTCCACGCCGAGGGTCCGGTCGTCTTCGTCGTCCCGTTCGCCCGTCACCACCACCTCCTCGCCCTCCAGGTCCCGAGGCGTCAGGGCCACGTCGAGGCGGCGCTCCTCTCCGGCCGAGAGCGTCACGGACTCGGTCTGCGTTTGATAGCCGACATACGAGACGACCACGGTGTAGGTCCCGGGCGACAGGTCCCCGAGGGTATAGTAGCCCGCGTTGTTTGTCGCGGCCCCTTTCCCGGTGCCCTGGACCAGCACGTTCGCTTGCAGCAGCGTCTCGCCCGTGGCCGCGTCGCGCACGTAGCCGTGAAGAGAAGCCGAGTCCTGAGCGGTCGCCGGGCGGAGGGGACAGAAGAGAAGAAGGCCCGCCGCCACCACGAACCAGAACGAAATGCGAGAGCCCATTCGTCGAACGAAAAAAGACAAACCGAAGAGCACGCAGCGAGTCCTGCCTCGGGCGCACCAACAGATCCGCCGAAAAACAGGAAGGGTTAGACGGATGGAGCCCCCAGGCGTTCGCAGAGCGCGGCCCCCGGCGTCAAGGGAAACAGAAAGCCGCCCGGTCGCCACATAAAAGGTCGTTCCCTCCCCAAAGCAGGTCCCTCGGCTGAGGCCGGCGGCGCCGGTCGTGGTGTCACGCGCCGGACCCGACGAGCGGAAAGCCGGCCCGGCGCCATCCGGCGTAGCCGTCCTCAAAGTCGACGACGCTTGTGTAGCCCATCCCTTCGAGCATTCGGGTCGCCGTGGGGGAGGCGTCACAGTCGGCATTGGCGCAGTACACCACGATGGGCTCGTCCGTGTTGGGCACGAGGGTCTTCACCTGCTCGATGTCGTCGACGGGGACGTTGACGGAGCCCGGGATGTGCTTCGCCTCGTGGGCCTCTCGCGGTAGCGCGTTGATGAGCACCGGCGGGCGCTCACTTTCGAGGGCTGTCTTCGGATCGGCGGCGTCCATTGTGGTTCGCGTGGAGGCGGCAGACATAGGGCGGGAGTTCATACGAAAAAGAAAGCGAGGGGTCTCTGGAGGTCCGTGTGGACGAGGTCCTCTCTGCTGTGAGGGGCACGGGGGGTGTTGTTACAGGGTCCAAACGTTCACAATCTAGTGAACGTGGATCCCCCGAATGGGGTGCTCGTTCAGCGCCCCTGTTATTTTTGAATCGATCCACCGCCTTCTATGCGTCGCCTGCTTCTCGTTCTCGCCCTTGGCGTTATGGCCTTTCGTCCGGCCGAGGCCCAGACGCCCGACACCGCCGATGTTGCGTTCTCGGTGCAACTGCCCGACAGCGTGGTGGTGACGGCCTCCCGGGCCGACGCGCCCGTGCAAACGACCGGCCGCCGCGTGAACGTGTACACGCAAAACGACATCGAGGCCCTCTCGGTCAACAGCGTCGACCAGCTCCTTGACCAGGTGGCGGGGCTCGACGTGCAGAGCCGGGGGGGCTTTGGGGTGCAGAGCGACCTCACGATGCGCGGCTCTACCTTTAATGGCGTGCTTCTCCTGCTTGACGGGGCCCGCATCAATGATCCATACACGGGGCATTTCCTCATGGACCTTCCCGTGCCGCTCTCCGAAATTGCCCGGGTGGAGGTGCTCCGCGGTCCGGCCACGGCCCTCTACGGCCCCGACGCCCTCGGCGGCGTGGTGCACCTCATCACCAAAACCGCCCTTCGGAACGGCGACATGGACGATAGCGGCCTTGCGGCCCGCATCGATGGGCGCTACGGCAAGAACGCGCTCTACGAGGGAGGGGGCGCCGTCCGCAACGTCGGCTCCCGAACGGCGGTGAGCGCAGCGGCGACCGCGCAGGGCAGCGACGGGCAGACAATCCAGTCGGACGGACAGCCGGTGACCTACGACGACGGCTCCACTGTGCGCACTGACTTTCAACGACGCACCGGCACCGCGGCCCTCAGTCGCGACCTGGGCGGTGCCAACTGGTATACCCGAGCGGGTGTGGACGACCGCGAGTTTGGGGCGTATCACTACTACACGAACTTCCCAAGCGATCGGGCTCGCGAGGCCACCTCCACGTTGTGGCTGCAGAGTCAGTTGTCGAGTTCCGGCGAAACGGACACGCCGTGGCGGGTGCAGGTCTTCGGAAAACAGCACCGCGACCGGTACACCTACAACGCCGAGACCGGCGCCAACCGTCACATTAGCCGACGCGTCCAGCTCCAGGGACAGGCTTCCCACACGCTAGGCGCCGTGCGCGTCACGGGCGGGGCCGACGCCGGCCTTCGGGGCGTCGACAGCAACCGGGATGGGCTTCACAGCGACCCGTCGGCCGGGGCGTTTGTGAGTCTGCGCTGGCAGCCCACCGCGCGTCTCACCGTGAACCAGAGCACGCGCGTTGACTACGACCCGGTGTACGGCCTGGAGCCGACGCCGCAGCTCTACCTGGCCTACGACCTGGGGCCGGCCACGCTCCGGGCGGGCGGCGGCCGCGTAGTGCGCGCGCCGAATTACGTGGAGCGCTACATCGACTCGCCTACGAATCAGGGCAACGAGGACCTGGACGCCGAGACGGCGTGGTCGGGCGAGGCGGGGGCCGACGTGCGCCTGCCCGCCGATCTGTCCCTCTCGGTCACGGGCTTTCACCGCGCCACCCAGAACGCAATTGACTATTTGTTGCAGGAGCAGGCGTCCGGCCCCGACTTCTTCAAGGCCCAGAACCTCGATCGCACCACCACGACCGGCCTCGAAACGGAACTGGCGCTGGACCGCCGCGTCGGCTCGGTCGGCCTCAACCTGGATGCGTCCTACACGCTTCTCGATGCGACCCTGGACGGCGAGGCGCCGGTTTCCGCGTACAAGTACGGGCTCAATAGCGCCCGCCACCACGTGCAGGGCAATGCGTCGATGACCGCGGGCCCCGTTACGCTGGGGCTCCAGGGCGTGTGGAAGGACCGGCTGCGCGATGCGCCCCTGGCCACCGACCGCTTTGGCGTGGTCCACGGCCGGTTCGCCTACAACACGCGCCTTTCGGGGGCCCGCACCACCCTGTCCCTCGAGCTCCGCAACGCGTTCGACCGGGAGTACAGCGAGATCTTCGACGCGCCGATGCCGGGCCGCACGCTGCTCGTGGGCGCCTCGGTGCGGCTGTAGTCAGTCGTCGCCGCGGCGCGCCATCCACGCGCCCCACAGAAGCTGCTGGTACACCGGCGTCGGGGCGATCATCCCGGCGGCAGTGACAATGCGCTCCAGGGCCGATGGGCAGATGAAGGAGATCCCCTCCCTGATGTCCCGGAACGCATCCTCGACCGTGTTGTCGTCCAGCCGGGCGCGCATCTGCGTTCGCCACGCGGACCAGAGCGTGCGAAATGCGGCGTCGGACGACGGGCGGTAGAGGTCGGCCCACACGAGGGGGGCGCCGGGGGCCAGCCGCTCCGCAAGGCTCCGGAAGTAGCGCTGCTTGGCCGCCCGTTCGTCGATGAAGTGCGTGACGAGGAGCGACGTGGCGGCGTCGAACGATCGCGTCGTCGGCATCGTCTCGACGGGGGCATCGACGTATTCGACCCGATCGTCGAGCCCAGCGTCCGCAACCTTCTGTCGGCAGTGCTCCAACATCGCGGCCGATGGATCGACGGCGGTAAAGCGCCACTGCGGATGGGCACGTCCCATCTGCACAATCTCGGTGCCGGTGCCCGCCCCCGCCACGAGCAGGTGCGCGGCCTCGGGCAGGTCGGCCGCCAGCACGGACGCGACCGTGTCCTGGAGTGCGTCGTAGCCGGGGAAGAGGTGCCGGATGCGGTCGTCGTACGCCGCGGCGCGGTCGGCGTCGAAGGTGTGGACAGAGGGCGCGTCGGGCATGGAGGCGTGGGGGGATTGGGGGCAGCTCAGCACGACCGGTCGATGCCGCTCCACCGCGAGGCGGACGGCGGTACATGGTCGCGCAACACGTCGTGCGCCGCGTCGCCGTCGCCCGACGCCACGGCCGCCACCCGCTTGCGGAGGGAGTACATCGACCACGCGCCCCGGAGCAGCGTGTTCAGGGTGCGAAGCGAAGGTTCGGGGAGTGTAATGGCGACGGGGCCGGCATCGGTGCTGGCCTGGAGGGTCCACCGATCCTGGTCTTCGGTGTCGCGCACCTGCTCCCAGGCGTGTTTGATCGTGTCGGTCAGCACCTCCAGCTCGTCTTCGTCAACCAGCAGGGTATGCTCGCGGAACGTGATCTGGATGCGGTCGCAGCAGGCGCACTGCAAGACGTGGCCGTAGCGGGTGTCGAACAGGCGATCGGGGCCGTGGAGGTTGTGCATG